>NZ_JAZEYD010000012.1:0-157051 GCF_037027805.1 Acinetobacter sp. 161(2023) | reverse complement strand
GATTGTGCCCACGTTTACGTGTGGCTTATTACGTTCAAACTTGGCTTTAGCCATGATGATCTTCCTTTATAAACTGCTCATGCAGGGTCACTGCACGAGCGCTTGGTTTTAACTAAGAATTAGTTTGGGCTTATAGTAATCGAAAGATTACTCGTCGTCACCTTTTTTACCGCCAGTCTGGAACTTAGCGATGATGCCTTCAGCCACGTTACGTGGAGTTTCAGCGTATTTAGCAAATTCCATAGAATAAGTCGCACGACCTTGAGACATAGAACGCATTTGAGTCGCGTAACCAAACATCTCAGCCAATGGAACTTCTGCTTTAATTGCTTTAGTTCCACCAGGAAGATCATCCATACCTTGAACCATACCACGACGACGGTTTAAGTCACCCATGATATCGCCCATGTAGTCTTCTGGAGTTTCTACTTCAACTTTCATGATTGGTTCAAGAAGGATAGGATCAGCTTTCATGAAACCGTCACGGAAAGCGTACGAACCAGCCATTTTGAACGACAATTCATCAGAATCGACATCGTGGTAAGAACCATCAAATAATGTCGCTTTGATACCCACAACAGGGTAACCAGCTAATACACCATTCTTCATACGTTCTTGAATACCTTTGTCAACCGCACCAAAGAATTCTTTAGGTACTGTACCGCCGACAACTTCTTCAGCGAATTGGTATTCTTTACCAGCTTCTTCAACATCCATAGGCTCTAAACGAACATATACATGACCGAATTTACCTTTACCACCTGTTTGACGAACGAACTTACCCTCTTGCTCAACAGTCTTTTTGATTGTTTCGCGGTAAGCAACCATTGGTTTACCAATGTTCGCTTCAACACCGAATTCACGCTTCATACGGTCAACGATGATGTCAAGGTGAAGCTCACCCATACCAGCAATAATTGTTTGACCAGATTCTTCGTCTGTACGAACGCGGAACGATGGATCTTCTTTCGCCAAACGACCTAAAGCAATTGACATTTTTTCTTGGTCAGCTTTAGTTTTTGGTTCAACAGCCAATGAAATTACTGGCTCTGGGAATTCCATACGCTCAAGTGTAATGATGTTTTTCTCATCACATAATGTATCACCAGTAGTAACGTCTTTAAGACCTACACACGCTGCGATATCACCTGCACGGATTTCATCAAGATCTTGACGTTCGTTCGCATGCATTTGCACGATACGACCGATACGTTCACGCTTAGATTTAACTGGGTTATAAACTGGATCACCTTGTTTAAGAACACCAGAATAAACACGTACGAAAGTTAAGTTACCTACGAACTTATCGTTCATGATTTTGAACGCTAACGCAGAGAACGGAGCTTCGTCAGATGCTTCACGAGATGCTTTAGTTTCAGCTTTGTCGTCAAGAATACCTTCAATTGCTTTAACTTCTGTTGGAGAAGGTAAGAATTGAATTACAGCATCCAACATACGTTGAACACCTTTGTTCTTGAACGCTGAACCACAAAGCATTACTTGAATTTCAGATGCTAATGTACGAGCACGAAGACCAGCAATAATTTCTTCTTTAGAAAGATCGCCTTCTTCAAGGTATTTGTCCATTAACTCTTCAGATGCTTCAGCCGCAGCTTCAACCATCTTAGTACGCCAATCGTTCGCAGTATCAACGAGGTCAGCAGGAATATCACCGTATTCGAACTTCATACCTTGAGATGCTTCATCCCAGATAATCGCTTTCATTTCGATAAGGTCAACAACACCAGCAAACGTATCTTCTGCACCAATTGGCACAACGATAGGTACAGGATTACCACCTAAACGAGTTTTAACTTGCTCAACAGCACGGAAGAAGTTTGCACCAGTACGGTCCATCTTGTTCACGAATGCTAAACGAGGCACTTTATATTTGTTTGCTTGACGCCAAACAGTTTCAGACTGAGGTTGTACGCCACCAACTGCACAGTAAACCATGCACGCACCGTCAAGAACACGCATAGAACGTTCAACTTCAATTGTGAAGTCTACGTGTCCCGGGGTGTCAATTACGTTGATACGGTGTTGTTCGAATTGGTTACCCATACCAGACCAGAAACAAGTTGTAGCAGCCGAGGTAATTGTAATACCGCGCTCTTGCTCTTGTTCCATCCAGTCCATTGTTGCTGCACCATCGTGTACTTCACCAATTTTGTGAGATACACCTGTGTAGAACAAAATACGTTCTGTTGTAGTTGTTTTACCTGCGTCAATGTGCGCAGAAATACCGATGTTACGGTAATTACTAATCGGGGTTTGGCGAGCCATGATGTCTACATTCCTAAATGTTATATTTAAAACAGGGCGCATCAATTAAATTGATGCGCGCAAATATCCAAGCAGGCAACTTAAATACCCGCAAAGCTCCCACTTTGATAAAGAGCAATGTTGAATCGAGCTGCTGTACGCATGAATATTCTCCTGATTAGGGACTGTTTTATCCGCTTAGAAACGGTAGTGAGAGAAGGCTTTGTTGGCTTCAGCCATACGATGCACGTCTTCACGTTTTTTGATTGCTGAACCTTTACCTTCAGCTGCATCAAGCAACTCACCAGCAAGACGTAAAGCCATCGTTTTTTCAGAACGCTTAGCAGCAGCATCTACTAACCAACGCATTGCTAAGGCAGTACGACGGGATGGGCGTACTTCCATAGGTACTTGATAAGTAGCACCACCAACACGGCGTGCTTTTACTTCAACCATAGGACGAACTTTTTCAAGAGTAGTCTCGAAAAATTCAACTGGGTCTACTTTGTTTTTTTCTTGAACACGTTCTAAAGCACCGTAAACGATACCTTCAGCAACAGATTTTTTACCATCTTGCATTACGTGGTTCATGAATTTAGCGATTGTTTGGCTGCTAAATTTTGGATCTGGAAGGATCTCACGAGCAGCGACTACGCGACGTCTTGGCATTTTAATACACCTAATAATATGACACTTCAGGATAATCCAGCAGTTTGTACAAGTGTCATGTACACGACGCTGGCCTTACTATACGTCGCTTGAATTACAAATCTATGAAGAATTCAAACAAGCGAAACGCTAAAGGGCTTATTGGACTAGTTTCCTAGAATTACTTCTTAGGACGCTTAGTACCGTATTTAGAACGTGATTGATTACGATCTTTAACACCAGCACAGTCTAATGAACCACGAACGGTATGGTAACGTACACCCGGTAAGTCTTTAACACGACCACCACGGATAAGAACAACACTGTGCTCTTGTAGGTTATGACCTTCACCACCGATGTAGCTAGATACTTCAAAACCTGAAGTTAAGCGAACACGGCAAACCTTACGCATAGCTGAGTTAGGTTTTTTTGGTGTAGTTGTATAAACACGTGTACAAACACCACGACGTTGTGGACAAGCCTTCAACGCAGGAACTTTGGATTTTTCAACCAAAGTCGTACGACCCTTACGGATCAACTGATTCGTTGTTGCCATATGGCAATTCTCCCGTTATTAAAAAACCTTAAAAAGAAATACCTCTTTTTAAGGGCACATAATTGTAAGCTAAGATGCAAAAATGGTCAACACGGCAATACTTACCAAATGTTGACCATATCAATCTTTGACAGGATAACTTACAAAGTTAAATAGAGTTCAAATTTTATTTTTAAACCTCTTATTTGTAAGCGTATTGTTAAGAGTATTTTTTATCATCCAGCTCCTCCTCATCTTCCTCTGGAGCTAAAGCTGGTTTTTGCTCAGTATGCTCATGTTCCTCTACATGTTTATCGGCAAGTTGCTCGATACCTTGATGAACATTTTCCTGAATTTTCTCTTCGCTCTTTTTACTTTCTGTAGGCTTTAAGACAATAGATACTTTTGAAATTACATCATGGTTTTCTACTTTATGATGATGTGCAGCATGAATATTGCCATCTTCACCAACATTTAAAAGACGTGGGCTGGCTTTCTGGATCAGCGTAACCGCTGCATAATAAGCCTGTAGCGGAGATAAATGCTCACTTGGATGTTCATTTAAATAATGTCTTGCAGCTCCAAAGATAGCCTGTGCTTTATGACCCACATCTTCTTGCAGTTTCCAACTATATACAGCGCTTAAAACAGCACCAGCAACTGGTGTAACTTTACCAAAGGCTGAGAGTTTCGGAATACGATTTAACCAACCCCATTTAAACTCTCCGTCTTCATCGACTAGCCAGTTCTTTAAAGTATCTAAATCGGTAGTTGAACCTAACACCTGCTGAAATTGATGAATATCTTGTGTTTCCAACATATTCCGCAATGTTTTTAAAGCCAATAATAGAGTTTGCTTTTCGGCAATCAGGCTAATATCAACTTCTTTAAAGATAAATTCGACAACATCTTGGTCTGTAACTTCCAAAAGATCAAAGCCATGTGATCTTCCAGTCTGATAAATCGTTCTTAAAACCAACACAAGTGAAACAGGAATATCTACAGCAGCACCAACCACACTCGACACGCCAGTAATTGCCCCTTGTATTGTCGCAATTAATTTATTTTGCTCGATGAGCGCCTGACTTAAACGTTGAGAACGGCCCGTATCCTTTGTTAGCTCAAACAAATCTTTAGCACCCGCTTCTTCTAAGATTTTTTCAGTTAAGGTGCTTTTTGAACTAAAGTCATTCAGCCAATCAAATAAATAGCCTGAGATTTTTTCATCCCAATCTGGGGAAAGGAATGTAGCCACACCATTTACTTTTGTAAAATGTCGCCCAAAGACCTGCCGAGTTACTTTCGGCAATTGTTCACGTAGCATTTGTTGAGGACTTTCATATTGCTCAACTTCAAATGGGCTTTTAGTTCTCGATTTTCCTTCAACCGTTTTACCAGTTGGAATTGGTTCAATTACCTTACTGACATCACCTGATTGGTTCTGTTGTAAGATACTCAATCCTGTAGAACTGAGCTTTTTAGCCACTCCGAAGACCTGAGAAAACAAATTGTCAGATTGATTATTATTAAATTTTGTCATCAAGTACCTCGATTTTTTAATTTATCTAATTAGACATAAATACTAGGTGGAATGTGGATTTATCTCAACTTGAATGTGTGTATTTTAGTTAACCCTAAATGCAACATACCATGTCTTTAGTTATTTTTTTTAAATGTAAAATTGTCATAAAGATTTGCCATAAGAAATAAAAATCCTTTCTGCTATCATGTTAACAACGAAAAAACATGAGTCTTGTTTTCTTACAGCTATATTCTCCTATTCGTTTTCGTAGCTGTTGATCACGATCGACTCTTAATATCACCATAAAGGGACCTGTAGATGAAACGTGTTGTAATCACTGGTATGGGTATTAACTCATGTATCGGTAACTCTTTAGAAGCAGTTACTCATTCACTTCAAAATGGAATCTCCGGGACACGTTTTAACCCAACTTATGCTGAACTCAATTTTAAAAGTCATGTGAGCGCTGCTGCAGACCAAGATTTTGATCATATTGACCGTAAGTTAAAACGCTTTATGGGCGTATGTGCAATGTACGCTTACAATGCTGCTGTAGCTGCTGTTGAACATGCAGGTCTTACTGCTGAGCAAATCGGTGGTAATCCACGTTACGGTATCGCAGGCGGTTCAGGTGGTGGTTCAACTGCATCTGTTGTTGAAATGACAGAGCTTTTAGAAACTAAAGGTGCACGTAAAGTAGGACCTTTCTTCGTACCACGCAACATGTCAAACACTATTACAGCAAACGTAGGTGTTGCATTCAAACTGCAAGGTATTGCTCATACAATTACAAGTGCTTGCGCAACTTCTGCTGACGCAATTGGTTATGCGTACAACCTGATTCAGCTCGGCAAACAAGACCTTATGCTTGCTGGTGGTGGTGAAGAAGATCATTGGTCTCAAAGTTTATTGTTTGATGCAATGGGTGCGCTTTGCTCAAAATACAATGAAACTCCAGAAACAGCATCTCGTCCATATTCAGCAGACCGTGATGGTTTCGTTATTGCTGGCGGTGGTGGTTTCGTAGTACTTGAATCACTTGAACACGCTCAAGCACGTGGTGCCAACATTTTAGCTGAAGTCGTGGGTTATGCTGCAAACAGCGATGGTGCAGACATGGTTGCTCCAAGCGGTGAAGGTGCTACACGTTGTGTGTTAATGGCGCTTGAAGAAGCTAAGCAACATGGCGTAGACAAAATTGACTATGTAAATACACATGGTACGTCTACTCCAGCTGGTGACATTACAGAACTTAAAGCAATGGAACGTGCATTTGGCGAAGGTAATGTACCTCCTCTTAGCTCAACTAAATCTATGACAGGTCATAGCTTAGGTGCAGCTGGCGTACAAGAAGCTATTTATTCTGTTCTAATGATGCAAAATGATTTTATTGCACCAAACATCAATGTAACTGAACTTGATGAAGGCGCAAAACCTTTTGATATCGTACTTGAAAAACGTGATGCAAAATTGAATACTGTAATGAGTAACAGTTTTGGCTTTGGCGGTGTTAACGCTTGCCTTATTTTCAAGAAGTGGGATGCATAATCCCACGTAGGATTATCGATGGATGCACCTTCTGATGCTTTTTTGTGGGTAAAAGCATTACATATTATTGCCGTGGTTTGTTGGTTCGCTGCTTTGTTCTACTTACCACGTCTATATGTTTATCATGCTATGAGTGAAGATGCTGTTAGTCATCAACGCTTTGAAGTAATGGAACGTAAGTTGTATCGTGGAATTATGTGGCCTTCTCTGATTGCCACATTAATTACTGCTCATTTCCTTGTGGATTGGGGCGATGCAACTCGACATTACCATCAGGCAACATGGTTTTACCTTAAAGTCGCTTTAGTGGCTTTGTTAGTCATCTACCATTTGGTATGTGGCTACTACCGTAAAAAACTCATTGGAAATGCTCACTATAAATCACATAAGTTCTGGCGCTTCTTTAATGAAATGCCGACCTTAATTTTATTTGCTGTTGTGATTTTAGTTGTCGTAAAGCCTCAGTTTTAACTGGGGCTTTTGCTTTTCTTATCCAAGAAATCTTTTATTCACAGCAATAAGAAAACTAGATCCATTTAAAGCTTTATATTTTTTAAAACAGAACGATAAAACTAATAAATAATCACGCCTCTTTATTTCGCAATACCTAATCTATACTATGCTAAAGAAATAGATGAACTCATTTAATGGCAAAGCTATGCTAACTTTTAATGCCTTTAAACGCTTAATCCATACACAATTTATTCTTCTTACGCTTTTTATTTTCCGTCACTTGAAAAACTACCCAATTAGGCATTTGACTGCTCAAGAAAAAGTATTAGCACAAATGGTCTTCGGCGACATGCTCAATTGTGAACAACCTAAAATTATTGCTACTCGCTACCTTCCTTGGCAGTCTTACGGTATTTTTATGGCTCCAAACGGAAATATTTATGTCAATATTTCCGATTACAGTGAAAATTATGCTCTAGAATCTAAATTTATGCAGGGTATTTTTATTCACGAACTCACTCATGTCATGCAATATCAAAAAGGTATTCATGTACTACTTAAAGGTGCATTACTGCAATCGGCCTACTATCTTAGCTTTAAAAGCTACAACCCCTATAAATACACCTACTCTCCTCACAAGGCGTTTAGCTCTTATAACATTGAACAACAAGGTGAAATTGCCCGTGACATTTGCTCTGGAAAAATCCCAAATATTATCTGTTCACCGCAACTTCATTTGTAACTAAATAATCATTCATTCTTTGAACGTAACATTTTTTGCTTAATGTAAATGAGAATTCATATAAATCAGAAATAGTTATCTAAGGTAGAAAATCAGTCTTATTTAATTCAAATGATTGAAAATAATATAACGCGCTTATTCCAAATTAGCTTGTAATAAGGCAGTATACAAATAATAAAAATAATGAAGCCTGTTTCTATTCTATACAGAAAATCTCGTTATTTTTACGCAGAAAATATGTGATTGGTATATATTATTGATCTTGACATTTTTGTTTACTATTTTAATTGTTTACTATCGTATCATACACATCGTTGAAAAATTATATCTATAAAAATCAACACTGTGTGTATCTATATTCGTTATGATCTAGGATTAGGTTTGAATGAAAAGTTTTAAAGTTGCCCTTGCTCAGTTTTCTCCGCATATTGGCAATATTGACTCAAACACCCAAAAGATGATTGAGCAAGTAAATCAGGCGAAAAAACAAAACGCTGACCTGATTATTTTTCCCGAGCTTTCTGTTATTGGTTATCCAGCTGAAGACTTACTGCTACGTCCAAATTTAAATAAACGTATGCAAAAGGCTTTTGCTCAACTTGCCGAAGTTAAAGATATTGTCATGGTTTTCGGATTTGTGAACCAGACAGAAGATGGCCAACGTTATAATTCTGCTGCTGTCATGAAAGACGGTCAAGTTTTGGGTGTTTTTAACAAACACAATTTACCAAACTATGGCGTCTTTGATGAAAAACGTTATTTCCAAAAAGGACATCAGCATTTGGTGTTTGAATATCTTGGACATAAGTTTGGCGTATTGATTTGCGAAGATATCTGGTCAATTAATACCGTAAAACAGTTAAGCCAACTCAATGTTGATACTGTTCTTGTACTTAATGCATCACCATACGAAGTCGGTAAACCACAGCATCGTACACAAACCTTAAGTGAACTTGCAAAACAGCTTCACCTCAACATTGTGTACGTTAACCAAGTGGGCGGCCAAGATGATTTAATTTTTGATGGCACAAGTTTTGTCAGCAATAAAGATGGTGGAATTGCTTTACAAGCACCAAGCTTTAAAGAAGACCTCTACATCGCTGAATTTGACCCAAAAAACAAAGCATTTAAAGTCACAGAATCAGCTCCTGCTTTAGAAACATTTGCAGAGATCTATCAAGGTTTAGTTCTGGCAACACGTGACTATGTAGAGCGTTCAGGTTTCCCAGGTGTAATTTTAGGTTTATCTGGCGGTATTGACTCAGCTCTTACACTCGCTATTGCTGTTGATGCAATTGGTGCAGAAAAAGTACAAGCCGTAATGATGCCTTATACTTATACTTCTCAAATTAGTGTGGAAGATGCGGCAGAACAGGCTCGTCGTATGGGTGTAACTTTCGGTATTGCTGAAATACATTCAGTTGTAAATAGCTTTATGCAAACCTTGTATCCTTTCTTTGGCAACTCACCAGCAGATGCAACCGAAGAGAACTTACAAGCGCGCGCACGCGGCACATTACTCATGGGCTTATCAAATAAATTTGGTAATTTAGTACTCGCTACTGGCAACAAGTCTGAGCTTTCAGTTGGCTACTGTACACTTTATGGTGATATGGTTGGTGGTTTTGCAGTTCTAAAAGATGTTTATAAAACTATCGTTTTTGAATTAGCAAAATACCGTAATAGCTTAAGCGAAACTCCTGTTATTCCTGAACGTGTTATTACTCGTCCACCTTCAGCAGAACTTCGCCCAGACCAAAAAGACCAAGACTCTTTACCAGCATATGATGTATTAGATGCCATTCTTTACGCATACATTGAAGAAGATTTAAGTCAGGCAGATATTATAGCCAAAGGTTTTGATAAAGAAGTAGTTGAAAAAGTTATCCGTTTAGTTGATCGTAATGAATATAAACGTCGTCAAGGCGCGATTGGCCCGAGAATTACTTCTCGTGCATTTAGTCGCGAACGACGTTATCCGATTGTCAACGGTTGGACAGCGAATGACTGAGCAGGAAAACTCATCAAAAACTACAGCACTTGCTCAAGCACTTTTGCTTGAGCAGGTGGAATTTTTCAAAAAACAATTATCTATAGAAAACTCACCTATTTATTTCCAGCAGTTCATTCAACTCTTTATGCAACATGCTGACGAAATCAAACTTCATGAAGTGGTGGATTTAGAGCAACTACAAGCCGTTGTGAAACGTTATGCTTTTGAAATGCAGCTAGGTGCTGGTTTACTTGAGTTTATTGGGGAAATTGCGCAGCGTATTTATCTATCTGCTATGAAGTCTCCAATTCAGCTACAAGATTTGGTATCTGACTACCAATTTGAAATGTGGCTCTCCAAATTTTTAGAAATGGAACATATTCCTCTTTATCTCAATCAGTTTTTAAGAAGCAGCCCTTCTGTACAACAACTTTGCCAATATATTGCAACCTCAACCTTAGAACAAAAATTACCAAAATTTCTAAGCGCATCTAGAGTTGATGACTACCACTTTGAGTGGCAACATAAACTCAAAAAATTCTCCTTTCTACAGCAACAACGTCTTGAGCATAAACTTGAAACTTGGATTGCCAGCTTTATTCATGAGCAACTCACAGAATTAAGTCTTTTATCGAGTGAAGATTTAGAAAGTCTGATACGACATGTATGGGAAGATCTTAGACATAAAAAAATGTATGAGTTTATGAAACAGTTAACTCCTCTTGATGTTGAAGAGTTCTTTGTTTTAATTTACGAATACTGGAAAGAATTACGCCAGTCACAATTTATGCAAGATCTTATTCTTTATGGCGTAGAAGTTTTTTATGACTTTTATAAAGACGAAAGTTTATTTGAAGTATTAAGTGAGATTGGTTTAACTGAAACCGATTTACAAACTGAAGCCTTACGTTTTTACCCTAAGGTTATGAATGCCTTTAATGAACACGGTATTTTGGAACCGTTACTTCAAGCGATTTTAGCTCCTTTTTATCAAAGCTCAAAAACACTCGATATTATTGAAAAACATTTTAATGAGTAAAAAAAAGACAAAAAGAAACCATGCATGAGCATGGTTTTTAAAATGGTGGCTATGACGAGACTTGAACTTGTGACCCCCGCATTATGAGTGCGGTGCTCTAACCAACTGAGCTACATAGCCGTAAACTGTGTGCGCATTATCTATAGTTCTGTATAGCAGGTCAAGAGTTCAAAACCACTAAACCCTATCAAATGAACAAATAAGATTCAGATCATCATTATTTGTTCATTTTTTAGCAAATTCGTACTTTAAATAATTGATCAGCCACAGAAATATATTAGAGATTTAATACTAGTTTTTTTCCTTTTGCTCTTGATACACAAATCATCATGCTCTTTTGTGAAGCCTTTTCAGCATCACTTAAGTATTGATCGAAATGCTCGGCTTCACCTTCTAAAATAGCCGTTTCACATGTACCGCAAACCCCTTCTCGGCATAAACATTCCACATCAATATTTAATGTTTCGATGGCTTGTAAAATTGTCTGATTACTTTGTACTTCAATTTCCTGATTAGACTTAGCAAGTAGAACAGTAAATGCTTCACCATCTTCAGGAACTGTTGAAGCAAATTGTTCCCAATGGATATATTCATCGCGGTAACGGTGCTTGTTACAACAATCAATAACAGCATCAATCATTGGTTTCGGCCCACAAACATAGACATGTGTACCTTTAGGTTGTGATGAAATCAACTCATCCAAATTTAATGCGCAACCTTCTGAGTCAACATAACTAAACACATGCTCAGCATGTTTCTGCTTTAACTCATCTAACAAAGCCGCATGTTCAGGTGAACGGTAGGCATAGTGTAATTCAAACTCAGTACCACGTGTCGCAAGCTCATCCATTTGAGGTAAGAATGGTGTAATGCCAATACCACCTGCAATTAAAATATGTTTATTGCCTGTTTCAGCTAATGGAAATAAATTTTTTGGTTCTGAAATCTGAATTTCACAGCCTTCACTACATTGATCATGCATAAAGACAGAACCGCCCTTACCTTCCACATCTTTACGAACGCAGACTTGGTAAGTCGATAGGTCTTGCGTACAGCTCATCAATGAGTAAGCATTGGAAAGCTGTTCATTCATTTTGACAATAATATGGCTTCCCCCACTAAATCGAGGAAAGTTCTGCCCATCTTGACGTTTGAACGTAAACCGTTTGATTAAAGGGGTAAGCTGTTCCACATGAGTAACAACTGCTGGGAACATTTCATAATGACTAGCCATATTAGAATCCTTCTTTTACCGCATATTCTTGTTGTTAGGGCTTATCCTTAAAGCCCTAAACACATGTATTTAATGGTCATGAATTCTTCAAGACCATACTTTGAACCTTCACGCCCAACACCTGATTGCTTCACACCACCAAATGGTACAACTTCATTTGAAATTGCTGTGGCATTCATACCGACCATTCCATATTCAAGCTGTTCTGACACTCGCCATAAACGTGAAATATTTTCGCTATAAACATAAGCAGCCAAACCAAAGATGGTGTCATTCGCTTGAGCGACTACATCTGCTTCATCTGTAAAACGAATGAGCGGTGCAACTGGACCAAAAATTTCTTCTTGGACAATTTCCATCGTACGGTCAACATCAGTTAAAACTGATGGCTCATAAAAGGTTTGTCCTAAAGCATGCTGCTTACCGCCGCAAGCAACTTTAGCTCCTTTACTTACCGCATCATCAATCAACTGCTGTGCTTTTAACACTGCTTTTTCATTAATTAATGGGCCAATTTGTACGCCATCTTCCAAACCATTACCAACTTTAAACTTTTGTACTTCTTGAACAAACTTCTCAGCAAAAGCTTGATAAATATTGTCGTGTACATAAATGCGGTTAGCACAAACACAGGTCTGGCCTGCATTACGGAACTTAGCAAAAATCGCACCTTGTACAGCTTTATCTAAATCGGCATCGTCAAACACAATCAGAGGAGCATTACCGCCTAACTCAAGCGCTAATTTTTTAATGGTACTTGAGCACTGCTGCATCAGTAAGCGGCCTACTGGAGTTGAGCCAGTAAAGGTCAATTTCTTCACTTTTTCATGTGAAGTAAATACCGAACCAATTTCTTGTGATTTACCAGTAACGACGTTAATCACACCAGCCGGAATACCTGCTTTTTCTGCAAGCTTCGCAATCGCTAAAGCACAGTAAGGCGTTTCATTAGCTGGCTTAATGACAACTGTACATCCAGCTGCTAAAGCCGGTGCTGCTTTACGAGTAATCATGGCAATTGGGAAATTCCACGGCGTAATAGCAGCCACAACACCCACAGGTTCTTTACTAATAATAAAACGCTGCTGGTTATTTACGGTTGGAATCACATCACCATAAATACGCTTGCCTTCTTCGGCAAACCACTGAATAAATGAAGCAGCATAACGCACCTCACCTTTCGCTTCTGCCAAAGGTTTGCCTTGTTCAATGGTCATGATTAAAGCAAGTTCATCGGTATGATCTATAACTAGTTTGTACCAAGCCAATAAAATATCTGCACGATTTTGAGCAGTTAAAGCTTTCCAACTTTGCAAAGCCGTATATGCAACTTCGACTGCTTGTGTAGCTTCAACCACTCCCATATTTGGAATTGTGCCAATTTCTTCACCTGTTGCTGGGTTGGTCACTGGAACCGTTGCATTCGACTGTGCAGCTAGCCATTTCCCATTAATATAGGCTTGTTGTTGAAATAATTCAGTACTTTGTAAACTCGACATATCATCTTCCTAACTGAAGAATCAGGTGTAAGTCATCTTTACACCTGAATAAATCCATTTGTTTTATTTGTGATGCTGCGCCACTAAATGCTGGAAGTAAGCGATACCATGCTCACTAATTCCTGAGCGCTGCTTGTCGGTCATAATACGGCCTTGACCACGATAACCACGTGATTTCAAACCACGTTGTACGCTTTCGACCAAGTTCAAATCTTCAGGACGGAATACATTGCGATACCACTCAATTAAATCTTTTTGATCTTGAGTGAGTTCTTCATTCGTAAAATAAATATCGTAATGCTGCAAAGTCGTTTCTGCATCTACGGGGAATTCGTAGATGACAGTCATGAAGTTGCTGCCCGGTGGCACGTTGAACATGGTACAAGGCCAAGTCCAGAAACCATGAAACTCTGGATCTGTTACTGATGGATCAAGCTTGAATGACTTCTCTGATGAACGCGCAAAACCATATTGTAAAGTCCAGTTTTGATGCGTGGTATGCCAATATTTATCGACCTGAACTGAGTCAGCAAAGCCCGGATGTGCAGGACCACAGTGGTAACATTCTAGATAGTTATCGACAATCACTTTCCAGTTTGCTGGCGTTTCTGTCACAAAACGTGCCGCCAGTTTCAAATCTTTAATCACGCTACATGCTTGATTTAAACGCTCAGCAAATTCTGGAAGTTGGTCTTCTACGCATGTCGCATTTTCATCCATATTAATGAAAACAAAGCCGGCATATTCCTCAACTTTTAAGGGCACCATGCTTGAGTTTTCTTTATCGAAAGATTCAACATGGTCACAGTTACGTGCCAAAGCTAAACTACCATCTAGCTTAAAAGTCCAAGCATGGTATGGGCAGGTAATTACATTTTTTGCTTTACCACTACCACTTAAAAGCTCATGACCACGGTGTGGACATACATTATAAAACGCACGTAAAACGCTATCTTTACCGCGAATGATGACAATATTTTCACCAATTACTTTACGGGTAATATAGTCATTCGGTTGTGCCAACTCACTGCCATGTGCAACACAAATCCAGCTTTTAGCAAAGATTGCTTCTTTCTCATGCTCAAAAACTTGCGATGAAGTATAGAAAACTTTAGGAAAAGTCCATGCAACATCTGGGTTTGCACAAAAATCTTCAGGTAATTTTTCAACTGCACTCATGTTATTACTCCATTAAATTCTTTTCGTCCAAATGACTCGATACTAAATTGATGTCTTTTCGACACTGCCAAACATGCGACGTATCGCACTCAGCATGTTTTGATATAACTGTTGAACTTCTGGGCAGTCACGCATGAGACGTAAACTGCCATGTAATAAACCTTTGCCTAAATGGAACTCACTCGGAATTCCTGCTTGTTCCAATTTTTGAGTAAGGAGATAACCGTCATCACTTAAAGGGTCATATTCTGCAACTGCGACAAAACTTGCAGGCATATCTGAAAAGTCCGTCGCCAATAAAGGCGCTAGACGTAAATCCTGCCAATCTTGTGGGTTAGGTGCATATTCCTTTAAATAAAAATGCATATCTTCCGTTGTTAATAACGGCGCATGGGCATGCTTTTGTGCGGCTGGTGTATCAAACGCTGTAGTTAAACACGGATAAACCAAAGCCACTCCTTGAGCTTGCAAACCACTATGTTGTAGCTCCACTGCTAGGGCTGCTGCTAAATTACCGCCAGCACTATCCCCTGCTAGAACGATATTTTCGCTATCGATCTGCCAAGTTGAACCATGCTTTTTAAGCCATTGATAAACTGCTAAACAATCTTCAAAAGCTGCCGGAAAGCGATGCTCTGGTGCCATGCGGTAATCTACGCTAATGACAACTGCATTTAAGTCCTGACACAAATAACTGGTAATAAACTCATGTGAATCGAGCCCACCAACCATCCAACCACCGCCATGTAAATACAACACACATGGCCAACCAGACTCAGGTCGATTAGTTTTTGGTGAATATATGCGAACAGGTACTAGATGCTCTCCATTTGCAACAACTCGATCTTCTACTTCGATCTTGCCATCACGAGGCAAAATGTAGTGTTGACACATCGCGTCATATGCTGCACGGACTGAGTCAATATCTGCATCTGCTGGTGAATAAATACTGCTCCAATACGCAAGGCTTTGCATTTCTTCACTTAAGGCATAAGTGGTCTGTTCACATGTAGTCATTACCGTTCCCTCTAGCTGGTTTTTCTATCCAGTTTGATTGAGCTTGCAAGCTCAAGCTGCATCCTTTTTGCATGTTCATCTTGAGACTGGTTTAAACCAATTTCCGAATCATCATAACCTTGTTGCTCAATCAAGTGAGATGGGACTTTGGCATAATCCTGAATGAGCCATTTCACTAAGCCGTAGGTTTGAATCAAAATAATCACGATGAATGGTAAAGCCGTCACAATGGTTGCTGTTTTCATTGTGTCTAAAGGCGCTTTACTAAAGATCATGGCAATTGGAACCAAAGTCAGCATGACACACCAAAACAGACGTGCGTTTGGCGATGGGTCTTGCCCTTCACTTAAACCGCGAGTACATGTTGCTGAAACAGCATATCCAACCGCATCCATATGTGCTGCCAAGAACACCACCATAATGCCGAGGAAAATCCACATCATTAGCTTTCCAGCAGGTAACAGGCTAAGCAATTGTCCAATTGCAACTTCACCACCTTGTTGAGTTAAAATTTGCGGTACATTCACAGCCCCATGAATAAAGCTATAAACGCTGTAGTTTTCAAATACACCAAAGATGAACCAAAGACCGACACTACCGCCAATTACCATGGCAAAGATCACTTCTTTAATCGTACGACCTTTCGAAACACGCGTTACGAACAGTGCCACACCCGGTGCATATGAAATCCACCATAACCAATAAAATACAGTCCATTCGCGGGTAAACTTGCCATCACCCATTGGGTCGGTAAACAAGCTCATATCAACAAAGTTGGTTGCCATTAATCCAAAACTCATTAATGAATTATTCAAAATGAATTGAGTCGGACCAAAGCACAGTACATAGATCGCAAATAACACAACACCCAAGCACACCAAATGGCTTAAACGCTGCATACCTTTATCCATGCCCACATAAGAGCTGAGTGCAAACACAACCGAAACGCCCAAAATAATGATGACCTTGGTCATAAAGGTATTTGGGATACCGGTGAGCTGAGACAAAATATTGGTAAATGTCACGGCGGTGAGTACTAACGAAATCGTCAGAGCACCAAACATGCAAAGCAAGAACATGAGGTCGACTAAACGTCCAACCACGCCAGTTGATTTAAAGCCTGTTACAGCCTCAATCACGGAAGCTAAACTCAAACCTTTATTTTTTCTGACATGGTAGCTGTAGCACAAAGAAATTGATGCCAATGCATAAATTGCCCAAGCACTTAAACCAGAGTGAAAAAACGAGTAAGCGACACTATATTTCAATGCTTCCGCTGACTCAGGCGGTAAGCTCAAACCCGGAGTTTGATAATAGTAAGCCCAGTCCAAAAAGCCCCAGTACAGTGTAGAAGACCCAATACCTGACAAGATGAACATAAAAATCCATGACATCGTGGTGTATTGAGGCTTTCCCTCTCCAAGTTTAATTTTTCCGTATTTACTAAAGGCCAGACCAAAAGTAAAAATAATGGCTAAAAAAGCAAATAGTAATACTGGGGTTGTAAATACCGATGTTGTCCACTGCATCCATGTTGCAGCAATCTTGATCGACTCTTGCGAATAAATCGCCAAACCAGCAACTGAAATAAATACAAACAGTAAGCTGGTTACGGCAAGAACTTTATCCGTATAAATTTTTGTGTTTTGATTATCCATATCCCTACATCCATTTTTGGATGGCGTTATTCCATAACGAACACGTCCATTTTAATTTGGGCTACACACGATGCAATTGCATCTCCTACCTCATAAGTTTTTGCCTCACCGCCGATATCTGCTGTTTTTGGCCCATTAATTAATACATTCTCAATCGCCTGCATAATGTCCTGACCTGCTTGAATGCAGCGTTCGTCTTCTTCACCAAAGAATTCGAACATCATGGCACCCGACCAAATCGCAGCGATTGGGTTGGCAATTTGTTTACCGTAAATATCTGGTGCTGAACCATGTACAGGTTCAAACAATGATGGAAATTTTCTTTCTGGGTTTAAATTTGCCGAAGCAGCTAAACCGATAGTTCCTGTACATGCAGGGCCTAAATCGGAAAGAATATCGCCAAATAAATTCGATGCTACAACCACATCAAAACGCTCAGGCTGCAATACAAAACGAGCAGCTAAAATATCAACATGCTGTTTATCAGCTTGAATTTGTGGATATTGTTTTGCCATCGCGTCAACGCGTTCATCCCAATACGGCATGCTGACCGCAATACCATTTGATTTGGTCGCTGCGGTAATTTTTTTCGCATCACGCTGATTTGCAAACTCAAATGCATAACGCAAAATGCGATCTACACCATGACGTGTAAATACGGCTTCTTGTAAAACAAACTCTCGGTCCGTTCCTTCAAAAGCTTTACCACCAATGGCTGAGTATTCCCCTTCACTATTTTCACGAACCACGTAAAAATCGATATCGCCTGGTTTTTTCCCCACTAATGGACATTTAACCCCAGGCATCAAGCGCACTGGACGTAAGTTCACATATTGGTCAAAGCGACGGCGGAACTGAAGCAAAGAACCCCAAAGTGAAATATGGTCTGGTACTTTATCTGGCCAGCCTACGGCACCAAAATAAATTGCATCGTAACCTTGTAGGGTTTCAAACCAGTCATTTGGCATCATTTTGCCATGCTCAAGGTAGTAATCGCAGCTTGCCCAATCGAAAGCATCTAACTGAAGCTCAATGCCATGCTTCTCTGCTGCTGCCTTTACAACCTTAATTCCTTCTGGTAGAACTTCTAAACCAATGCCATCGCCTGCAATCGTGGCAACTTTATATCTTTTTGCCATAAGCTTCCTTCACACCTTCGACTAATATCCTTGTATGACTTAAACATGATGTTTTAAGTAAAAATGATCAATAACGGAACTATCACTCCAATGGACACGGATCGTGAACAATCTACCTAACCTATCGGATTTAAAGGTTTTTTGCACAGTCGCTAAACTAAAAAGTTTTGTCGAATCTGCTGAGGAACTTGGGACATCGCCAGCTTTTATTAGCAAGCGAATTAATATTTTAGAAAACACATTAAGCTGCAAACTTTTTCATCGCAGCACACGTCATGTCAGCCTGACGGAAGATGGCAAACTCATCCTTGAGAGAGTTTCAAATATTCTTGAAGAATTTGATGAAGTCTGTGAACTAGTGAATAACCCGCTCAGTACGCCTACGGGTCGTATGGATATTATTAGTAGCTTTGGTTTTGGCAGAAAGCATATCGCACCAATTCTGTCTAAATTAATGATGCTTTATCCAAAGCTTCAAATTCATTTTGACACCATCGACAATACCAAAGACCTGATTCAGCACAGCATTGATTTGGATATTAGAATTGGTAATGAAATTGCACCGAATATGATTGCGAAGAAGTTAGCCTCTAACTTTCGAATTTTGTGTGCAGCGCCAAGCTATTTACTTAAGCATGGCGTACCAGACAGCATTGAAGATTTGCAATCACACGACTGTTTAACAATTAGTGAACGTGATCAATCTTCCGTACTTTGGAAATTTAGGCATGCTTCTGAAGATGTCTCGGTTCATGTCAAACCACGCTTTGTTTCTAATAACGGCGAAATTATTCATCAGCTTGCCATAGAAGGCCACGGCATTATTTTCCGTTCGATTTGGGATGTTGCAGATGAGTTGATTACAGGCCAACTCCAGCATATTTTGCCTGAATATTGGCAAGATGCGGATATTTGGGCAGTTTATCCGTCACGACTCAAAAGCTCGTCTAAATTACAAACTTGCATTTTGTTCATTCAAAATGAATTACTTAATCGTTTACAGCATGTGCAGAACTTAAACCGTGGGCAACTCGTTTCACCCGCAGTCAAACGTGAACCTCCACCTGAAAAAGTCTTTCTATAAAAAAAACCTAAGTGAAGCCTATTCACTTAGGGCAATAGATTGCTTTTAAATTTTAGAAATAATAGCCAATTGAGAGATAAAACAATTTATCCCAGTCATTACTACTACCTTGCGCTAGGCCATTCGCTCCACTTCCCACCATTGGGTCATTTTTGCTCATAATGTATTCACCCTGAATACCAATGGCTTTGTAATTAAAATAAACCCCTGCAATTAAACGTTCAGAGTCTTTATATCCCTCTTCATCTTTGAAAAAGCGACTATGAGAGATATAAGGCTTAATATTTGTAAGTTGATGGAATGGCTGAGCAAAGGAATAGTTAATTTCATTGACCAAATACTTACCTTTATTGGCGACTTGATATGGATAGTCGAATGCACCAATCGTTGAACTATTTGGAAATAAATCATCGCCATTGGTCACATCTTGTTTACCCGCCAAGAACATCCATTGCCATGCTTGATATTGCGTTTGAGCAAAAACGTTCCAAGATTTTCGGTGCCCATCTACATTTGTTCTTTTATTTTCTAAATCAGAGTACCAGACTGAACCGCCTAACTCAGTCGAAATTTTTTGAGTCTTATCAATCTCAAATTTTCTAGATGCACGAGCAATCCACATATTTTTTTCTTCAATATGGGTGCCTGTAGTCAAATCATCAGCTTCAACAAAATTACCACTGTAACGGCTTGAGTCCTTTGAACTTCCCTTATAATTTCCACCATCAGTTGGATAAAATCCTAAGGCCAAATTATATTTATCATCTGCAAATTTATATTTGATACCCAAATTATCGATATCTTCTAAACCAACTGTATTTAAAAGTGTTTCGTAATAACTACTTCCCCAAAATTCGCCAAAACCAAAATCAACGGGTTGCAAACCTGCCGTGATTCTCTGCTGGTCAGATAACTTATAACCTACCCATGCTTTTTTTAGAAAAATTGCATCGCATAAGCGATCATATTGATAACAACGAGCATCCGCCCCTGCAATCCAATCTGGATTTTCATAACCTAACACTAATTTAATATCAGTTAGCCGCCAGTCATCATTTTGAGAACCTTCATTTGCATCAACCACATAATCTTTATGCAAATAACGGGAGCGTATCGCGCCAGAAACTTTAAATTGACCCGAGTCTAAAGTTGGATCTCCCCAACTCAAATCAGCCGCAGAAACTTGAACTCCCGCCGTTAAACTTAAAATCCCTAAAAATAATAATGACCTTTTCATGTCTTCAACATCCTTGTTAAGTGTTATAAGAACATGAAGAAATTGACGTAGACAAACAATGCCACAAGTATAAAGTCGGTCTTTACAAACTGTGTTTAATCAAAAAATGAGGATAAAAAAAGACCACGCAGGAGCGTGGTCTATAAAATGGTGGCTATGACGAGACTTGAACTTGTGACCCCCGCATTATGAGTGCGGTGCTCTAACCAACTGAGCTACATAGCCTAAAACTGTGCGCGCATTATCTTTGTTTCTTCAATGCACGTCAAGAAAAATTTTAAATAAATTAGGTGAAGTGAGCCTATAAGCCGGGTTCTGTCGAGGATGGTCATTCCTCTAGGCGTACAATCACTCATACGCTCAAGCGACCTACCCGAATCCAGTACGGGCCGTACCTCAGGATTCCTATTTGGTCTTGCTTCTGGTGGGGTTTACCATGCCGTGAACTGTTACCAGACACGCGGTGCGCTCTTACCGCACCCTTTCACCCTTACCTCACGAATGAGGCGGTCTACTCTCTGCTGCACTTTCCGTCGGCTTTCACCGCCCAGGCGTTACCTGGCACCCTGCCCTATGAAGCCCGGACTTTCCTCCCCTGCTTCAGTCACGAAGACCTCCACAGCAGCGACCATCCAGCTCACCTCAGGGGCGCATATTAACAAATTTATTTACTAATTGCTCGTGCTTTTTTGAGCAATTAATTTTTTATATTTGTCGAAGAGCTGTTCTTCTGTTTCCTCATGTTGTAGATCTTTAGGAATACAATCTACAGGACAAAACAACTGACATTGCGGTTGGTCATGATGACCAACGCATTCTGTGCATAAATCTGGATGAATTTCATAAATCACTTCACCCATAAAAATTGCTTCATTCGGGCAAACTGGTTCACAAACATCACAGTTTATGCATTCATCGGTGATATATAACGACACGTTACCAACCTTGTTGATGTTTACGTTCAAAGGCCTCAACCACAGCTTGCGGAACAAACTTGGTTACATCCCCTTTTAAACGAGCAATTTCCCGAATCAATGTCGAAGAAATAAATGAATACTGCTCAGATGGAGTTAAAAACACCGCTTCAAAATGTGGATCAAGTTGACGGTTCATATTGGCAAGTTGAAATTCATATTCAAAATCAGAAACCGCTCTCAAACCACGGAGTACAGCTGTTGCCTTTTGCTCTCTGAAAAAATTAACCAGCAAACCATCAAAGCCGACAAATTCAACATTTGATAGATGGCTTAATGAGCTTTGGGCCAGTTCAACTCTTTCTTCTAGACTGAACAAAGGGTTTTTATGATGTCCAATTGCAATTGCTACTACAACCTCATCAAACATTCTTGATGCTCTAGTAACTAAATCAACGTGTCCATTCGTGATGGGGTCAAATGTTCCAGGATAAATTACACGCGTTTTAGACATCCGCTAGTACTCTAATTATATTGTGAACCTATTTTAGCAAAAGTTATACATGAGGCGAAATATTCATGTGCAGGAAAAACTTCACCTTAGCATCAGTTTACGGCACAATAGACATAATTGTGGAAGTTTGAATTATGGCGAAAGCAACAGTAGTAAAGAAACATAATGGCGGAACAATCGCACAAAATAAACGTGCCCGTCATGATTATTTTATCGAAGAAAAATTTGAAGCAGGCATGTCACTTCAAGGTTGGGAAGTAAAATCCTTACGTGCTGGACGTATGACTTTGACTGAAAGTTATGTGATTTTCAAAAATGGCGAAGCATTTTTACTTGGCTCACAAATTCAGCCTTTATTATCAGCTTCGACTCATGTTGTACCTGAAGCAACACGTACCCGTAAGTTATTGCTCTCCCGACGTCAGCTTGAACACCTAATGGGTGCAGTTAACCAGAAAGGTTACTCATGCGTTCCTTTAGCGTGTTACTGGAAGGGTCATTTAGTCAAACTAGAGATTGCACTTGTGAAGGGTAAACAGCTTCATGACAAACGTGCAACTGAAAAAGACCGTGACTGGCAACGTGATAAAGCTCGTATATTTCATAAGTAATAAAATAAAAGCCTCTTTTCAGAGGCTTTTTTACGTCGTGAAGTTCATTAGTTTAATCTGTATAAAAGACCAGCAATATATTCACCAAACCATTTAGCTGTATCTAAATCGCCTTGTGGAGGAGTAATTTCGACAGGCGCATTATCTGACTGGGTCATTAAGCCCAAACAACTCGATAATCGGTTTAAATCTTTTTCACTATGCCCTGTGGTCATTAAAGGCAAACCTGACCAAAGCATGCCATGTTGCATGGCAAAAATATTTAATTGTTGTAATACTGCGAGTTTATCGCCGCTCAATCCACCCGAATTTGCAAAGCCAGCTGCAAGCTTGCCTTGCCACAAACGTTCTTTCCAACGTTTAGAAGTACTGTCCATAAATTTTTTAAAATCGGCAGTCATACTTCCCATATAGGTAGGTGATCCGAAAATAATACCTTGTGATGCATCAAGCGCATCCCAATCAATATGCTCAATATTCATTAAGTGTACTTTCACCCCCATCACCTCTGCACCAGCAGCAATAGCAGAGGCCACCTTGGCGGTATGACCATATGGACTGTGGTAGACAATTGAGAGATGTTTTTCAGGCAAAGACATAAGATTAAAATTTTGAGCGATTTTTTCTATTTTATCATTTTATTAGCTCTTGCTAAACCTACATCTATAAATATGAAATAGAAGCGTTTCAATACAATTCACAATTATAATATCTTTAAGCTAAATAAGACGCTCTCTTACTTTATTGAATGACTACAAAATAAGAGAGTGAATTTAATGATGTTTATAAAGCTTAGATAAAAACAAAGGTAGCCATACGCCCAGTCTTCGCATCACGACGATAAGAAAAATATTCATCGCTCTGTTGATATGAACATTGGTCTCCACCTAAAACCTGCTTCACACCTAGGCTCTGCAAAATAAAACGTGCAATTGCATATAAATCTGCATGAAATTTATTTGGAGCTGCCCCCTCAACAAAAGCTGTTTCCAACTCAGGATACTTGTCACAAAAAGCAGCTTTTACTTCGGCCCCGATTTCAAAACAAGGTTGGCTAATCGCAGCCCCTAACCACGCCCAAGCTGGAGGGTTTTGCATAGCAGCAATCGTGTTTTCAACAATCCCACCAGCTAAACCACGCCAACCCGCATGTAAGTTTGCGACTTCGGTACCCTCTGCATTTCCTAACACGATAGGTAAGCAATCAGCCGTCATCATCATTAAAGCATGGTCTTTGGTTTGAGTGACTAAGCCATCACCAATTAAAGCCTTAAAAGGAATTTGTTCATTTACTGTATGGCAAATCGTACTATGTGTTTGAGTCATCCATGTCATTTTTTTAACACCGAACTTAGCAAACTCATCTAGCAATATCATGCGATGTTGCTGAACACGCTCTACATCATCGTTGACATGTAAAGCCAGATTAAAGCCAGACAACTCAAGTTGATCCGTTGATAATGCCAAAGGATGTTGAACACGTGTCTGTCCTACATAGACGCCTTGAGGTAAACCTTGAACAAATTCCATATATGCGTCCTTAATATGCAGCATTTTCTGAACGTAACACACTCACTAAATGTGTAAAATCTTCAGGCCACGGCGCTTCAAATAGCATTTCTTCACCAGTACGAGGGTGTTTTAAACCCAATTTAGCTGCATGCAATGCTTGGCGTTTAAAACCACGCAAAGTATCAATGAGTAATTCAGACGCCCCTGCTGGTACACGTACACGGTTCATATATATCTGATCACCGATCAGTCCATAACCGATATAACTAAAATGGACACGAATCTGATGAGTTCGACCTGTTTCAAGACGAGCTTGTACACGAGTAAAATCTTTAAAGCGTTCTTTTACATTGTAATGGGTAACAGCATCGCGCCCGCCCGGTAAAATCGCCATTTTCACACGGTCAACTGGATGACGTTTGATAGGCTCATCAATCGTACCGCCAGCAATAACATTGCCATAAACAACCAAGTCGTATACGCGGTAAACCGATTTATTTGCCAACTGTTTACTTAAAGAAAATTGTGCTTCAAGACTCTTGGCAACGACTAACAAACCGCTAGTATCTTTATCAATACGATGTACTAAACCAGCGCGAGAAAGTTCCGACAATTTTGGAAAATGATAAAGCAAGGCATTCACTAAAGTTCCAGAACTATTGCCAGCCCCTGGATGTACCACCATACCGACTGGCTTGTTGATGACTAAAATTTCGTCATCTTCATAGACAATATTAAGTGGAATGTTTTCAGGTTGACTCGTGGTCTGAGCTTCAAGCTCAACTTCGAGTGTAAGCAGCTCTGTCCCTTCACAACGGTTCTTAGGCTTGACAATGTTACCATTCACCAACAGATGGCCATCCTTCAACCATTGTTTAAGCTTTTCACGTGAAAACTCATTCCACACCAAGGCCGCAACCTGATCGATGCGTTGTCCCAGATAGGTTTCATCTAACTGAACTTGCAACGATAAACGTGTTGCAGTTGTATCAGAAGTATGGTTATCTGCATCCTCAGAATCTTCAAGTAAATTGAAGTCGGTTTCAGATAAGTTTGTGTTTGAAGATTGTGCTGAAGTCATTTGATCATTGAGATAAAAGTGGTTTAATAGCGCAATTGTAGCTCATTGCCCAACATAACAGAGGAGTTTTTATGTCGCTACCACGTTATAAAATTACGATGCTTGCCTTATCCTTAGGTTTAGCGTCTGCATTTGTGGGCTGTAGCAGCAATCCAAGTAAAAAAGAAGTGGTCGATAGTGGCCCTCAATCTAGTGAACAAGCTTACTTCGAAAAGGCCCAAAAGTCGCTTGACCGTGGTCAATATCTTGATGCGACCAAGTCTTTAGAAGCAATCGATACTTATTATCCGACTGGACAATACGCACAACAAGCACAACTTGAACTTCTATATTCAAAATTTAAACAAAAAGATTATGAAGGCACGATTGCCTTAGCAGAACGTTTTATTCGTTTAAATCCTCAACATCCAAATGTTGATTATGCTTACTATGTTCGTGCTGTAGCGAATATGGAGCAAAACTACGACAGTTTGATGCGCTATACATCTTTGCAACAATCTCATCGTGATGTGAGTTATTTAAAAGTTGCTTATCAAAATTTTGTTGATTTAATTCGTCGTTTTCCAAGTAGCCAATATTCAGTTGATGCCGCTCAGCGCATGAAATTTATTGGCCAAGAGCTTGCTGAAAATGAAATGACTGCTGCACGCTTTAACGTTAAACGTAAAGCTTGGATCGCAGCTGCCGAACGTTCACAATGGGTAATTGAACACTATCCACAAACTCCTCAAGTTCCAGAAGCATTAGCGACTTTGGCATATAGCTATAACCAATTAGGTGATAAAGCGACTTCACAACAATATATTGAAGTTTTAAAGCTTAATTACCCTAACTTGGTGAAGAAAGACGGCACAGTTAACATGCGTGCTGCTCGTAAAGAAGGCAACTGGATCAACCGCGCGACTTTGGGTCTTTTCGGTCGTGAATCTACGGCTGCAACTCCAGAAAGCACAGCTGAAGCAGAAGCTCCAAAACGTGGTTTTCTCAATCGCGTAAGCTTTGGTTTAATTGGTAATTCGAATAAAGAAGAAACTGCGGAACCAGAAAAAACAACTGTTGAAGCTCCAAAGTCAGAGCGTAGTTGGACAAATCGTTTAAGCTTCGGTTTATTAGATAAACCTGAGCCACAACCAGCAGAAAATACAACTGTTGCCCCTACTGTTAGTTCTACAGATGGATCAACTGATACTCAATCAGATGATGCAACACAAGGTAATAACGACGCAGCTCAATAAGTTACAAACTTTAAAAAGCACCAATAAACAGGCAAGTGATATCACTTGCCTGTTTGTTTTTATAAAATATTAAAATATTTATTGTGTAGATCTTGCCTCATCGTGTCAGAATATTCTGACCAACTCTCTCATCAGTTTTAATACGGTTATCTGAATTATGGCAATTCCACAACATACGATTGATCAAATTTTAGATCGCACAGATATTGTCGATTTGATTGGTCAGCGTGTGAAACTGAAAAAGACGGGACGTACATATTCCGGCTGTTGCCCTTTTCATCAAGAAAAATCTCCATCGTTCCATGTCTATCGAGACAAGCAGTATTATCACTGCTTTGGGTGTCAGGCCAACGGTAACGCGATCCGTTTTCTGATGGACATTGATAACCGAAATTTTATAGATGTAATGAAAGAGTTATCGAGTAGCGCTGGAGTCGAATTACCCAAAGATAATACTGAAAATAAAAAACTATCCTATACCCGTCAGGTTACAAAGCCGCCAGTTGCTAAAGCAAATAAGACGGAGCCTGTAACTCCGACTCCGCAACAGCCAACTGATGAAAGCTACAATACGCTTGAACCTGTATTTTTCGATGACCCGTTTGCCCAGTTTGAACAGCCTTTTAGTTTTGATGAACCAGTTCAAGAAGGTAATTTATATGACTTACTGGAAAATATTGCTCAGTTCTATGAGCACCAACTACCTCATAGTCAAAAGGCAAAAAATTATTTTAAACAGCGTGGTTTAAGCAATCAGACGATTCAGTTTTGGCGCTTGGGCTATGCTCCAGAAGACTGGCAACATTTAGAAAAAGCTTTTCCTTACGACATTGATGGTTTAAAACAACTTGGACTTATCCGTTCAAGCGATAATGGTCGTGATTTTGACTTATTACGTGACCGTGTCATTTTCCCGATTCGAGACCCTAAAGGGCGCGTTGTTGGTTTTGGTGGGCGTGCTTTAAATGATGAAATCAAGCCTAAATACATCAACTCTCCAGACTCAGAAGTCTTTCACAAGAACCAACTGCTTTATGGGCTTTATGAAGGTAGAAAACTTAAGTCTAGCGACTGGTTAATGGTTGAAGGCTACATGGATGTGATTGCACTTCAGCAATATGGCATTACAGGGGCCGTCGCAACTTTAGGGACTGCAAGTAATACAGAACATCTTAATATTTTATTTAAACAAAATAGCCGTATTACCATTGCTTTTGATGGCGATGCTGCGGGTCAAAAAGCAGCACGCAGAACGTTAGAAATTGCTTTACCCCTTCTCAATGATGGGCGCGAACTCAAATTTTTCGTACTACCGAATGACCACGACCCTGACTCTCTTATCCGTCGTGAAGGGCTTGAAAATTTCCAGAAACTATTACAACAAGCCCCTCTTCTGTCTGATTTTGTCTTTGCCCATTTAACAGGCCAACACGACATTAGCACCCCAGAAGGCAAAAGCTTGGTCATGGGTGAACTCAGAGAACTGACTGAACTATTACCCAAACAGGGCTCTTTCCGTTATTTACTTAATCAATCTTTCCGTGAAAAACTCGGACTGGGTAAACGTTTTACCCCACAAATCAGCCATGATGCCTCGCTCTCATTTAACATTCACACTAAAGATGAAGACTTTGCGATTGCAATTTTGATGAATCACCCTTTTCTTTATATTCATTTTGAAGGGTTACGTGCCTATATTCAGCAAGATGAATTGTTAGCAAAAGTTCTGGCTATTTTAAATCGTATTTTTGATGATTTGCCAGATGATCAAGAATTAGCGACTTATTATGTTCTTGGTGCTTGTAGTAGTTATTGTCATGAAATTGCCGATATTATGCAAAGAACCAATATACAGGCATTAACACAGGCACCTGAAGTCGCTGACAAGTTAGCTCAAGAATATGCGTTAGGCTTAAAAGAAAGATATTTACGCCTAAAACTGAAATCTAAAATTTCATTAGTAGAGTCAAGAAATTTAAGACAGCAACTCAATGAACTAACAAAACAAATTAGTTTAAGACTGTTGTCTTAATGTTTTTGCTTACGCTCATGATCAAAAACGTCCTGTAAATGCTGTCGTAGCCATTCTAAATAATCAGGATTTTCTGCCTTGGCAGCTTCGCGTAGCAAAATAGATGTCGGATGCATAAGCTTTTGCGTCAACCGATGCGCGAATTGCTGTAATACTTGTTCAGCATTATCACCGTGATGCAAAGCCTCTAATGCATGAGCCAGCTCTTGTTGACTAATTTCCTCACTATGTTGGCGGTAAGCATGAATTGTGCTGCCAGCCTCTTTAACTTTTTGATGAGTAATAAGCTGAGTAGCTAACTGATTAACCATGACTTCTGCTTCAACAGCCGCCTGACGTCGTTGAGCAAGGTTCTCATCAATCACACTTTGTAAATCATCAACACCATACAAATAGACACCATCAAGCGCTTCAACTTTAGGATCTATATCACGGGGAACCGCTAAATCAACCATTAACATTTGTTGATAACGACGTTTCTTTAATGCAGCCTTAACATCTAGATAAGCAATAACTTGATATAAACTACCAGTACAACTCGACACAACATCGGCCCGATACAAATTTTCAGCCAATGCTGCAAAATCAATAATTTCAACTTCAACCTGATGTGAAATCTCTTGAGCTAGTTGATCAGCACGCTCACGGCTACGATTACAAATAATAATTTTAGCGACGCCCATTTCAGCCAAATGTTTAGCAACTAAACTATTCATTTCACCCGCAGCAACGACCATCACTGTAAGTTTTTCTGGCTTACTAAAGACCTGTAAAGCTAATTGTGCAACTGCATACCCCATCGAAACGGCATGACTTCCTACCGCAGTTTCGGAACGTACACGTTTAGCTGCATAAAAAGCATATTCAAAAACACTGTTTAATTCAGGAGAGACCGTTTGAGCTTCTTTAGACAATGCCAAAGCCCTTTTGACTTGCCCTAAAATTTGCGGCTCACCTAACATGAGAGAGTCTAGACCACTCGCTACTCGCATTAAATGCGTAATTGCCTGCGTGTTCTCGTAACGATAAACATGATGAATTAAGTGCTTTACATCAATATTATTGGCATCAGCTAACCATTTCAGAAGGCTTTCGGCATTTTCCGCCATGGCATAAACTTCTGTGCGGTTACAGGTCGAAACAACCACCAAATCATTTAAGCTGTAGTGATGGTTTTGTTCGGCAAGCAAACTACTTAATCGCTCTGCATTGAAAGCAATTTTTTCGCGGAGTTCGACAGAAGCTGTTTGATGGTTGACACCCAATGCAAAGAAAGACATATCAGATCATCATTTCGCTAAATTTATGCTATTGTGCAACATCGGTGTCATAAAAAGCATTACTTTGGATCAATAAAAATTGCGTCAAATGAATAGCCGTATTAATTTTAACGGTGCTTCGATAAGACAGTATTCTACCACATTCTTATTGTTAGGTAGCATGTCCTCGCATGTCTATGCACGTCCTGTGCAAGAGACCTATGCCGTGCATTCATTTGATCAGGCATTAGAGCAAACTATGGTTGCTGAATTTGCTCTGGCTTATGATGATATTCCTAATGCTCTGCACAATTACACAGTCCTCGCAATTAAAAGTAACTCTACCTCAATTAAACAGCGAGCTTTAGACGTTGCTCTTGAATATAATGATTTTCAAGCCGCTTTAAACATTGCTACACATTGGGTAGCCCAAGAACCCAAAGATGTACCTGCTTTATTCTATTTGTCACATATCGCTTTAAAAACTCATGAATACCAGCTTGCCGCTGAAACATTAGATAAAATTTTAAAAATAGATCCAACTGCTGATTTAGAACAAATTTTAGCAAGTATCGCCCCAGAAAATGCTCAAGATCGAGATGTATTATTAACAGCTTTACGTTCTAGTGCAGAAAAAGATAACCCTTCTATTTTAGCGCTCATCGCCAACTTAGAAGCCCAAAATGGCCAATTAGAATCTGCTCTAACCAACATTAACAAAGCATTACGCCGACGTCCTAAAGTGACGAGCTTTATTTTAATGAAAGCAAACCTACTCATTGCTCTTAGCGATCAAGAGGGTGCGCTTAAATGGTATGCAAAATCCAGCCGTAAGTATAAGAAAAACTTAGACATTCGTTTAGCTGAAATTCGCTATCTTATACAACTTAATCAATCTCAACTCGCATTAGAAAAGCTCGAAAACGTTATAGAAGCTAATCCTAAAGCTGAAGAAGCATTGTTTATTGCAGGCTTAACCAGTATTGATTTAAAACAATATGATAAAGCAGAACAATATCTTGTTGACCTACGAAACTCTGCAAAATACCAAAATGAGGCCTATTATTACTTAGCGATTAATGCAGAACGTAAACAGCATTATGAATCTGCTAAAGCTTACTATCGTTTAGTTGATGGTAGTTTATATATAGTTTCCAGACGCAATCTAATTGCAATATATGATAAGCAAGAAAATTTACATGATGCTTTACGGTTCCTCACTCAAGAACGCGTAAATTATCCCCAACATGCAAGTTTCTTATATCAAGCTCAAGCTGAAATCTTAAAGAAAATGGGCAATAAAAAAGCTGCATTAAATTTATTAGATGAAGCGATAAAGAATTTACCGGATGATCCCGAACTCATTTACGCAGAAGTTTTATTACTTGATCCATACACCGACCACGATAAACTCGACAAAACATTAAAACAATTATTACAACTTGAGCCGAATAGTCCAACTTACCTCAATGCATATGCTTACACACTAGCCCTACAAAACCGCAGGTTAAAAGAAGCACGCCAATATGCAGAACAAGCCTTAGAATATGCGCCAGAACAGGCCTCAATTCTTGATACGCTTGGCTATATTGCATTTTTACAAAATGATTATGAAGCAGCAGCAGAGGCTTTAGGCAAAGCTTATGAACTTAGTCACAATATAAATATTGGCATTCGCTATGCTAAAGCATTGTATATGCAAGGATCATTAACTCAATTTAGCGCTGTGTTACAACAACTGAAACAAAAACATGCCAATGATCCACAATTACACCAGCTTGATACGTTAATTTTACCTACATCTGCAAAAAAGAGTTAAATATATGAGCAAATTTGCCCAACTGTGCACAGCGATCTGTGGATCAAGTGTATTATTTCTAACCGGTTGTCAGCATTTTACTCAACCAAAACCTGCGGTTACCCAGCAAGTTCAAGATGAAAAACACTTTAATTTACAGGGTAAAATCGGGGTTCGCACACCACAACAAACTGGTAGTGCATTTTTCACATGGGTTCAACAACAAGATAATTTTGATATTGAATTAAGCGGTATTTTAGGTGTAGGAAAAACTCAAATCCAGGGTAAACCTGGTGAAGTGAAGTTAAATAGTGCAAAAACTGGATTAATTACTGCTGCCTCTCCAGAAGAACTTTTAGAGCGCGCAACGGGTTGGCAAGCACCCATTACTCATTTAACAAGCTGGATTTTAGCCAAACCCGCAACTTTAAGTGCTCAAATCAGTAAAGATAATGAAAATCGTGTAAACCAGCTCATTGAAGATGGCTGGACTGTTAATTTCAGTTATGATGGCGAACAAACTTTGCCAAACAAACTGGTTTTAAAGCAAGCTCTTGCTGAAGATAAAGAAAACCGTATTACAATGGTCATCCAAAATCGCTAAGTCTAATTATATAAATCTATGATTCGAGTTCCTTCTCCAGCTAAGCTCAACCTGTTTTTACATATTACAGGCCGACGTGAAAATGGTTATCATGAGTTACAAACCATTTTCCAACTTATTGATTTATATGATTGGATGATATTTACGCCATCTTTGGATGAACAAATCGAAATTGATGGATTGAGTGAAGTTAGACCTGAAGAAAACCTAATTTATCGGGCTGCTCAAATACTAAGACCGCATGCAAAAAAATTCTGCGGTCTACACATCAAAATTGAAAAAAATATTCCAATGGGTGCAGGTCTGGGCGGAGGTTCATCCGATGCTGCTACAACCCTGATTGTGTTAAATCAATTATGGGAATGTGGCCTGAATCAAGAACAACTTGCGGACTATGGCGTAAAGCTCGGTGCCGATGTTCCTATTTTTGTTTATGGTAAAAATGCATGGGCTGAAGGTATTGGTGAACATTTATCATTCATAGACTTAGATCAAAAACAGTTCATTATTTTAAAACCTGACTGTTTTATCAGCACTCAATTGCTTTTTTCACAAAAAACATTGACAAGAGACTCTAAGACCACTAAATTTTGCGCCTATCAGTTAGAACCTTCTAATTTTGGAAATAACTTTGAGCCATTGGCCCGACAGTTATACCCTAAAGTAGAAGAAGCAATGCAATATTTAGATCAATTTGGTCGAGCAAAGCTTACAGGTACAGGTGCTTGTGTTTTTATTGAAGTAACGAATGAAATGAATATTGATGAAATTCTTAAGCATTCACCATGTAAATCTTACTTGGTAAATAGTTTAAACGAATCTCCTCTTAATCATTTTAAGGTTACACGTTAGGGGCGTCGCCAAGTGGTAAGGCACCGGGTTTTGATCTCGGCATCCGTTGGTTCGAATCCAGCCGCCCCTGCCAACCTCACCTGTAATGATGATTATATTAGGGGCGTCGCCAAGTGGTAAGGCACCGGGTTTTGATCTCGGCATCCGTTGGTTCGAATCCAGCCGCCCCTGCCATCATATACATCATCGAATTTAGGGGCGTCGCCAAGTGGTAAGGCACCGGGTTTTGATCTCGGCATCCGTTGGTTCGAATCCAGCCGCCCCTGCCATTCTCTTATTTTAAAGACAGACTTAATTGCTATGCTTTTTGTTGATTCACCTTGACATTGCATTGCAAAAATATTAAAGTTCTGCCGCATTAGGGGCGTCGCCAAGTGGTAAGGCACCGGGTTTTGATCTCGGCATCCGTTGGTTCGAATCCAGCCGCCCCTGCCATCTATTTAATTACATACCAACCGCCAAGGGTGCTTCATGCCCAATCTTGTCGTTTTTAGTGGAAATGCTCATCCACAGTTCGCTCAAAAAGTCGTAAGTCACTTACATATCCCTCTAGGTGCTGCATCAGTCGGTCACTTTTCTGATGGAGAAATTTCAGTAGAAATTACTGAAAATGTTCGTGGTAAAGACGTATTTATCGTTCAGCCTACTTGTGCCCCTACCAATGATAACCTTATGGAAATCTTGGTTATGGCAGATGCTTTGCGTCGTGCAAGTGCTGGTCGTATTACAGCCGTTATCCCGTATTTTGGTTATGCTCGCCAAGACCGTCGCCCACGTTCTGCACGTGTGCCGATTACAGCTAAAGTTGTTGCAGACATGCTTACCACTGTTGGTATTGATCGTGTCGTAATGATTGACTTACATGCTGACCAAATTCAGGGTTTCTTCGATATTCCAGTCGACAACATCTATGGTACTCCTGCTTTGCTTGCTGACTTACGTCAACAATCGCATGATAACCTTATGGTGGTTTCTCCTGACGTTGGTGGCGTAGTACGTGCTCGTGCCGTTGCCAAACAGATGGGTGACATCGATTTAGCAATTATTGATAAACGTCGTCAAAAAGCCAATGAATCGCAAGTTATGCACTTAATTGGTGACGTACGAGATCGCGATTGCGTTATCGTAGATGACATGGTTGATACTGCCGGTACATTGTGTAAAGCAGCTGATGCGCTTAAGCAATTTGGTGCACGCCGTGTAGTTGCATACGCAACTCACCCTGTACTTTCTGGCAAGGCTATTGAAAACTTACGTAATTCAGTTATTGATGAATTAGTTGTCACTGACACTATTCCTCTTTCTGAAGAAGCATTAACCTTGGGCAAAATCCGTCAGGTTTCTGTTGCTAGCATGGTTGCTGAAACGATTCGTCGTATTAATAACGAAGAATCTATCAGTGCGATGTTCGATAGTTTATAATACCGCAGCTTTTATGAACCCTGGCCTTGGCTGGGGTTTTCTATCACTAAACTGGTCGCAAGTTTAGTATATTTAAACTTTAATGAGGATTTACTCATGGCAAACTTCGTATTAAACGCTCAAGCGCGTGCTGAAGACAAACAAGGGAAAGGTGCGAGCCGCCGCCTTCGTCACGAAGCATTAATTCCAGCTATCATTTATGGTGGCAATGCTGAGCCTGTAGCTATTACTTTAGAACTTCGTCAGCTTGTAAAAGCTTTAGAAAACAATGCTTTCTTTGAAGAAGTTATAGAAATCCAAATGGGCGACAAAGTTGAAAACGTTAAGATCCAAGCGTTACAACGTCACCCAGCTAAAAACACTCCTATGCACGCTGACTTCAAACGCGCATAAGTGTTGAAAGGCGTAGATTAGTGTCAAATATTTCGCTAATTGTTGGTTTGGGCAATCCTGGTTCAGAATATGCCCAAACCCGCCATAATGCAGGCTTTTGGTTCATTGAACAGCTTGCTAATAAGTATGGCATTACATTAAAAAATGATCCGAAATTTCACGGAATCAGTGGACGTGGTAATATAGAAGGACACGATGTCCGTCTACTTCTACCCACTACATTTATGAACCGTTCTGGGCAAAGTGTAGTTCCATTTGCAAAATTTTATCAAATTGCTCCCGAAGCAATTTTGATTGCTCATGATGAACTTGATATGAATCCTGGTGTAATTCGTCTTAAAACAGGCGGAGGACATGGCGGTCATAACGGTTTACGTGACATTGTTCCTCATATTGGTCCAAATTTTCATCGTTTACGTATTGGTATCGGACACCCTGGCTCGAAAGAGAGAGTTTCAGGTCATGTACTTGGTAAAGCACCAAGTAGTGAACAAAGTCTGATGGATGCAGCAATTGATCATGCCCTTTCTAAAGTGAAACTACTTGTTCAAGGTCAAGTTCCACAGGCCATGAATCAAATTAATGCATATAAACCCACTTAAATTGTTGAACAATCAAGCTTGCTATCTTGCTTTTTTAAGAGCAAAATGCGCATCAGCCACTTTGCCAACAGCAAAAGCTATAGATTTCACCATAAGATCTACATCTTAGGTCTACTCAGGAGACGCTAGCCATGCTATCTCGTTTATTAAAGTGCAAAATTCACCGTGCAGTTGTAACCCATGCTGAACTTCACTATGAAGGTTCTTGTGCAATTGATGGCGTATTGATGGACTTAGCTGGTATTCGTGAATATGAAGAAATTCATGTTTGGAATGTAACCAATGGCAAACGCTTCACAACCTATGCGATTCGTGGTGAAGATAACTCTGGAATTATTTCAGTAAACGGCGGTGCTGCACACCAGGCAGACGTTGGTGATTTAGTCATTATTGCTACATTTGGTGATTTTACTGAAGCTGAAGCAAATATTCACAAACCACGATTAGTATATGCAAATCCAAATAATACAGTTAACCACACAGCGAATTGTATTCCTGTTCAAGTTGCTTAACTTATTCTAAGAATAAAAAAAGCCCGTTAATACGGGCTTTTTTATAATTTTATAAATCTTAAATAGTTCTTTTCCACCAGTTCTTTTGCTGTTTGCAATTCAAAGGCTGAAGTTCATCTCCCAGCAAATCAAACAAAATCGCCTCTCCTTTCGTATTTACCTTAAATTCAGCATACTTTGCTTTCTCATAGCATTGAGCTAGACCTTCGGCAAACAAGAAACTTCGTGAAGCGGGATATAAAGCCTGTAAACGATTTTCAGGATTTTTTAAAATTAAATTATGACCAGCAAATGAATTATTGATATCTAAAACTGTGCGAACTACGCGATTTTGTGAATCTAAAATAACTTTTGCTTGAACAGAAGAATGATTAAAAATCACCGGCTCTAGTCTCTCAGTTTCGCTTTCTGCAAGAGCTTTAAGAGATTGTAAATTTAGCTCATAAGCCAGTGCCATATAGTCACCTTGTAAAATTGAGCGCGGATCAACTGGCTTAAGCTGAATAAAAATACTTTTACTATGGTGCAAATGCCATTCATTCTTTGCCACTAATCCGGCAAAAAACAAGATAGTGACTAGTGCAAGAATAAGAGAAAAATACTTCTTCATTATTTTTCTCCTTCAATCAAATTGCGTTGATTTTCATGGTGAAGTAACCAATATAAAGCCAACAATACAATGCCAGAAATAAAAATTGATGCACTCTTGGCTAGAAAAGTTATTTGTAAGTTGTAGTAGAGCTGCCAGAACACTAAAACAAATACGACTAAGCTACCCCCATAAACAATATAATCTTTCTTTTTTAATGCCCACGTTAAAATAATAAGCAGAATGAAAATTTCAAAATATCCCAATGCAATAAGTAACGCACCAAAAATTAAAAAGGCGAAAAAAGTGACTCCCTGAAGTTGACTATATAAATGAAAAATACTAAAGCACAACAACCAGATACTAGGCAGTAAATATAAAATCCATCTCTGCTGATCTATCGAGATTTCTGGAACTAAACCCACAAAAGCATCAAAGAAAGAAGCTACTAAAATTACTGCAAGTACACATAACAAAATACTACGCTCATATAAAGCTATTGATTCACCTTTAGGCAAGAGCACCAAACTTAAAAACAAGTAACTGAGAAAAGTTAAATTTAAATAGGTTTGAGTAGAATGTATTGACCACAATGAATGGTCTAGTTGCAGCAAATAGAAGAATGCTATTCCATAAGTAGCGAGCATTTGAATTAAAATGAAAAACCAGTGAGGTCTAAGTAAATAACTGATACATAGCACAATAAATTGAGCAATTAACACCCATAATATTTGATCTGTCTCTGACTCAAGATGAAACAAAAAAGCAGTTTGACCACTTATAAATAAACAATAGGCAAATTGGCGAATGAAGTGGTGTTGGGATTTTTTCAATAAAATAGCAGCTATAAAAACAAAAATAACTCCTATAACTAAAGAAATAGCCTCCCAAAACACCAGTGTAAAAGCAGCGAGTGCCAGACCTGCAAGCCAAGCACCAATTGCCAATGGAATGACATAAAAGCGACTTTGCCTAAAAATTTTTATTAAAAGACAACTAATTAATGCAAACCAAATAAAAATAATGCCAGCAATTAATAAAAAGATGAACTCATTAGAATCTTTAAATAAGTTATTAATGCCATCTACAAGCCATATTGTTGCGGTCACACCAAGAATAGCAGCCATTAAGCTGGCACATAATTGATCATCTTTTTTAAAAAAATAATAAAAAACGATTATTCCGGCAAAGAAAGCAGAGATCAGGTAAGGAATATGTTCACTTGATAAAAACTGGATCATTCCCGTTATGGAAATAACTGCAAACCAAGCAATAAAGACGAAACGTAAAGCAGGATATCTCTTTATACATATCCAAAACTCGATAAGACTTAATAAATTTAGAGCGGATAGATATAAATAAGGAAATTTTTCTGACCAGAAAGTCTGTTTAAAAAATAAAAAAAGTGTGAGCTGACTGGTAATACAAATTAAAGCAAAGATTCCAATATTCGGTCGATATAGCCACGGTAGTAAAAGTAATGTCCAAAGTAAGAAAAGCAAATAACTGTCTGCACCTGTTTGATAAACCTGCCCGATTACAGCCAAACTTAAGCCTACCATCAAACCGCAAACACCATGTAAAGTCTGCCTAACTCCTTCACTTAAGGTATCTTTTACGCTGAACCATGCTGTCACAAGTAATATAAGTGGTGGGATGGCTAGCTGAATACTGTCTGGAAGCATTAACCAGTTAGCAGCAATTAAATAAAGAATACTGACCGCCATAAATACATAACTGAAAATATGGAGATGTTGAATAAATAAAGTATTCCTAAGGGGATAATCGTCTCTTATCTGCATGAAACACCTATTTTATTTATAATTTTCTATAAAAAACATAGCATTCCATTTTCATATCAACAAGTAAGCTCTTGTTAAAAAGCCTAATTCTGTTTATGAAAATACTTATTCATAAAGAAACTTAGCATTCTACAAATGCATCTAGCCAATTTTATCAAGCGCGCTATAATAAAACCCATCGCTTCAGGGCGGGGTGTAATTCCCCACCGGTGGTAAAGTTAATTTTTATGATTAGATTAGCAAGCCCACGAGCTTAAATTGTGTAATTTGAGCAGATTTGGTGAAACTCCAAAGCCGACGGTATAGTCCGGATGAAAGAAGACGACGAACTGGGATAAATCCGTTTTATTTCAGTGCCAGCCTGTTTTTACATCAGTCCTGAAATGTTCAACCGTATTTTTACGAGAGCGTTTCATTATGTCTAGCTTAATTCAACCAGAACTTTTTTTCTCAGCCCTCTCTCCTGCTGAGCAACGCATTCAACAAGCATTAGAAGATATCCGTCAAGGCAAACCAGTCTTGGTTATGGATGACTTCGACCGTGAAAATGAAGCAGATTTAATTGTTGCAGCCGAAACTTTAACAGTAGAAACAATGGCACGCATGATTCGTGATGGCTCAGGTATTGTATGTTTATGCCTGACAGAAGAGCTAGCAGATCATTTAGAACTTCCTCCAATGGTTTCTCACAACTCAAGCCAGTTTCATACCGCTTTTACAGTAACCATTGAAGCTGCTCAAGGTGTTACCACAGGTGTTTCTGCTAAAGACCGTGTGACTACCATTCAAACCGCAATTAAAGATGGTGCTGTCCCAAGTGATCTTAACCGTCCGGGCCATGTTTTTCCTTTACGTGCCCGTAATGGTGGAGTGCTTACTCGTCGAGGTCATACCGAAGGAACAATTGATCTAGCAAGACTGGCTGGGCTTAAACCCGCTGGTGTGTTATGTGAATTAACTAATCCAGATGGCACTATGGCATCAGGCATTCAGGTTTTGGCATATGCTCAAACTCATCACTTAACCGTGATTACGATTGAAGAACTTGTTCAATACCGCCAACAACACGGTATTTAAATGAAAAAAGGTTTGGCTTTATATCAAAGCCAAACCTTTAAATTAAAATTTAATAATATTTAAGATACTTTCTTTTGTGCTGCCTGCTCTTCGACATAGTCAAAAAGTTCAGAGAATTGCGCAATCATTGCTTTAGGCTGTGCTTGTTCAAGTTCCTCTGGTGTTCCATAACCATAAGTCACTGCAACTGCTTCAATACCATTATGGCGAGCACCCAAAATGTCGTATTGGCGATCACCTATCATTAAGCATTCTTCTGGGTTTAGTTGCTCATGTTCAAGAATATAATGAATGAGTTCAGCTTTATTAGTCCGCTCGCCTGTTAACTCACTACCATAAATATGTAAAAAATATTGGCTTAAGTCAAAATGATCCAAGATACGTTTTGCATAAATCGTTGGTTTAGCGGTGGCAACAAATAAACGATATCCTTCTTCTTTTAATGCATTAAGCGTTTGGGCAACTGATGGATATACTTCATTCTCAAATAAGCCCGTAACTGAAAAACGCTCACGATAAGCAAGTAATGCTTGCTCAGCCAGAACATCATCTTGAGTAGCTAACAGTTTTGCTAATGACGCTTTTAACGGGGGGCCAATTGTCCAGTCAATATTTAAATCGGCAGCTAAAGAATATCCCAGTTTATCCATTGCATAGCGAATTGAAGTATGGATACCAACTTTTGGGTCTGTTAGAGTTCCATCTAAATCAATCAAAATATGTTTTATAGCCATTCAATCACTAACCCAGTAAAGTATTTAATTCAATTGGTCGAGAGTTTAATCAAACTCTCTTATACTAACGTAAATTTAAATTGAAAAGGAAATAACCGTGCGTCCAACCGTACTTTGTTTCTCGGGTTTAGACCCTTCAGGTGGTGCAGGTTTACAAGCTGATATTGAAGCGATTGGACAAAGTGGTGCTCATGCAGCAATTGCATGTACAGCCCTCACCATTCAAAACTCACAACAAGTATTCGGCTTCGAAGCAACCTCAAAAGAACTATTATTAGCTCAAGCAAATGCCGTTGTAGGTGATTTACCAATTAAATGCGTTAAGTCAGGCATGCTTGGCACTACAGATAATATTGCTGCTCTAGCTCAGTTTCTTCGCGCACATCCAGACTATCAATATGTACTTGACCCAGTTTTGGTCGCAAACAGTGGTGGTTCTTTAGGTGATCAGGCGACTCTCGTTAAAGCATTTGTTGAGCTTATTCCCCTAGCCACTATTATTACTCCCAATACAGTCGAATTACGTGCTCTAACAGGCATTGCTGACTTAGAACAAGCAACCAAAAAACTTTTCAAAATGGGTGCTAAAGCTGTATTAGTTAAAGGTGGACACGAAGATACACCAGATCATATAAAAAATAATTTATATATTAATGGTGAACTTGCGGCGAGCAGCAGTTGCCCACGCTTAGATGGCGAGTATCATGGTTCAGGTTGTTCTTTAGCTAGTTTTATTGCTGGTCGTTTAGCTTTAGGTGATTCTTTAAAAATTGCAGTTCAGCATGCTGAAACATGGTTATTCGGTGTTTTAAAGAACGCCGACACTCCAGTATCAAATGGGCAAAAAATACCAAAAAGATTTTAAAAAAGAAAAAAGGCGCTAAAAGCGCCTTTTTTATTCCCCTCAATTATTGAGGAATACGTAAAACCTGACCAGGGAAAATCTCATCTGGATCTTTTAACATTGGTTTATTTGCTTCAAAGATTTTTGGATATTGATTTGCATCACCATAAAATTCTTTCGCAATTTTTGAAAGGTTATCACCAGATTTCACTGTATAAAATTTGCTTTCTGGTTCAGGAGTTGCAACAGTCATTTGATCATCTACATGTGCCACATGATCAATATTCCCAACAATAAGAATAATTTTTTCTTTATCTGCTTGGCTTTGTACTTGACCATTAATAGTCGCAGTATCAGTTGAACCATTATAGGTTACAGATAAGCCTTCCACCCCTAGACCTAAGCTTTTAATTAAACCTAATAATTTATTTGCGATTTCTTGTGCAGAAGGTTCTGCTGGTGTTGCCGGAGCTGGTTGTGGTTCTGCTGGTGCGGTATTTTTCTTACCAATACCTTTTACAAAATCAAAAAGACCCATTTTTAGTCCTCAACTTATTGTTTATAGTAAAGTCATTAAACTGACCCTTATTGTTATACTTGAAAAAAGAGACAGCTCTGCTATCAATTGAGGTTGATCTTGTAAAAATATGTATCTCTTCTTTTATTTTGCTCAAATAAAAAAAAGCCACCTTCCGGTGGCCTTCTTTTTATTCAGCAATATGCGAATTAACCAAGTTTTTTAGTTACATAGTCAATTGCAGATTGAACTGTAGTGATTTCGTTAGAATCTTCATCAGGGATAGTGATGTCGAAGTCGTTTTCGAAAGACATTACAAGTTCAACTAGATCTAAAGAGTCAGCACCTAAGTCATCCATAAAAGATGCTTCGTTTTTAATCTCTTCAGCTTTAAGACCAAGTTGTTCTGCAACTGCTTGTTTAACGCGTAGTTCGATATCGCTCACAGGAATTCTCCTCATTGCTTGTGGCGTTTGATTTGCCACTAGTTTAATTGAATATAAAAAATTTTAAAAGTTTATACATCAGCCTTAGGCCATGTATAAACCACCATTTACATGTAATACCGTACCGGTAATGTAACCTGCTTTATCACTTGCAAGGAAACTCACCGCATTTGCGATATCTTGTGGCTCGCCTAAGCGATTTAAAGCCACTTGATCACTCATTTTTTTGCGAATGTCTTCACTAAGTGCATCTGTCATTTCTGTTGCAATGAAACCTGGTGCCACACTGTTCACAGTGATTTGGCGGCTACCCATCTCTTTTGCAAGACTACGGCTAAACGCTTCAATACCTGCTTTTGCAGCAGAGTAGTTCGCTTGACCTGGGTTTGCAAAGTGCGCAACAACAGAACTAATATTAATAATGCGGCCAAAGCGCGCTTTTGTCATACCTTTAAGCACACGTTTAGATAAACGATATACGGCTTTGAGGTGAATGTTGAGAATGTCATCCCAATCATCTTCTGACATGCGTAGCAATAAATTGTCTTTCGTGATACCCGCATTATTAACCAAAATAAGCACAGGGCCATAGTTTTGTTCAATATGAGAAACGACTGCTTCAATCTCATCGAGATTACGCACATCGAGAGCTAAACCTGCCCCTTGCTCACCAAAGCTTTCACTTAACTTTTGTGCGCCAGATTCAGATGTCGCAGTACCTACAACAAAATAACCGTCTTGAATAAGTTGCTGGGCAATAGCAGCGCCAATGCCCCGACTCGCGCCCGTTACTAATGCAACTTTGCGTTCTTGTGTCATGCAATTTTTCCTTCTGCCACTAAAACAGCATTTAGGGCATCTTCCATTTTACTCTTGCTATCGATAGCAAAAGCTTTTTCTATATTTGGTAAACGCTTCGCGAGATTACTCAATACTGTACCAGGTCCACACTCAACAACGTAGTGAATACCTTGGTCTTGTAAGAACTGCATCGTGTCTGTCCATTGTACAGATTGGTACAATTGAGCAGTTAACGCCTGACGCAATTGAGCAACATCGGTAGCTATTCCCGCGTTGACATTTTGTATTACAGGTATGGTAGGCAGCTCAATGGCAGTTTGTTCCAAAGCTTCTGCAAATTTTTCAGCAGCAGGTTTCATCAACGAACAATGCGAAGGAACTGACACAGGTAAAGCAATTGCCTTAGCAGACTGCTCTTTTGCCAAAGCCATTACTTGTTGTACAGATGCTGCACTTCCAGCAATTACGACTTGGCCTTGTGAATTATAGTTTGCAGCTTCTACTGAGCCTTGACCTTCTGCATTCACAATTTGACAAAGTTCAACTACTTTTTCATCAGCCAAACCAAGGATTGCAGCCATAGCTCCTTCACCTTGAGGAACAGCGCTTTGCATGAGTTTGCCACGCAAATTCACGAGTTTCACTGCATCTGCCAAGCTCATAGATCCTGCAGCAACCAAAGCGCTGTATTCACCTAGAGAATGTCCTGCAAGGTACTTAGGTGCCAGACCACCTAAATCAAGCCATACACGCCATAGAGCGATACTGGCAGTTAATAACACAGGTTGGGTATTTTCTGTTTGGTTGAGGCCTTCGCCACTTTGCGCAATATGCCACAGATCAAATCCAAGCGCATCTGAAGCTTCGGCAAAGGTTTGCCCAACCCCACTAAACTGTTCTGCTAGTTCAGCAAGCATACCGACTTTTTGTGAACCTTGACCAGGAAACACAAACGCAGTTTTTGTGGCTAAAGCTACTTGTTCAAGACGTTTAGCAGACATAAGAAATCCTTTTTTGGGTTTTCACTCATTTCTGGAGCGGAAATTTAACATGTTATTTATATTTTTATAATTGCGAAAAACAACAAAAAAAGGGAGCTTTCGCTCCCATTTTTTCTATACTTAAGCATCACGCTTAATGCATATCATACAATTATTCAGCATCAGCTGCTTTAGCGAATAATTGACGACCACGGTAGAAACCGTCTTTAGTAACGTGATGACGACGATGAGTCTCACCAGTTGCTTGGTCTACTGTTAATGCATTCTCGGTTAAAGCGTCATGTGAACGGCGCATGTCACGGCGAGAGCGACTTTTACGGTTTTGCTGAACGGCCATGATGGCTCCTTACAAAGATCGAAAAAATGGATCAGAACAAATTCAGTTGTCTTATCTCACAATTATATCACAAATTATGAGTTAAGTTTACCCTTCAAACCTGCCAAAACATCAAACGGATTATCCCGTTTTTCTTCAACAACATCTTGAACGGTAGGTTGATGTTTATTTTCACAAGCATCATGCTTGGGAGATAAAGGCACCAACAATAACAGTTCATCTTCTAGTAATGCGAGCAAGTTAATCGAGGCAGGCGTATCATAATCGCCTTTCGTCGAAGACTCACTTTCACCTAAAACGATGAAATCAGCATCCTCATCCAAGCGCTCTATCAGTGACTCATCATCTATTAATGCAATATGAAAGTCTAAGACAAGAGGTATTTCAACAGGTTCCAAACAACGTTGGCACTCCATTGGAACTATCGTGTCTATATGACCATCCATCCACACAATGCGATGATATGCATCCATTGATAGCTTACAGTCTATGTTGACCAATTGATTATCAATTGATCCAACAGCTTCACGAGCGATACGAGCAAAGCGAGACAAGGACAGTTGACCTGACCATGTAAAGCCTTGTTCAGCCCATTTAAACGGCTCAATCTGTGCCGGAAAGGTATTTGCTGACATAATTAAGGCGGCAATTCTACAAATTCATCGGTACTCTGTCAAAGATTAAGATACAATTTTGCACTTCTTTAGACAGAACTCGGGGTAAATTAAGCAATGCACCTGTTGCAGCCGCAACCTGAAGTTAACACTTCATTACTCGTTTGCACCCATTCAACTCATCAGAACACGCTTGTACCTGACATAGTGCAACTCTCACCATGGTCAAGCTCAAAATCAGAGTCTGAGCAAGTCGATTGGCTTATTTTACACTTTAATCACTGGTTTTCCCACCATAATGTGACATTAGTTCGTGGAGATTTTGAACCAGAATATTTCCCGGCAACAAATCAGGGTCCGGCTAAAATCCAATTCGCCCACGGTTTTTTGAACAGCGCCTTACATGAAATCAGTCATTGGACAATTGCTGGCGAAAAACGCCGCCTATTACCCGATCTAGGATATTGGTACGCTCCCGATGGCCGTACGCAAGAACAACAAAGTCTATTTGAACAAGTAGAAATTAAGCCGCAGGCAATTGAATGGTTATTTGCGCAGTCTTTTGGTAGGAAGTTTAGAGTCTCGCTTGATAACCTGACAGGTGATGGCGGAGACGGCAAAATATTTAAAGATAATGTTTATGCTCAAGTACAACGTTATTTTTCAGGTGAAGATAAGTTACCGTGTGATGCAGCAGCATTTATTGGTTTTATTTGCCAATGTACGCGTTCAGGCATAGCATTACAATCAAATGAATTTAAACGTGAACTCCTTGATTAATTGACAAAAAAACCACGTTAATCACTTGCATAGGTTATTTAAAAAGCCTAATAATTATTTTAACACTGGCGTGATGGAGTCTCTAAAATATGATGCATTTACATGTACATCCTGAAAATCCACAGCAACGCCTCATTAGCCAAGCGGTTGAACGCATTCGTGCCGGAGATGTTGTGGTTTACCCTACCGATGCTGCCTACGCAATTGGCTGTCAGATCGGTAATAAAAATGCTATGGAACGTATTGCGCAGATTCGTGGTTTAGGGCCAAAGCACCAATACGCAATTATGTGCTGTGATTTATCTGATATTGCAACTTATGCAAAAGTTGATAATGCAACTTATCGGTTATTGAAAGCGAACACCCCAGCCATTACGACTTTTATTTTACCGGCAACCAGCGAAGTTCCGCGTAGGTTAATGCATCCTAAAAAGAAAACCATTGGTTTACGTATTCCAAGCAACCCAATTTGTCAGGCTTTATTAAAAGAACTGGGTGAACCACTACTCACCAGTACATTAATTTTACCAGGCCAAGAAGATCCTCTAGATGATCCATACGATATTGAAAATCAGTTAGATAAACGAATTGATGTATTTATTGATGGCGGTTTCGGTACTTTAACAAGCACAAGTATTGTCGACTTATCGGGTGAACATCCTGAAATTATCCGCCGTGGTATTGGAGATGTAAGTGCTTTTGAATAAGCACTTACAATTTTTACCAACAGTTTTAAAAAAAGTATTATCACTCAAGAAAATACTCTTTATTTATTTTGGATTTTTTTTACACTTTAGTCGTTAAGTAATTTATTAAAAGGCACAATTCATTTAGAATGATTGCCACTATCTGCTGTTCTTCTATTTACAGCTCTCTTTGACTTGAATAACAAGTCTCATGCTTTTGAAAATTCGCGTGGCTTATAATCGTAATGAATCAATCACTTCATCAATCCATGGAAGACGCTCCACACATCCGTGTTTTAGATGAGTGGCATGACAAGATTCCAGAAGATCTCTATATTCCTCCTGCTGCATTTGAGATTTTGCTCGAACAGTTTGAAGGTCCGCTAGATTTTTTAATTTATCTGATTCAAAAAAACGGTTTTGATTTAATTCAAGTCGATATTGCTCCTATAGCAAGTCAATATTTAACCTATATGGATAGTATGAAGTCCTTAAATATTGAGCTAACAGCTGATTATATGGTGATGGCAGCCTTATTGGCTGATTTAAAGTCACGTTTACTTTTACCAAAGCCAACAACGATCAGTATTGAAAAAGATCCCAAGCAGGACCTGATTGATCGACTTGAAACCTATCTACGCATTAAGCAAGCGGCAGAACGTTTAGGTCAAATGCCAATTCTTGAGCGTGATACATTCAATGCAAATGTGAGCTTAGGTCATATCGCTCCTGTTTACGAAGGCTATGATATTTCAGCATTACATGATGCATTGTTCTGTATATTTAACCGCCCAGAACCTGTTGTTCATGTTGTAGCTCAAGAGCCTGTATTACTCGAAGAACGCATTGCATATATTGAAGAGAAATTAGAGTCTGGTGACGTGTTAAGTTTTAAAGAATTACTCAATCCTCTGCAAGGTCGCATGGGAATGGTTGTTACATTTATGGCTGTTTTAGAGTTAACCCGTCAACAGCGAGTTAAAATTATTGCCTCTGGTATTGAAGCTCCTTTAGCAATTCAAGGATCTTCAATATGAGTTTTGAACAAAATAATACTGATTTGTCATTAGCTGACATTCATCACGAAGTCTTATTACAACTTGAAGCAATTATTTTTGCCAGTGATGCGCCCGTTTCAATTGCCCGTTTAAAAGAAGCATTTAATAATCAATATAATAAACAACAGCTTCGTCAACTCTTACAACAGCTCGCGCTATTACAACACGGCCGATCTATTGAGTTAATTGAAACAGCGCAAGGGTTTCGCTTTCAGGTAAGATCTAAATATCGTAGTATTATTGCGCAAATTTGGCCAGAGCGACCAACTAAACTGTCGCCTTCATTACTAGAAACGCTGGCCGTCATTGCTTATCATCAACCCGTTACCCGCGCAGATATTGAACAAATTCGTGGTGTGTCTAATAATAGTCAGATTCTTAGAACACTATTTGACTGGAACTGGATTAAAGAAGCCGGTTTTAGAGATTTACCCGGAAGACCCGCGTTGTTAATTACAACGCCACAGTTTCTGAATGCTTTTGGTCTAGCTTCGATAGGCCAATTGCCTCCCCTACAGAACGCCAAGGAAGCCTTTATGGCTCTCGATGCAAATGCACCGAAATCATAAAGAGGTGGACTGTTGATCATTATGTCTAAGGTTGTGCTGTCATGAGTGAAAAATTGCAAAAAGTATTAGCGCGAATCGGATTAGGTTCCCGCCGATATATGGAAGAGGTTATTGCCGCAGGACGCGTGAGTGTAAACGGCCGTGTTGCCCAAGTGGGTGAACGTATTGAACCAGGCGATGAATTACGCATTGATGGCCGTAAAGTTCAGTTTCAAATTGAAGACGAAATTCGTCGTCGTGTATTGATTTACTATAAGCCAGAAGGCGAAATCTGTTCACGTAATGATCCTGAAAAACGCCCAACCGTATTTGATCATTTGCCACAAATTGCGAATGACCGCTGGGTAATGGTAGGTCGTCTAGATATTAACAGTACTGGTTTATTATTATTTACAAATGATGGTGAGCTTGCTAATCGCTTAATGCATCCATCAAATGAAGTTGAACGCGAATATGCTGTTCGAGTGATGGGTGAAGTAACGCCTAAAATACGCCAAAAAATGGTAACTGGTGTAGAGCTTGAAGATGGCCCAGCTAAATTTGAGTCTTTCTCGGAAATCGGTGGTGAAGGTATTAACCGCTGGTACCAAGTTGTCGTGAAAGAAGGTCGTAACCGTGAGGTTCGCCGTATTTTTGAATCACAAGAACTTAAAGTAAGCCGCTTATTACGTACGCGCTACGGTACTGTTATTTTACCACGCGAATTACGTACTGGTCGCTGGATGGAGCTCGATAAAACTGACATCGATAACCTAGCAAAATCTGTTGAGTTAAAACCACGTCAAGGTACAGGTCTATTTGGTATGGCAAAACGCCGTACTGACCGTATGACCGAAAAGCCAATGGCAGCTCGTCGTGGCGGTTACTTACGTCAACAACGTCGTGATGAAGAAAATGAAGCTCCTGTTAACACGGGTAACCAACGTAAATCGACTGGTTTTAACCGTGGTTCTAAGAAATTCTAAAATATTGAATAATATGTAAAAAAACCGCTCAAATTAGAGCGGTTTTTTTATAGCTTTTTTAAAATTAATTCATTTTTTCCAGCTCAATCCATTCAGCTTCAGGGAAATGAATTGCTAAATAGCCTTTCAAATAGTTTGAAGTATCTTGAGAAATTAATGGATCTTTTGATTCATCTTTTAAGTTATATACCAAGGCTTGCAATTTCAAACCACGAGACTTAAGTGCTTCAAGACTCAGTAAAGTATGGTTAATACTTCCTAAACGGCCCGATGTGACTAAAATAACTGGGAACTGGTGTTGAGCAACATAATCAATGCTAAGCAGACTGGTAGTTAGTGGCACCATTAAGCCTCCAGCACCTTCTAACAATACAATTTCAAAACGCTCTGCCAATGTTTGCGTCGCATTTTCAATTTTTTGAAAATCAATTTCTCGGTTATCTAGGCGTGTTGCAAGATGAGGCGAAGCAGGATAGCTAAAAATTTCAGGCATGGTGAGCTTGTCATAATCTTCTTGAAACCAGCCCTGCCCCATAATTTCACGATGCTTTTCAATATCTTCAGAAATATCAGTATTACCAGTCTGAATGAGTTTTTGGGTAATCACTTTTTTACCCTGCTCAGTCCATAATTTTGCTAAAAAGCCTGTAGCGTAAGTTTTACCAATGTCGGTATCAATCCCACTCACAAAATAGATCTGGCCACTCATTTACTTCACTCTCCGGGCAATACAATAAATCGGATGATATGTTAGGGAATATCCTTCAGCGTACTTAAACCGATCATAATCTTGATAAAATTGTTGTAAAGTTTGCTTTTTCCAACGATGCTGAGCAGTTGCCGTTACTCCTGTTGCTTTTAAATGCTGCAACACGGCTTTAGGCGAATCAAAATAGAGTTGAGTTTCTGACTCTGACAAATGCAAAATTTCAAAACCAGTATGAGTTAAGACACTATTCCAATTTTCAACTGACCAATAACTTAACCCCTGTCCTGTTAGCTCTTTAATTTCTCTTAAATTCTGAGAGCCGAATGTTGAAAAGCATAACCAGCCTTGATCAACTAAAGCCTCATTACAACGTTCGAGCAAACGCGGCAAATCCTGCATCCATTGCAAAGCAGAACCTGAAACAATCATATCGAGCTGCTGGGGAAACTCTAAAGTTTCAATGTCCCCAATTAAGCATTTCAAATCTTCTTGGTGAGTAAAATTTTCCTGCACATCTGCATACAGATCATTCAAAATTAATTCTTCAATCTGAAAATATGCAGTAATAAGCCGAGTTAAATTGCCAGAACCACATCCAATTTCAAAAACGCGTGACATCGTACTCGGGCAAAATTGCTGGAGTAACACCGTTAAATTTTGGCAAATTTGTTTTTGAACAATTGCATGCTCTGAATAGCTTTGCCCAGCTTTGGCAAAACGCTGGGCAACCAAGTTTTTATTCAAACTCACAGAAAACTCACCAATTCTTCAAGCTCATGTTGCTGCACCATTGACGTTAAAGAAATACGCAAACGGGAACTGTTTTTAGGGACTGTTGGTGGACGTACAGGCATCGCATAAAAGCCACTTTCTTGAACATGTTTCGCCTTATCGATCGCGGCCTGACTTTCTCCCACAATAACTGGAATGATATGACTGGTCGACGGGCTTACATAACCTTTTTCCACAACAGCTTGTTGAAGATATTGGCTAACATTTTTTAAGTGTTCACGCTGAGGTTGAGCAACCAATACTTTTTGAAATATAAAGTTTACCCAGGCTACAATAATAGGAGGTTGAGAGGTAGTAAAAATAAGCGGGCGCATTTTATTAATAAGATAGTCTTTAATAATTGGATCGCAAATAATGTAACCACCGACTGCTGCCAATGCTTTACCAAAGGTACCAACTAGAAAATCAATTTCCTGAATCACATTATATTGTTCAGCACATCCTAAGCCTTGCTGACCACGAACGCCAATTGAGTGTGCTTCATCGACATATAGCATGGTTTTAGCAAAACGTTTTTTAAGCTGGACTAATGCGGCTAAATCCGTTTCATCACCATCCATACTAAAAATACTTTCTGTGACCACAATGATTCGTTCAATTTTGTCATCATCATGATACTTTTGCAGAAGTTGTTCTAAATGCTGTAAATCGTTATGGCGATAACGCACATACTGTGCACCAGATAAACGTATACCGTCAATCATGCTCGCATGGACTAACTTATCTGCCAAAATTAAAGTTTTGCTATCAGAAACAGCGGGCAAAATACCAATATTCATGTGATAGCCACTATTAAATAGCAGAGCCGACCGGCCACCAAATGCATTACTTAGGCTATTTTCCAACTGCTCATATTCATCAAAGTTACCTGTCAATAAACGGGCCGATGAAGAACTAAAATAGCTCCGCTCTAACGGCAAGCTATCTAAAAACTCTTGGCGAAGATTAAGATCAGCCGCCAGTCCAAGATAGTCATTTGAAGCTAAGTTGAGCATTGTTTTATTCTGAATTGTAATGAAACGGCCATGCTGCACATTTTGGGTAAATTGTCTGAAATTACCTTGTTGTTTTAACTCATCTAACTCGGTAGCAAAATGATTAAGCAATGACATCTTAATGCGCTCCCTGCAACGTTTTAACAACTTCAACCAATTTTTCAAGCAAATCACTTAGCTCTTGTTGAGTGATGACATAAGGTGGCATCACATAAACCAGTTTGCCAAAAGGACGAATCCAGATTCCACGGTCTACAAACTCTTTCTGTAAAGTTTTCATATCAACATTAAAGGTAAATTCTACGACACCAATTGCCCCCAGCACTCGTACATCAGCAACATAATCAAGCTGATTCAAAGGCGTTAAATATTGGCTAAGCTGCTGCTCAATTCGCTTAATATTAGCTTGCCAATCTTGTTCAATTAACAATTGCGTACTTCTCAAGGCAACAGCACAAGCAAGCGGATTGGCCATAAAAGTTGGACCGTGCATAAATACCCCAGCCTGACCGCGACTAATCATTTCTGCAACATGCTTTGTGGTTAAGGTAGCCGACAAAGTCATATAGCCGCCTGTTAGTCCTTTACCTATGCACATAATGTCTGGCTCAACTTGTGCATGTTCCCACGCAAAGAGCTTACCAGTACGACCAAAACCAGTAGCTATTTCATCAAAAATTAATAACAGACAATATTTCTCACAAAGCGCTTTAGCCTGACGTAAATATTCTGGATGATAAAAACGCATGCCCCCTGCACCTTGAACAATTGGTTCGATAATGAGTGCAGCAAGGTTTTCATGATTTTGCTGAATAGCCTGTTCTAGCTCGGCAATATCTTGAGGATTCCACTCTTCATGAAATTTGGTTTGTGGTGCAGCCACAAAAAGACGGTTTGGTAAGCTTGTGCCAAAAATCTGATGCATACCTGTAACTGGATCACACACAGACATCGCATTCCATGTATCACCGTGATAACCCGAACGCGTAGTAATAAAATTTGTTTTTTGTGGTTGGCCTTGTGCTGTCCAAAATTGCACAGCCATTTTCAAAGCAACTTCAACGGCAACCGACCCTGAATCTGCATAGAAAATTTTGTCGAGACTTGGTGGTGTAATTTTTAAAAGAATTTTTCCAAGTTCAATCGCAGGATCATGAGTGAGTCCACCAAACATGATATGTGACATGTTCTGTAATTGGTCTGTCACTGCCTGATTGAGTTCAGGATGGTTATAGCCGTGAATCGCACACCACCAAGAAGACATACCATCAATTAAAGTTTTACCATCATCTAGTTCAATCGTTGCCCCATAGGCACGTTTCACTTTAAATGTCGGTAAAGGTTGGGTCATTGAAGTATAAGGATGCCAAATATGTTCCAAATCAAAATTATCGGTCATCCTATTTACCCTTTTACAGCGTTCAAATCTTTCATTGAACACATGTTAAACCTGTTAAGAATGAAAGAAAATTGCGATATCAATCAAAGCTTATTAACTTTGCTGATGAATTGTTAAAAATTGGCAGATTTCTTCAATTGTTCTTTCGACCTGTAGGTAAGGAAAAGCATGAGTAGCATCTTTTAATAGCTTATAACTCATGTTTTTTGTCGCTATATCTTTAAAATTTTCAATAATCTTGCAAGTAATGACGCCATCTAGCTCTGCGAATAAATGAAGCTGTGGACCAGAGTAATTTTTTAAGTTATCTACCAAGTTTAAATGCTCTAACATTTCTAAACCTTGTAATAACACCTCATAAGGAGGCGGGTTTGATATATTTTGCATGTTTAGCCAATCTTTTTTAGCTTGTGCTGAACCTTGAGTAATTAAATAATAAAAGCGTTTTAAAGTTGCTTGTTGGTTTTGCAAAAAAGAAGCCTTAAATTGACTGAACACATCAGCAGGCATTGCAGTTTGCCACGTGTTATTGGCAACAAAACATGGATTAGAAGCAAGCGTAATTAAAGTTTTAGTTAGACCAGTGCTGTTATAAAAAGAATCAACTAAGTGAGTCGCTAACTGACCTCCTAAGGACCAGCCCATTACAACATCAACCTCAGCCACTAAATCAAGCTGTTTCTGGAAACTACCAGTTAAAACATCAAATATATTAATAAGTTGTACATCACAACCCTTCTGTTGCAAATGTAATTTTAATGATTGCAGAGGTTCAATTCCTACACCCCAGCCTGTAATCAATAAAAGTTTATTTTGTAACTTCATATGCTTGCCCAGAGCTAGTTTTATAAAGATTATATATTAATATCAATTTAAAATATCTTTTAAAATCAACATAAAAAACAAATCCCAAAGTTTAAAATAAAGTATTTACACTTATTTAATATTCTGAAATATATTGATAAATAAGACCTGTATTATTAATAGGAAACATACAAAAAATTAATTATCTAAACATTGAAGCCACTCAAAAAACAACATAATCCACACTTCGCCTATAAATCCATTATGCAATGTAATTAATGTTAATACTTATGTTTTTTTATTAAAAGAAATGACTCATCAATTCATTTTAATGTTAGAAGATTAATTATTGAACAAAAAAATATTGGGAAGGCTAATATGAACAGTCAGAATACAATATCTGATGGGAGAGAAAAGAATACATATTTTGTTACACCAGACGATATTATAAATACTTTATCTTTAGATAAAAATTATTGCTTATTTTTGGATATTGATGGGACGTTAGCACCATTTCAAATTGATCCTGAGCAAAGTTTTATTCCAAACACTACATTAGAAATTATAAAAAAAATTATTAAATTAAATATACCCGTTATTGCTGTAACAGGTCGAGATGTAGATACAGCTTACAAGCTATTACAGCCTATTGAGATTCCTGTTGCTGGCTTGCATGGTTTAGATATTTATTTTGGTTCAGATCATTATATTCGACCAGATTTAAGTTCGATTAATTTTAAAAATTTAAAACAAGATATTATGAAATCTTGTGAGAAATATCCTGAATTATTAGTTGAGGATAAAGGATATTCTATTGCTTTACATTATCGAAAAAATCCTGAATTAGAAACTCATGCTATTAATATTATGCATCAAATTATTCCTAATTATCCCCAATTAAAAATAAATAATGGAAAATTTGTTGTCGAGTTAATTCCAAACCAAGCTAATAAAGGTAACGCAATTCAAACCATATTAAATCACCTTAATATATCTTCAGCTCACCCTATTTTTATAGGAGATGATTTAACAGATGAGTCTGGTTTTATTTGTATTAATCAGAAATTTGGAACTTCAATTAAAGTAGGTTCTGGTGAAACACAAGCTCAATATAGATTAAAAGATATAGATACCGTCGCTAATTTTCTTTTTTTATTTCAAGACAGAATAAAAAAATTATATGTCAAAAATAGTCAAAATCAGAATGGAGAAAAAATATGTCTAAATTAATCGTATTATCGAATCGAATAAGTATGCCTTCAGGTAAAGCTTCGGCAGGTGGTCTTGCTGTAGCTGTACAAGATGCATTGAATGATAGCAATGGTATTTGGTTAGGCTGGAATGGTCAGCAAATTACCGATAGCGAAGCACCAGAATTCGAACAAGCCTATTCTGAAGGAATTGACTACATTACCTGCCCTCTTACTCATCAACAATACGCTCAATATTACTGTGGTTTTGCCAACAAAGTTCTCTGGCCAGCAATGCATGCTCGAGAAGATCTGATTGAATATGATGCGCAAGAATATAATACCTATCAAAAGGTCAATCGCTTATTCGCTGAAAAATTAAAACAGCTTGCTCAGCCTGAAGATATGATCTGGGTACACGATTATCATTTTTTTAGTGTTGCTCGCTACTGTCGTGAATTAGGCATGCAAAATAAAATTGGTTTCTTCTTACATATTCCTTTTGCTAGCCTAAATATCTGGCGCAAAATTCCCGTGGCCCGCGAATTAATTCAAGACTTAAGCCAATATGATGTCATTGGTTTACAAACCCAGATTGATCAAAATGCATGTATACAAACATGTTTAAATTTACTTGAAGCTCAGAAAATTCGCCGCGATAGTATTAGCTACAAAAAACGTCAAATACTTATTAAATCTTACCCAATTGGCGTTCAACCAGAAATTATTCAAAAACAAGCACAACAAGATTTATCAAGCCCTTGTGTGTTTAATTTTGAAGAAATACCTCGTCAAAAAACAATCATTGGAGTTGACCGAATTGATTATTCAAAAGGTTTACTTGAACGTTTTAATGCATTTGCAACCTTTTTAGAAACTAATCCCGAATATCATGGTTTAGTTCGGCATTTGCAAGTTGCAACGCCATCACGTACGGATATTGCAGCTTATCAACGCTTATATGAACGTTTTAAAACCAAATTGGAACTGATTAATGAAGAGTTTGCACATGAAGATTGGAGACCTGTAGATTGCTGTTATGACACGGTTCAACATCACAATCTCATGCATATTTATCGTCATTCAGATATTTGCTGGATCAGTTCACTACGCGATGGGATGAACCTAGTCGCTAAAGAGTATATTGCAGCCCAAGATCCAGAAAATCCGGGTGTGCTTATTTTATCTAAATATGCAGGTGCTGCTGAGCAGATGTCTCAAGCCTTAATTGTCGACCCGCAAGATAGAGTGGCAATGATAGATACTTTAAAAATGGCTTTAGAAATGTCTAAAGCTGAGCGTATTAATCGTTATCAACAATTGATAGAGGGTTTATCAGCATCTGATCTTACTCATTGGAGAAACGATTTTTTAGATGATTTGGAAAAAACACCAACTTTACTGATGAAACCTCAGCGCTTATTACAAGATAATTATCAGTCTATCTATCAGGTTTTATAAATCTAAATAAAAGAACATCGAGAAATTAAATTCTCGATGTTCTTTAGATTGTTTCTATTATTTATAAATTAATTCGCCTTTGCGAGTGTAAAGCGATTAAGTAAAGCAATAATAAATAGCAATACAGCCACACCTGTTAAAACTGTACTTAAACCAGTCCATTCACCAATTAAACCAATTAAAGCTGGCCCACTTAAGGAACCTGTATAGGCAATCGTTGATACTAAAGAAAGTGCCGCTGCTTTAGGCATATCGTTTTGTCGACCTACGCGAGAAAACATAACGGGCACAATATTGGAACAGCCTAATCCTAAAAGTGCATAGCCTAATACAACCACTTGCCATACGGGTGCGGTCACAATAACAGCCATACCAATTGCTGCACCAATGGCACTATAAGTTACAACATTTTTTTCACCCCATTGCTTTAGCAAGATATGGCCCGTAAAACGTCCAGTCGTCATGCTCAGAGCAAAAAAGGTATAAGCAAGACCAGCAAAGGCTGGATTAAGCTGATACTTACTTGTTAAATAAATACCACCCCAATCCATTGCCGCACCTTCTGATAAAAAGGCAATAAAACACATCATGCCAATAAGTAAAATAATACCGTTAGGTCGATAGAATTTTTTAGGTATCTCAGTTTCTTGATGTGGCTTTTCATCTTGTTCATAAGACGTTAAACAAGGAGGAATAGCAACTGCACCAATGACAAGCAGAATCATGACAACTGATAAAGTACTCATTAATGGCGAAAGACCTACTGCCAATAATGCAGTCACAAGCATAGCGCCTGTTAAGCCACCAAGGCTGCACATTCCATGAAAACTAGACATGAGCGCTCGCAAGCTATGCTTTTCGACAACCACTGCTTGTAAATTTATAGCCACTCCAAGGCAGCCCGCTGCCGACCCAAATACAAATAATGCTACAGCCATCATCACGATACTGCTCCACATCGTGAGGCTTGGTAATAACACCATTAACAGCATCAATGCCAACCCAATTAATGGACGACATCCCCAGCGCTTGACTAAAGCACCAGTTGCAGGCATCGCAATCATTGAGCCAATCCCCATACAAAGCAAAAGCAAACCAAAATCGGCATGATTGAGGTTTAGGCGTTGCTGTGCAAAAGGAATGAGAGGTGCCCAAGCGGCGGTCGCAAAACCTAAGCTAAAAAAGCTGAGTCGTGTTGCAAGACGCTGTGTACTTAAGAGAGTAGCTGTATCTAAAACAGCAGGTTTGGTAAATAACATATTTCGCGAACTCACCATAAAATCATTGGCGATCCATACCAACCGATTTTCCATAGAAAAACCCTTGCCTCATTAGATTTCTAGGCAAGGGTTTTGTTGGCGAAATTATATCCAATTCCATAAAAAAAACAGGGGTGTGATACAATTTTTCTGACTTTTTTGTAACTACCAAAGCCTTATATAGTAAGGCTTTGAATATGTTCAATTTGAGAAAAATGTTTTCCTATCTATTTTATTAAAACTAAAAATCAGACAATAAAAAACCCAGCATTTGCTGGGTCATTTTATTAAATTTGAGATTGAATATAGTTTTGTAAACCAATCAATTCAATTAAACGTAATTGCTTTTCTAACCAGTATGTATGGTCTTCTTCGGTATCTGATAATTGTTGACGCAACATATCACGGCTAATGTAATCGCCTTTCTCTTCACAAAGTTTGATACCTGTCGCTAACTTTTCACGAACATGATATTCAAGCGCCAAATCAGCTTTTAAACAAGATACAACGTCTGTACCAACATTGATGTCTTCACGATGCATGTTTGGTTTAGCACCTAAGAACAATACACGGCGTATGATCGCATCAGCATGAGAAGCTTCTTCTTGCATCTCATGATCAATACGTTCATAAATTTTATTTAAGCCCCAATCTTCATACATACGAGAATGGATTAGATATTGATCACGGGCAGCCAATTCTCCGCCAATGAGCATATTTAAATAGTCTATGACTTCTGGATTGCCACGCATAATAAATCTCCTATCGTATGAAAACTATTATGGGCAATCTTAAAAATGATTGCAAAGTAAAAAATAGTTAAGTTTATGATTTTTATAAAATTAAAATGAGAAACATACGCATTTGCAGTTTAAGTTAATTAAATTTTCTCTGCAAAAAGAAACGCTTGTCTGATTTATAAGTTCAAACAAGCGTTAAAATATAACTAAAACCATCAATTTATAAATTTGTAACTAAAATCAATGGTTCTTATTTCGGTAGGGTTATTCGCTTAAGGTCTGCCCATAGCTTGCCATAAGTGATAAGAAATCAGTCTCATTCATAACAACAATACCGAGTTTTGCTGCTTTTTCTAGTTTCGAACCAGCCTTTTCACCCGCAACAACACATTTAGTTTTGCTCGACACGCTACCACTTACACGTGCACCTAATGCTTGTAGCATTTGAGTCGCTTGATCACGAGTCATTTGCTCTAATGTGCCTGTTAACACCCAACTTTCGCCATTTAATGGCTGACGCGTTGGAGCTGTTGGTGCATCCCAATGAATCCCTGCTGCAATTAAGCGATCAAGCACTTCAATGTTATGTGGCGCCAAGAAAAAGTCAGCAATCCATTCTGCAGTAATATCACCGACATCTGGGGTTTTCTTTAAAGCTTCAACATCAGCAGCTTTAAGCGCTTCTAAAGTTTGGAAAGTATTGGCTAACATTCTGGCAGTAGTTTCACCTACCCCACGTATTCCTAAAGCATAAATAAAACGTGCAAGCGTTGTCTTCTTACTGGCCTCAATGGCATCAATCAGATTTTGTACCGACTTCTCGCCCATTTTCTCAATACCGAGTAAAGTTTCTCGGTGCTCATGCAAATGGTAAATGTCGGCAACATCTTTAAGCAAATCGAGATGTAATAAAGACTCTACCCAACGATCGCCTAAACCTTCAATATCAAGCGCCTTACGTGACACGAAATGACGAATGGCTTCAATTCGCTGAGCAGCACAATAAAGACCACCAGAACAACGTGCTAAAGCTTCCCCTTCAGGCATTACAACGGGTGAGGCACAAACAGGACAGCTTTCAGGTAAATGTACAATTTCAGCGTCAGGTGAACGGAATTCTGGCCAAACTTTTTCTACTTTAGGAATAACATCTCCCGTACGATACACACTAACTGTATCGCCAACACGCACATCAAGACGATGGATTTCACCAATGTTGTGTAAAGTTACATTGGAAACTGTTACTCCCCCTACAAATACGGGGTTTAAACGTGCTACAGGCGTTAAAGTCCCTGTACGCCCTACTTGCCAATCAATCTGATCAACTGTAGTTAATGCAGCTTGTGCAGGGAATTTATAGGCCGTTGCCCAACGCGGCTCACGACTTAAGAAACCAAGTTGCTGCTGCTGTTTTAAGTCATCAACCTTTACGACCATTCCATCAATTTCAACTTGTAGATCTGGACGTTCTTTTTGAATTTGCTCATAGCGCTGCTGTACTTCTTGAATTGAATTACATAGATATTGACGCTCAGCAATTTCAAATCCAAGTTGTGTGAGCCATTGTAGGCTGTCGTGCATGGTCGTTAGGCTATGATTTGGTTCGCACTGGGCAATACCATACGCATAAAACGCTAAAGGTCTACTAGCAGCAATATTCGGGTCGAGCTGTCTTAAACTACCTGCTGCGGCATTACGCGGGTTGGCAAACGTTTTATCACCTTTTGCTTCCTGATCAGCATTAAGTTTCTCAAAGCCAGACTTTGGCATGAGTACTTCACCACGTACTTCAAGCAAACGTGGAATTTCAAAGTGATCTGAATGCAACACTTTAGGCAAGTTGCGAATCGTTTTGACGTTTTGAGTAATGTCTTCTCCGGTTTCGCCGTCACCACGTGTAACGCCACGTGTTAACACACCGTTTTCATACCAAAGCGAAATCGCAAGACCATCAAGTTTTAGTTCTACTTCATATTGTACTTTTTGGTTAGGCAAACGCTCTTCTACACGGCGAGCAAATGCAAACAAGTCTTCCTGATTAAAAACATTCCCCAAAGAAAGCATCGGAACGACATGAGTCACGCTTTGAAATTTAGAGAGTGCTTGGCCGCCTACTTTTGTTGTTGGAGAGTCTGGTTGAACCTGATCAGGATATTGCTCTTCTAAAGCTTTTAACTGGTGAAATAAATGATCGTATTCACTGTCCGAGATTGTCGGCTGATCCATTACATAATAGGCATGGTTATGCTTTGCAATCAGTTGAATAAGCTGACGCATCTGTTCGATCACGGAAGTTGTTGCCATTATGTTATTCACCATAAAAAAGGGTGGAAATTTCTCCACCCTGAGCTGCGACTAGATATGTTGCAATTATCGCAACGAACGTAAAAAATTAAAACTAGGCAGTCGCATGTGCCGGACGATAATCAATCACATGATGACGCCAGTGCTCTTTTAACTGTGGTGTAAATTCAAGATTATTTTCATCATAAACTTTGCCATCAATTTCACGAGCAATTAAACCTGCAATACTTGCCATCATGTCAAAACCAGTCACAGCTTTACTGTTTGGAAGCGCAAGGAAAAATGCTAACCCTTGAACTTGTTCACTAGATAAGGTTTCAAGATCAAACCCAGCTGGTCCATTGTCTGTCATACGCAGTACTGAAAACATGAGTACGCTCGGTTCATCCGTATTTTCATATCGATGGAAACATGACATTTCGCCATAACGTAAACCGTATTTTAATAATACTTTAAGTGCTTTATCGCCAGACAACGCGCGACGCGGATTCGGAAAGACATTTAATGCAATGATCTGTTCAGCGACCGCTAATGCACTTTCATCATCATAACGTTGCTGCTCATGCAAATGTACATCCAGAATATTACTCTCGCCTTCAAATTCAGCAATTTCGGTAGTTTCAATATTTGGGTTTAAACTCAACTCAGGCTCAGTTTTTTCGCTTTCAGATTTTAAGTTTTCTTCTGATAAAGCTTCAGCTTCTGATTTAACAGAAACGGTATTAACTAACTCAACTGAACTATCCGTGTTAATGGTAGAACTTTTTAGAGTTTCTTTAGATTTAATTTTATCTGAAGAGTTTTCAACAACTAGTTGAGTTGGTTCGCCTGAAATTGATTTAGCGGGTTCTACAGCCAGAGTTTCTGTTTGTTTTGTTTCACTGACTTGTACCGATGTAGATTCATTTAACGTCGGCTCTACTCGCTCTGCGCTAGTCGCAGATACACGCTCGGCTTCAACTTGCTCAAGCTGATCTCGCACATGTCTAGGTATAACTGGTTGATTACTATCAGGATTAATATGCAAATCACTATCTAATGAAGGTTCGGCATGGTTTGACTTTTTTAAAATCATTTTTAAGCCAATTAGCATAATAACAATGGCGACAACGATGCCAATAATCGTATTGATTTCCATTCTATGACTCCGAAACTAACCCGTATTCTTTTGCCTGTTCTAAATCGACAGTGACTAATTTTGATGTACCCGGTTCAGGCATGGTCACACCCAACAAATCAGTTGCCATGGTCATTGCCAGCTTATTATGTGTAATGTAAATGAATTGTACATGTTCAGAAAGCTCTTTTACCAAATTACAATATCTCTGAACATTCGCATCATCAAGTGGTGCGTCCACTTCATCTAACACACAGAACGGTGCCGGATTTAATCTAAAAATCGCAAATACTAATGCTAACGCTGTTAAAGCCTTTTCTCCACCGGAAAGTAATGCTAGAGAACTATTTTTCTTACCCGGTGGTCTTGCCATCAGTTTAACACCAGATTGCCAGTCATCTTCAAGACTTAAACTCGCTTCACCACCATTAAAGACCTTTGGAAACAGATTTTGCAACTCTTGATTAATCTGATCAAAGGTTGTCATAAACAACTTACGGGTTTCCTGGTCAATGCTTTTCATCGCATCTTTTAGTTGAGTTACCGTATTTTCCAAATCTTGGATCTGGTGACTCAACTCATCAAAACGCTGAGAAACCTCTTCAAACTCTTGTGAAGCCGCCAAGTTAACCGCACCGATTTTTTCAAACTGTTTCTGTACTTTTTCCAGTTTTTGCTGGTGCTCGGTTAAATCGATTTGTAAGCCTTTTTGGATTTCGGCATTTAGCTCTTTAAGCTGTTCTTGGTAATGTTCACGATCTGACTTAGCTGCTTGCCATGCCAAACGCTTCTCTTCAAGTTGTTCTCTGAGCTGTTCATCTTTTTGTTGATATTGATGACGCTGATCTGTCAGGGTTTGTTGTTTTTCCTGCACACTATTAAGTTCAAGCTGCCATTCATTCCAGTTCTTTTGCAACTTTTCAGTTTTGGCAAATTGTTGCTGAAATTCTGACTCAAGATTTGGTAACTCTAATTGAATAGGGTCAACAAATTTTTTCGCTTGTTCCATTTGAGCATTAATTTGCTGATATTGACTCTGCAAGAACGAAATATCTTTTTCAAGTAATTCGATCTGTTGGGTTGTTTGCGTGCTATTACGGCATAAAATTTCACGTTCTTGTTGCTGATGTTGCAAAGCTTGTTGCTGTTCTTCTAGCTGCTCTGTTAACTCTTCTACCCGAAATTGCAAAGTTTTATAATCAGGTAAAATGGTTTCAAGTTTGATTGCTAGAGCATGCAAATCAATTTCCAGATCATCTTTTTGCATTGCATCTTCTTCAAGCTGCATGTCTAACTGAGCTAACTGATCTTTCAATTGCTGTTTTTGCAGTAAAAATGCTTGTGCTGCGGTTTGCTGTTTAGCAATTTGCACATCAAGCTGTTGTAAGTCTTTTTGTTTTTGTTTAACAACTTGCTGTTTCTGCTGCAAATCAGACTGCAACTGCCCCAACTCATGTTTTTGCTGAACTAAAATTTGATCTAATGCTTGTAACTCAGGTTGCTGCTTTTCAAGAGCTTGTTCAATTTCATCTAGACGAATGCGATGGCTCAGCATACCTTGTGCACTTTGACTTTCGTCATCATACATAAGAGCAATCACCCAATCCTGCCCGACATGATAACCATCTAAAGTCAAAATAGACTGACCATGTTGTAGTTGCTTTTGCTCATTTAAAGCAGCAGTCAAATCTTGTGCAATCGCTACATTCGAAAAGATTGATAGCTGTGGCGAAGCAATCCAGTCATTTAGACAGGTTAAATTACCTTTAAATTGACTTGTTTGCTCTGAAGGTTTTAACTGGCGAGCAACGCCTTCTTGAAAAGTTTGTTCGGTCTCAAGAATATGAGCTTGTAACCATTTCGCTAAAAACTTTTCAACAATCTGCGCATGTGGTTTGCCTTGCTCAGTTAACTGTAAAGCCTGCATTAAACGTAGTGCATTTTGATGTTGCTTTGGGCTTTGCTTAGCAACAAGCTGGCTTAGATTTTTTTGCTCTGATAATAAAACCTGTATTTCTGTTTTTAGCGTTTGTTGCTGATTTTTTGTTGTCTGATGCGCTTGTTGAGACTGTTCAATCTGTTGCACATACTGCTCAATTTCAGCCTCTAACGTCGAGATTTCACGACAAAGCTGTTGTTGCTGTTGCTCAAATTCGCCCTGTTCATCTTCATGAACATGCGATTGAATCTGACTTGCTTGATGGTGCAACGTTTCTCTTTGCTGTTCAATGCGTTGAACATTTTTGCCTAACTGCTCAATTTGAGCAGACATCTGCATTTTTTGCTGCTGTTGTTTTTCAACCTGAGCTTTTACTTGTTCAAATTGTTGCTGTGCTTGTTTTTGCTGAGATTGTAAATCAGCAAAGTTTTGTTCAGCTTCCGTTGCAGTATGCTCAATTCCAGTTAATGATTCTGTTTGTTCATCTAGCTGATTATTGAGTGTTTCAAGTTGCAATTCAGAAAGCTTTAAACGTTCTTTAGTTTGGAATTTTTGCTGTTCTAACTGAACGAGAGTCATACTATTTTGCTGGTATAAACTCTGTTTTTGTTCCAGAGTCATTTTCAGTTCAGATAGTTTTTTCTCAGCTTGTTGCCACTCTTGTTGTAGTGGTGAAGATTGCTGAATAAGTCGCTGAAATAAAGCACTGGTTGCTTCTAAATCATGTTCAATCGTACTTAACTCTGAGCGAACCAATTTAAAAGTTTCACCCAGTTCATTCATTTGAACTGTATATTCTTCTTGTAAGCGTACGCTTTTATCTGCCTGAAAAGACAGAATTTCAATTTTCAGGGTACGAATCTGGCTTTCCAGAGTTTTATATTGAACAGCTGCTTCTGATTGACGTTTAAGCGTCTTCAGCTGTGATTTTAATTCGAGAGCAATATCTTCTAAACGTGAAAGGTTTTGCTCAGTGTGTTCAAGATGTTGCAACGTTTCGCGTCGACGAGCTTGGTAGCGTGAAACACCTGCTGCCTCTTCAATAAAGATACGCATTTCTTCAGGTTTGGCATCAACCAAACGGTTAATCATGCCTTGTTCAATCACCGCATATGAACGCGGCCCTAACCCTGTTCCTAAGAAAATATCGGTAATATCACGGCGGCGACAACGTGTGCCATTTAAGAAATATTCGGATTTACCTTCACGGGTGACCTGACGACGAACGGCGAGCTCATTATAGGCATTATAAGACCCGCCCAATTTGCCATAGGTATTATCAAAATATAGCTCAACACTCGCCACACCCACTGGCTTACGCTTGGAGGTTCCTGTAAAAATAACATCTTGCATGCTACCACCACGTAGCTGACGAGCATTTGATTCACCCATCACCCAACGAATGGCATCAATTACATTTGACTTGCCACAACCATTTGGACCAACCACTGCTGTGCGGTTAGCCTTGAAATTTAAAGTTGTACTATCTGCAAAAGATTTAAAGCCGGAAAGTTTTAAACTGCTTAAACGCATAATGCCCTAACTAGCGGCGTGAGCGTCTTGCCCAGGCCAATTCAATCTGTTTCATTCGTGTCAGCGATTCCAACACAAGGTTACGTAAGTGTCGACAAAAATCTTCCATAAATAAAGCGGCTTGTTGTGATTTTCGGATCAAAATTGCATCAGTCACGAGTTTAAATAATTCAAATGCTTCTTGTAGTTCCCGCTTAGAGGTATTTAAGGTCAAAAAATAACTGCGACGTAGTGAAGGTAGTAACTCTTTATAAAACTTCATTAGGTAAGGGTTACCCACCATATCTTGCTGTTCAGCGAGATATTGAAAAACACCATCATAAAATTTTTCGATATCACCTGCTTTTACATGCTCAAATAATTGTTCTAATAAGAGCTGCAATTGATCTGCTTCATGTGCTCGCCATGTTTCACTGATGCGTTGAACAATATGTCCCAATAACATCATATTTGTGTCAAACAGTGCTTTAACCTGCTGTGCAGACATTTCTGAAACGATTGCCCCGCGGCGTGGAAATATCTCAATTAAATGAGTACGCTCTAATAATAACAATGCTTCACGAACTGACCCTCGGCTCACATCAAGCTCTTTGGCAATACGTAATTCTTGAATACGCTCGCCTTCAACCAGCTCACCACTAATGATCTGTTCGCTAATATATTTGACAATTTGCTCAGAAAGACTTTCTGTCTCTTCGAGATTCATAAATCACCCGCTACTTTTTATATGCATTAATCCATGCTTTTCTTTCGCATCCTTGTTTTTAACTGATCGTACCGATTAAAAACTATGTCATTGTCTGACAATTTTATTGCATTTTAAGCCAACCCATTTAAAAACAACACCAAAATCTGATGAATAAAAGCCCCGAATGTTCTTCTTTTATTGAATAAAAAAAGCTCGAATTTCTAAAAACTCAAGCTCTTAAATCATAATTCTAGCAAGATGAATATTTTATTATTTAATGCATAATCCCTTTATAAATAAAGTAACTACCCACCACAACCAACAAACAGGCAAAGCATTTTTTTAACATTTGTGGTGACAATGCATGAGCAACTTTTGCGCCAAACTTTGCTGTAACAAAACTCATGACACTAATGCCAATAAACGCATAGATGTGCACATAACCAATCGTGTTAGGTACAGAGATATGTTCTTTTGCACCAAACCACATAAAGCCAATTGCACCCGCAACAGCAATGGGTAAACCACAAGCGGCAGAAGTCGCGACTGCTTTTTGCATGACAACACCATGACGGTTTAAATACGGAACAGTTAAGCTACCGCCCCCAATACCAAAAATTGCAGAGGCAACACCAATGCCACCACCCGCCATAAATTGCATAGGTGTTGAAGGAAGCTGACGTGTTGGGTCAACAACCACATTTGCCCCTTTAAACATGCGATAGGCCATCACAACCGCAAAAACACCAATAAGGAGCTGTAAATGCTGACCAGACATCAAATCGGCAATACCTGCTCCTAAAAATGAGCCAATAATCAGCCCAGGTGCCAAGTTACGAAAAACAGGCCAAAGAACCGCACCCTTTTTATGATGGGCAGAAACTGAACTAAAGGACGTTACGATAATGGTTGCAAGCGATGTTCCGACTGCAATATGCATGATTACCGCGGGGTCATAGTGCAACTGGGTAAAAACCACATAGAGGATTGGTACAATAATTAGTCCACCACCAACTCCAAACAATCCGGCAGTAAAACCAGCAATTGCGCCAATGAGTAAATATATGATTAACTCCATAAATGTTTTACCACTCTGCTCATATTCAACATGGATTTAGAGACTCGCCAACTACAACAACTTTTAAGCGCAAAAAACCAGCTTCCAGAAGTGGTTTTATTAAAAGCAACCACAACTTCGACCAATGATGATATTCGTGAAATTGCCCAAAAAGGCATTACAACGGGCTTGGTTTGTAGTGCTCAACAAACTCAAGGGCGAGGTCAACATCAACGGCAATGGATTTCACCTGAAGGAAACATTTATTTAAGCACATTGGTGCAAACTCGAACACCCTTAGATGGTCGCTTAGCACTTGAAGTTGCTCTAAATATTCTGCAAATTCCGCAGTTACAAGCTCTGAATTTGCAAGTGAAATGGCCAAATGATTTGTATAGTGCTCAGGGCAAATGGGGTGGAATTCTGGTCGAACCGCTTTCCCAACATCAGGCTATTGTGGGCGTAGGTATTAATTTAAAAACACCACCAGTGACTGATAGTGATCAACCGATTACATCTCTAGAGGATTTAGGCCTAGAACAAATGAGTCGTCTTGAACTCATTTCAGAGCTTTATGTTGCAATTCAAAATGCAGCTCGCTGGTTTGATCATGGTTGCTACAATTTGGCTGGACGTTTTAACCACCACGCCGCATGGCTTAATCAGTTGGTGCAGTTCGAACATAGTCAGGGATTGGTACATGGTCGTTTCGTTGGAATTTCCAATGAAGGTGCAGTAATTCTTGAAACTCCGGAACCTCAGCAGTTTTATCAAGGTCGTTTAAGACCACAAGTGAATCAATAAACAGGTATTCTTCCATGAAAAGTTTATGGCTTGATATCGGGAACACCCGTTTAAAATATTGGATTACTGAAAATCAGCAAATTATTGAACATGCAGCTGAGCTACATTTACAGTCCCCTGCCGATTTATTACTGGGTTTAATTCAACACTTTAAACATCAAGGTCTGCATCGCATTGGGATTTCCTCAGTACTCGATACCGAGAACAACCAACGTATTCAGCAGATTTTAAAATGGCTAGAAATTCCTGTTGTTTTTGCCAAAGTTCATGCTGAATATGCTGAGTTAAAGTGCGGCTATGAAGTTCCAAGTCAGCTCGGAATTGACCGTTGGCTACAAGTACTCGCTGTGGCTCAAACAGATGAAAATTATTGCATTATTGGATGTGGAACAGCCTTAACGATTGATTTAACGCAAGGTAAACAGCATTTAGGCGGTTATATTCTGCCAAATCTTTATTTACAGCGCGATGCACTCATTCAAAATACTAAAGGTATTAAAATTCCAGACTCAGCTTTTGATAATTTAAACCCAGGCAATAACACAGTCGATGCAGTGCATCACGGTATTTTGTTAGGCCTTATTAGTACGATTGAAAGCATCATGCAGCAATCTCCTAAAAAGTTGCTCCTTACAGGTGGAGATGCACTGGTTTTTGCTAAGTTCTTGAAAAAATATGATCCAGTCGTAGAAACTGATCTTTTGCTCAAAGGACTACAACAATATATTGCTCATTATCCTAAAGACTAAAACACAGAACAAAATAAAAGGCGCTATATGCGCCTTTTATTTTATAAGTTTATTTCTTTTGGTCGTTGTTGCCAAACAGTGGTCCCATTCCACCACCACCGCCGCCGCCAAATTGTTTTTGCATATTGCCTAATGAACGCATCATTTTGCTCATACCAGATGGATTCGCAAACTTCTTCATCATTTTAGCCATTTGTGCTTGTTGCTTAATGAGTTTATTCACTTCAGCAACATCCATACCACAACCAGCTGCAATACGTTTTTTACGGCTTGGGTTCATTAAGTCTGGATTACGGCGTTCTTTAACGGTCATCGACTGGATAATAGCTTCCATTTTCTTGACCTGTTTTTCAGGATTCGCTTGCTCAATCGCTTGCTGAATTCCTGCACCGCTCATGCCAGGCAACTTATCTAAGAAGCCCATCATGCCGCCCATACTTTTCATTTGCTCAAATTGCATCAGCATATCTTCAAAGTTGAAGCTGCCTCCTTTTTGCAATTTTTTAGCCATTTTTTCAGCTTTTTCTTTGTCGATTTTACGTTCAACTTCTTCGACTAAAGAAAGTACGTCACCCATGCCTAAAATACGTTGAGCAACACGATCTGGATGGAATGGTTCTAAAGCATCAAGCTTCTCACCCATACCCAAGAACTTGATTGGCTTACCCGTAATTGCACGTACAGAAAGCGCAGCACCACCACGTGCATCACCATCAGTTTTAGTAAGAATCACGCCTGTAAGTGCCAATGCATCATTAAAGGCTTTAGCTGTATTTGCAGCATCCTGACCTGTCATGGCATCAACCACAAACAAGGTTTCAGTTGGCTTAACGGCAGCATGTAATTCTTTAATTTCGTCCATCATGTCTTCATCGACATGTAAACGACCTGCGGTATCGACAATTAACACATCAGCAAATTGGATTTTTGCTTGTTCAATTGCACGATTAACGATATCAATTGGCTTTTCAGAAGCATCTGATGCAATAAAACCTGCACCAACTTCTGCTGACACAGTTTCTAACTGTTTAATTGCTGCTGGACGGTAAACGTCGGCAGAAACCGTCATTACTTTTTTCTTTTGACGTTCTTTTAAGAAACGTGCCAACTTAGCGGCAGTTGTCGTTTTACCCGCACCTTGTAAACCAGCAAGTAATACAACAACGGGAGGCTTAGCACTTAAATCAAGTGTTTCATTCGCCTCACCCATCATCTTGGTGAGTTCGTCATAGACAATTTTTACAAATGCCTGGCCTGGTGATAACTGAGTCATCACTTCTTGGCCCAATGCCTCTTCCTTAACTTTCGCGATAAATTCACGAGTTACAGGTAACGCGACATCGGCTTCAAGAAGTGCCATACGTACTTCACGTAAGGTATCTTTAATATTGTCTTCGGTCAGCTGCCCTGAGCCAGTAACATTTCTTAAACTCTGTGTGAGTCGTTCTGTTAAGGTATCAAACATTGCAAAATCCGCTTAAAATGGCTAGTTGCAAAAAAATCTTTCTCGAAATAGAAAATTTATGCATAGAATGCTATAGGATACTTTAGTTCGCAGCGAATTTATATCTTATATAGATGAATTAATCCTGAAAAAGGTTTGACATGATTAGCCTCCCCTTGGTTTACACAATTTTGGCACTCATCGCATATACCACTTCTTTCTGGTATCTGTTTATTCGTTTAATGTCAAAACGTGAACCAAACCCATGGTTATTTGCTTTTATTGCAACTTTGGCACTTCTGTTGCACGGCACAGTTTTATGTCATGCCATGCTGACACCAGCCGGAATTAACTACGATGTTTTTAACTTAGTATCGTTTACATCGTGGCTTATGCTGTTGTTAAGTTTAATTTTTAGTATTTTCCGTCCCATTGTACCGTTAAACTTGTTAGGCATTCCTGTAGCAGCTATTGGTCTAATTTTAGGTTTTGCATTCAGCCGGCCAGATCAATTTATTGAGCAGCATTCTTTAGGCTTAGATACTCATATTATTCTTTCACTTTCTGCCTATGCAGTTTTGCTGATGGCAACTATTCACGCTATTTTGCTATGGTTCCAAAATCGTGAACTCAAAAAGAAACAAAAAAAACGCTTTTGGGTCAATTTACTTCCGCCAATTCAGGCAATGGAATCTTTGTTATTTGACCTGATCATTACTGGGTTCATTTTATTAACGATTGCACTCACTTTTGGTTTCTTGACGATCGATAGCTTCTTTGCACAGCATCTCGCTCATAAAACTGTCTTTAGTATTATTTCATGGATTATTTATGGCTCACTCTTGATCGGCCATTACAAACTCGGATGGCGAGGTCAAAAAGCGATTCGTTTTACCTTAATCGGCTTTGTGCTTTTAGCCATTGGCTTTATTGGTAGTAAATTTGTGCTTGAAATGATCTTGGGTCGTTAAATAAATTAAAAGTTCTTCGATACTAGACAGCGTTATACATATCCCGTATAACGCTGTTTTCTTTTTGCTCAGGTGACACAGACTGTGAAACTCATACTCGCTCCAATGGAAGGTTTAACTGACCCGATCATGCGGGATACACTCACATCTGTTGGTCATTTCGACTGGTGTGTGACCGAATTTATTCGTGTTACAGACAGCATTTTGCCAGACCATATTTACTATAGTTTTTGTCCAGAATTGAAAAATGAAGGTAAAACCGTAGCTGGTACACCTGTTCATGTCCAGTTCTTAGGTAACAACCCAGATATGCTGGCAGCAAATGCTGCAAAAGTGGTTGAACTAGGTGCTCCTGCAATCGACCTTAATTTCGGCTGTCCTGCGAAAACTGTAAACCGACACCGAGGTGGCTCTGTTCTTCTTGATGAGCCTGATGTTGTACATATGCTCATTAAAGCAGTCAGAGATGCGGTACCTGCTCATATTCCTGTTTCAGCAAAAATGCGCTTAGGTTATCTCGATGAAAATCACACCATGGAAAATGCCCACGCTGTTGAAGACGCTGGTGCAAGTTGGTTAACGGTTCATGCACGCACTAAAGCAGACGGTTACACGCCACCGGCCTATTGGGAAAAGATTCTGCCTATTAAAGAAGCTTTAAAAATTAATGTCATTGCGAATGGTGAAATCTGGACCAATGCTGATGCTAGAGCTTGTCAGCAACAATCTGGTTGTGAAGACTTAATGATTGGCCGTGGTGCGGTAACGACTCCAGATTTAACCCAATGCATTCGCCAAAACATGGATGAAGCGTTATTCAGTTGGGAACAACTGGTTGATTTACAAATTCGCTTTTTAAACGGTCAAGCAAAGACAGAAATTGGTATGGTTGGTCGTTATAAGCAATGGTTAGGCATGATGACCAAAGCCTATCCACAAGCTAAAAACTTATGGGACCAAGTTAAACGGATTAAAGCTTTGGATGAAATTGTTCAACAGTTAGAACACACCAGATCAGAAAACATTTAACGCAATATAGTCAAAAAAAAGGGCGATTGTTTTTACAACCGCCCTCCTTCGTATTTCAGGTTAAGTTATTATTTTTTCTAAAAGCCACTTACTTTCATTTTTAAGTCAGTTACAGAAACACCTGTAACACCAAAACTCCCCATTGAGCCATTCGGTAAATTATTAAACGTTGTTGTATTTTGGGTACCCATATTTCCTAAAGTGACATTGTTAAGTGAAGCATCAAATTTACTAGATACGCCTGTATTCCCAAAAGTTAATCCAGTTGGATCAACACCTGCATAGAAACCATCAAGTACAAAACCTGTTGAGGTATTTGTGCCCGCAAATTTAAATCCAAATGTAGCACCCGTATTATCGGACACTAAAGTAATTGGACAACCCGCAGCAGCAGAACAAATAGATTGAATTGCCCCTCCAAATTTAACCATAACGGATTGAGCAGCATGGCCAAGCTGAATATTTAAACGAGGTTTATTGGTTTGTACAAAGTTAATATCTAAATTGCCAGTAGAACGGATCAGTTCTTTTACACCCGTATTCACTGTCGTTCCCGAACTAAAAATTGATTTTGGTGCATAACTTGTTAATGCATAATCGGATGGACTAGATAAAGATGTACTAGGCGCCATATAGACTGAAAATGGTAAAAGTCGAATACCGTTTACATCACTCCCCATCGATACCGCTAAATTTAAAAAGGGATTTCCACCACCTGCATCTGTATCCATTGCAATATTAAAAGAAGGATTACTCGATACTGTAGCTTTAATAAACTCTATGCCAGGAACCGGATTAGTAGAATTTCCTGCAATGACAAAGCCAGCCTTACTATTATACGAAGTTGAAGCAATACCATTTGTATCAATCACAGCGATTTGATTAAATTGAACTTTATCGGCCTGAATACCTAAAGTTAAACCATTTTGACCCGTTGTTGCCGCAAGACTTTGGTCATCTAAAGGCTGCATTGCAAAAACACTTGAACTACTGGCAAGTAACAGCCAGCACCCTATTTTTTTATTCTTCATGTCGCTCTAATCCTTAAGAGACAAACGCTTATTATTTATTCAGACTATCAGAATAATATTCAACTACAAAGCAATTATCCCTATAACCCGACGAATGCAAATCCAATCACACTAAAATAAATTTTATATAAAAAAGTGACGATTATCGTCACTTTTATTAATTAGTTAAAAGCGCCATTTCTAGGCACAATACTAAAACTACTATTTAAGCGACCGCCAGTAATTGCAAGCTCACCTAAACGTGCACCTGCACCAGTTGATGGCGGATAGAAGTTAATATCTTTAACACGTAATGCACCGTCAATACTCTTATCTGGATTAAAATAGACCGCTGTATTTACGCCGACTTTACCTAAACCACTTGCACTGTCTTTACCCACAACTAAAGCGGTATTAAACGCAAGCTTTCCAGTAATATTATCAAAGCCAATTGCAGAACCATCGATCGGATCACTAATTTGAACCGTATTTCCAGTTGCTGTGGCAGGCATCATGAAATCGCCGAGTACAGTTAGAGCACTACCATCTGCAATTGAACTGTTTGGCACGATCGATAAGTTAAGATCTCCGCCTAAACGCAGTTTTAGACCAAATAAGACATCATTATTTCTGGCAAAGTTATCAATTGGTGAGGTACATGAACCTGTGGCTGGACAAGTTTTATATTTTGCCCCAGGTAAATACCCTGCTGCAATTTCAGTTGATAAAGCAAGTAGCATCTCTTTTAAACTAATATTAAGACTGCCATTTTCTAAACCAATGCTTCCATTGCCTTTGACGAACATATCAATGTTACGTAACCCCATATAATAATCAGTCGGGTTACCCGCATTATTGGCATTTGGAGAACCATCGATCAATAATACAGAGGTTGTTTTCGTTCCAGTCGCATCACGCCCCGTAGTTCCAGCTGCAATACCAAAACCTAAACGTGAAGTTGTTCCAGATGTCGCAACAACATTCTGAACAGGTTTACCATTAGCATCTTTTGTATAGTAATAAGCACTATTTGCAGGGGCATCTAAACCATAAACAGCAGCATTAGCATTTAAGTTATAAAAAGGTAATGCTAAGCCCCACTGGTTATTTGCACCATTGTCTGCAAACTGATTGGCAGCAGCAACATTAGCACTTGTCGTAAAACGACCGCGTCTTGAAAATGCCTGAAACTCTGCTCCACGCATTGCAAGAATTAAGCTGAATGGATTAATAACCGTATCACGGTGAATATTATGCTGATAGTCAGCAACCGTTGTTAAGGTACCGCTACCTAAACGAATTGCATTTAAGGTTGCGTTGGTTGGCATTAATAAAGTTTTTGTATCTGCAAGATTTAGATAAATATTCCCACTATCGAAATAACCACGTGTAGCAGAATTAAGTCCTGTTAAGTTACCAAATTCGAAACCATAAGCATTAAGACCTGCCCCACCAATTTCTAAAGTGGTCGCTTTACCATCTGAGCCTAGCATCGAATCATTATCTTTGGTGAATTCACCTTTCATACGAAACGCAAGACCAGAATTACCTAAAATACTATTACTTGAACTTGTACCTGAAGCTGTATTCGCAGTGCCTAAAGTTGTTGTATCCGCCGTACCGTCTAATCCACGGAGTTGAAGGTAACTATTTACCATTCGTCCGCTAGCGCCTAAACGAATCAGACCTTTAGAATTCTGTGGACTATTATTTGCGTCTAAAGCATAAGGATTAGTTTTATCAACATTAGAACTAAGCATCACCTCAATATTCAGGCCTGAATTGGTTACTTTGCCATTACTATCAACATATGTACCTGCAGTTAAACCAGAAGCTGAATCGGCTACACGGTTAAAATCCACATAACCATAGGTACTGTTTGGAGTTTGCCCTACACTAGCAATGTTTGCGCCTGTATTTGTCTGTAAAACGACACCACGGGTCGGATCTACAAACATCACTCCTTTACCAACAAAATTAAAGTTAAAGTTTCTTAAAATTAACTGGTTTAACTGACTACGAGCATCCAATTGCCCCAGATAAATATTGGCATTATTAATACCAAGCGTCATGCTTGACTGACTATTAGAGTTGAATAAACCATCTTGGGTAGTGATTGCCAAATTTAAAGGAGAAGTCGTTTGAATCGCTAATTGCCCTAAAGTTGGCGAACATGTAGCTGAACTATTACAAACTTTAAAGCTATTTACAGTAATAAGAGAAGGATTACTCTGCATAGAAAAATCTATGCCTGCTTTACCTGTGGTTGTATTACTCCCCACATCTAAACGGTAATTTGTACTTAAGGGTTGATTAGATGCATTACTTTTTTGGACTTTTACACCACTTGCTTGAGCTCTTAAGACCTGATCAGCACTTGTTGGAGTGCCTGCATGGTCATCCCAATAAGCATTATCAATATTGATTTCGTTAAACGTAGTTTGAATAGAGATTCCATCTTGTCCATTAACGGCACTCAAATCAGCATCTGTTAAAGCTTCTAAAGCATAAATTTGTCCACTCACTAACAACATGCTGGTTGCTAATGTATTTAAAATAAACTTTGAGCTGTGATTTTCTTTATTTTTTTTCATCACTTCAGTTCCTTTGAAATCTACATTAACCCTTAACAGCGAGGATGGCTACCATCACAACTAAAGACCATGACTTTTCCTTGAATAGCCAAGTTTCCGTTCATCATCAAGCCCATAAAACCAGTTTCACGTCCATAGTCATAAGCCGATGGAGTTGCAGTTGCAACTTGCTGGTTCCCACTATTAGCAGTCGCAGCATATGTCGGTTTTTTGAAATATGCATAATCATACATATTTGCGCTTGAACCTTGCGTTGTTGTTGAGCTTGTGAAGTTATCTTGTTCAATCGATAAAGCATTGAAACCAAAATTACGGAATAAAATCGGTTGAGCTGAGCTAAAACTAAGTTGGATAGCAGGCTTAATGATCTCAGTATTACTTTTATCTAAATATTTTAAATCGGCACCATCAAGCCCCATTTTCTGAATATTTAATGTGCCTTGTATACCTTTAAAAACTAACCAAAGCTTATTACCACTATCGCTATTCTCAGCCCAACCGCTTGGTTTAGTCGCATCAGCTTGCACAAACCGTTTATTAATCGCCAAGCCTAAATGACAGAACTCTACACTTTCACAGACACCGCCACTACCATTATCAAATATACCGTTACTCGTCTGGTTTAAATTGAGCATTAAAGATAAATCAGCACCTGCCTGTCCATTAATCGCCTGCAGTGCTTCATTATCTAAAGTTTGTAGCTCCGCATGAGTAACCGTTGCACAAAGAGCAAGGATTAAAGTACTAAATTTTTTCATATCATTATCCTCCTCTTATAAGCCTTTAGTGGTGAGTTTCAAATGTTGGATTAATACACCATCAATGACAGCTGAACCCATATTATTGGTAATCGCAGAACTGATCTGTGCACCCGATAACTTATAAGTGTTTAAGTCCGCATTTGGAGTAGTGGTAGACCAACGTCCATTGTTATAAGCTGCATCTGGTAGAGGTGTGCCATTTGGCACAGCAAACTGAGCCCCATTTCCTGCATCAGTTAAGGTATATCCTGTATTATTTACAGTGGGATTATAATAGGCAGTGCTATCCACATTCGCCCAGTTAGCACTTTGAGAGTCAAATTTCAAACCTGAGCCTGCATTTCCAGTCCAGCCCGTTGCTGTACGGTACTGCCACGTATCATAACAAGTACTTAAGTTCAAAAATCCACAACTATAACTACCTGCTCGACGCTCCTGATTTTGCAATTGGTAGAAGTTATTAGTTTGCGTTATAGCCGCCACAGTGCCTGTAGGTAATTTACCAAATGAAATACCAACTGCATCTTGTGTACTATTCCCTTTAAATGCCTCTAAAGTATTGTTCGAAGAATTATAAACAGTTGAACCAATTGAAATACTGCTATGCGTTGCACTAGAGCCTTGGTAAGTTTTACCACCTAACGTTACATTCGTACCACATTGATAAATATTACAAGTAGAACCTAAATAACTCGTATCAGCACCACTATAGTCTGTATAAATTTTCTTATAGATTTCTGGTTTATTCGGAATACGAGCAAGTTCTAAACTAAAGTTTTTACCATCTGAGCTTAATACCAGTGGTTGATATAAAGAACCCAAAACAAGGTTAATGTTTGGGTTATAGAGATACAAACCTTCACTCGCATCAAAAGTTGGCGCAAGCCCACCATTAATTGCAGGTGTGAGCAGATTTCCGGTATCACTCGTTTCTCTAGTACTCAAACGTAATACGTTATTCATAGCGGTATCAGTTGGCGCGGTCCATGAACCTGTTGAAGTAACGGTCGTAGTTTGACTACGAATCCGATATAACCAATCCGAGCTTGGAGAGTTATTACTTGGCGCACCCGTATATTGAGTGCTATAGCGATTTACCCACGGACCTACCGAAGACGTTGGTGTATTTGAAGTAATTGTTGCTCTTAAATTAGATGCATCGCCGCTGTTTAAACGAATAACTCCTGCTAAACCCAAAGTATTATTATAAAAAGGACTCATTCCACCAGCTGATGTTGCGCCCCCTAATGTTTGGAAAAGCTGTAAACGACTGCCATTTAAGCTAAAGTTATTCCAAACCCCTTGTAAACGAAGACGGTTTGCACGGCTTGCATCGGTACTCGTACCAATTAAGCCATTTGAGTCGCCATAATTAAATTGATCTGCTGCACCATCTATTTTATTTGGATTCCGGACAAAAATATCTGACCACAAACCTAATTTCAGTTTATAAGCATCTATACCTGCAGAATCCTTCGTTCCGACCTCATATAAAGGTGCTTCCAAAGCTAAATAAGTTACTTGGCAAGTTGGATCAGTCGCACCACTACAATTGGTCGCACTAAAGTTCGGTACTGAATTTTCTGTCGCGACTTTAAAGATCCACGGGTTAACGGCAGTACCCCAACTTGAGATTGCAGCGGTCGCATCAGTAGAAGCAATACGGGTATTTGTATCATTATCAGATTTGGAAAGCGCTAAACCATAAAGAAAAATATCTGCTTTACCAACCGCGCGGTCACCCGAATCAATCGAGCCATTTTTATTGGTATCTGCAGCTGTCATACTTAAAGGACCAACAGGTACATAATTGATATAACCTGTATCTTTCGTACGATCGCTTAATATCTGACTTGAAGTTTCATTAGCACCTGCACCCCGAAATACCATATAAGCATTCTGTGGCAAGATAGCAATACCTTCACCTGTAGTTTCGCTTAAGCCCGCATCAGAAAGTTCTTCGAGTGCGAAACTAGCTTGGCTTATACAAAGCCCGATTAAACTTGCCAAAACGGTTTTTTGAAACCTTACCGTATAATTAAGTGTAGTCATCTTGACCTTCCTGTTTTATACGATGCCGCGCACCATATTTATTTTTCTTTAACAATCCTTGATGTCAGGTGAATCTATCCTTTTCACCTTAGACGAAGGGGCAAATCCAAAAGATAATGCCAACCTTTCCACATTTCTATTATGCGGAATATTTGCACAAATGCAAAAAAAAGCATGTAAAAAATTACTTTTCCGATGAATGCAAAGCATCAACTATAACGTTCTTTTAAGATCAACAGAACTTTAAGTTTCCATAGCAGTTAGGAGCAAAACTCTGGTTTTTTAAGACTAAATTCGTCAAATTCATAGGAACATACTGACCAGATAAATCAATATTTCCTGTATTGATACTCCCTGCCAAACAAGAAATTGCGAACAAGCCGCAGTTGACTGCATTTTCATCTTTTCCTAAATATGCACTGACTTTACCTAGTGCGGCTTTAACAACATCATCGGTAATGACTACTTGTGACTGTGGGGTTACGTCACCAATATCAATTGGATTCGAAAGTTCTAACCACCACCCTGCCTGAGAAACTGACTTCGCACCTGTCCATTGTAAATTTTGCCCTTGTAAGGAAAGAGAAGCCGCCGTACCATTTAAATTGACTTTATGGAAATAGCCCAAATCTTCATTTACAGCAACATTTACACCTAAATTGTTAATCACGCCTGTTAAATTACCTGATAAAGGAATCGTTAAACCAAGATCGAGCTTCGCATCTGCTGCAATAGTTCCAGATAAATTAATACCACTTACATTAGCAGTACCTGTCAAATTTGCAGTAGTTATACGTTTTCCAGAGATGACTTGTGAGGGCAAAGTTAAGCCACCAGACGCACTACTTAAACCTAAATCATAAGCTGTAGATTTAAAATTAGCCCAAATTAAACCATCGGAACTTCGTGCTCGACCAGTAATCACAGTTCCCAAATTAGTTTGAGTTAAGCCAGAACCTGGTGAGCGAGCAAAAGTATTTACAGTTCCTCCAGTCGCTTGAGTCACCATATAACCACTAAAAGAGTTAATACCATTTTTTGTAGCCGTATTTTCCGAACCAAAAGTAAGTAAGCCTTGAATAGATTCAGCACTTAATCTCACCCCAGCCACAGAGCGAGTTGATGCACTGTTAGGATTTTTAATCGCAAACTCAATAAATGGGTTAGTTAGTTTTGCCGAAGAGCTCGCACGACCATCATTAGTATCTGAAAGACCACTTAGACTTAAGTTATCGATATCAATATCACATGCGCCCGCACCATTTGCTCCACCGCACCCAAGCTGCAATTTTTTAATGTTCGCGTTTAGTTCTAGATCAGCATCCAAGCCCAATTTATAAAAACCTACGTTACTACTGTTGTCGCGTAATTTTTCCAAATTTGCAGCATCTGTAGGTGCAATATAAGACATGCTCATCAAAGCCTGACCACGAGTTGCGGATAGTTCCGAATCTGACATAGGCACTAATGTAGAAGTAGCATAAGCTGAAGAAAAGCATAAGCTTCCGAGTGTCAAGAGCGCTACTCGAAGAGACGTAAACTGTCGCATGGCCGACCTCCGTATCCGTGGGGGCATAATCCTGTTTAATTTCTTTTTATTTGGCTTATCTGATTTTAATAAAGTTAACTACCCATTATCAAAGAGACAGCCTATATCCACTACATTTGCTTTTAAATTCTGTGATACACAACAAAAAAACAAATCAATTATTGATCATATTATATTATTTTTTACAAAAGGAAACTGTCATTTATCACTATTCCGATAAACGCACCTCGCATAAATTTTATTCATAAAATTGGGTCACCTAAGCGACCCATTATTTTAAAACTCTTCTTTATCTAAGAACAATTATGTTTTAGGAAGTGTAACGCCTGTTTGACCTTGGTATTTGCCACCACGATCTTTATAAGATGTTTCACACACTTCATCACTTTCAAAAAATAGCATTTGTGCTACCCCTTCGCCTGCATAAATACGTGCGGGTAAATTAGTCGTATTTGAAAATTCTAAAGTTACATGACCTTCCCATTCAGGTTCTAACGGGGTCACATTTACAATGATACCGCAGCGAGCATAGGTCGACTTGCCTAGACATACGGTCAACACATTACGAGGAATACGGAAATATTCAATTGTACGCGCTAAAGCAAATGAGTTTGGTGGAATAATACAAACATCAGACTCAATATCGATAAAACTTTTGTCATCAAAATTCTTTGGATCGACAATTGCAGAATGCACGTTAGTAAAAACCTTGAATTCACGGGCACAGCGTACATCATAACCATAGCTAGAGACCCCGTATGAAATCAACTTTTCACCATTTTTATCAAAACGGACTTGATTCTCTGCATAAGGTTCAATCATGCCGTGTTTTTCGCTCATCTCGCGAATCCAACGATCAGACTTAATAGCCATGTATTTTCTATCCAAAAGGTAATTTCATTGATTTCGACGTACTTTAACTTAAAAAAGCAATTATGAAAACAACGCAAAGCTACTCAAATAAATTAAGAATAGCTCAGCGACACCTTTAAAGGTTCAATAAAGCAGAATAGCTAATAGGAATTGAAAAGCTAACTAAAACAAGTGAAGCTGTTTTTTGTAAGTTAGTCTGATTTAACCACGCAACTTTCTTAGAGGCTAGAACTGATCCTAAGAAAATCCAGAATAAGGCAATTGGCGTAATAAGAGCTAAGTAAGCCATCATATGAATCAAATAAATATGAAAATCACTCCATGCAGCCACAGGAAAAATTGCTGAAGCAAAGAGCAAGGCTTTAGGATTTAATAAAGTTGCACAAAATAATTCACGAGTACGGATTGTAGGCTGATTTAATTCAACTTCTTGATTTGCCGTATGCCATAACTTAATGGCCAAGAACATAATATAGCAAGCACTCAAGAGCTTAAGAATAGGCGGCAGCAATGGCAATGTAGTGGATACTTTCCCAATCAGCATTCCCCATGCAGAAATAGAAATCACATAACCCAAAACTTCTGCTGGAATAAGTTTTACTGACTTCCGTAGTCCTACTTGCACGCCTGAAGAAGCGAGTAAAGTGTTAGTTGGACCAGGTGTAAGTAAAATTGTGGCTACTAAGCCAATAAAAAGCCATGAAATCATTGAATGACCTCACAATATAGTCATCTCAGATTAATAGATATCCTCTCGCATGGCAAAAGGTAATTGTAAGACAAAATTTTTAAAATCATTTAAAAATTTCAAATAAAAATATTAAAAACAAAAACTTATAAAATTAATATAAAAAGCGACGAAGAAAACTTTAGAGTCAGTTACTAAGCTTTGCGTACTAAATTGTATTAAGTAATATAGGTATTTTTATTTTAAATCTATTTCTGTGTCGAAAAGATCTATAATAAGTTGTCACCGCAGTAAGTTTAATTTTTAAGCTTTCAATAAGTTTCAATTAATATATTGTTTTTTTGTGTTTATATGAGTCTCCGCGCTCTACTATACTATGATTATGGCAAAGCAATTTTTTCAATCTTGGCTTCCCTCACCCGAGAAAGTTTCAAATATGAAATTTCTAAGGATTTTTGGTAAAAGAACCCTTAATCCTGTGCTTTGGTATGTCAATCGGAAATCAATTACCCGAGCTGTTTTTGTTGGAACTTTTTTTGGCTTACTACCTATTCCATTTCACAGCGTATTTATTGTGATGGCGGTCTTACTATTCGAAGTGAATTTGCCGATTAGTCTAATGCTTGCTTGGCTCAGCAACCCACTTACATTAGTTCCCATTTTGTATACTGGTTTTTGGTTTGGTGCACATATTTACCACGTACATATGATCAATAAAAAGATGCTTTTAGGAGTACTGCATCAGATTTCCCGCTGGATTACTCATTTCGGACATGGGCACATTGATTTTAGTCTTGCTAAAATTTTAATGTCAGGCCTTATTGTTGAAGCCTTTGTATTTGCAATCATATTATATATTGTGACTGAAATTTTTTGGCGCTGGATGGTTATCCGAAATTGGAAAAGCAGAGCTGGTTATAAAAAACAAGAAGAGGCTCTGTAAGAATCCATCTTCTTGCCTATATTTAAATTATTATTTTGGTAGTTTTGATTTCATATATTCTTCAGCCACATTAAGTACATATTCTTGGCAGGCTTCTCCCGTACCAGCGTCATACGTTCCATTATTCGTAATATTATTAGATAAGATTCGAATTCCTAGAAAAGGAACATTCAACTGACTTGCAATTTGTGCAACAGATGCAGCTTCCATTTCTTCAACAGAAGTTCCATAACGCTGATGGAAAAATTGAATACGATCAAGTTCATTATTCCAGACATCTGCTGAACCAATCGTTCCTTCAACTACCTCGCCTTTATCATAACGGACTTTATGCGCCGCCATTAATAATTCTTTATCCCCTTCAAATTTGCGTATTGCAATCGGTTCCGGATCGGACTCATCTGTTGGCAAAACATCAAAAGCTTCAACCCATGTAAGTGAATTTGACCCAGCACCCAATGGCTGTTTAGGAGTTCTAAATGCACCAATATTGGTCGCATATTTTCCTAAAACAATATCGTAAACGTGTAGATCTGGATCGTGCCCACCTGCTGTTCCCTGATTAATGATCGCAATCGGTTTATAACGCTCGATAGCTAAAGCAGTTGCCGCAGCTGAGTTACTCATCCCCATACGGGTTTTAGAAATAATCATTGGATAACCGTTATAGGTACCCTTCCAGAAGGTCCAGCTATTTCCTATAGTTTCAACTGTCACATTCTGCAATTTAGCAGCCATGTGTGCTGACTCTACTGGCAAAGCACCCTGAATAATAATCGGCTGTAATTTCTGTTTTTGTTCCTGCACTGTTGGTGTTTGTGAAACAGAAGAGTCGTCATTATTGCATCCGACTAAAAATAAGGCGCTACATAAACTGATTACGCCAAAAGCACATTTAAATTGCATTTTTTACCCTTTCTTTTTAAAAAGTGTAAAGTAGCAATCTACATGCCATTTTCAAGTTTAGCTTTGTTATTATAATTCAGTAATTTAATTTTTTATTTTAACCAGATAATAAAAAACCCGACTTAAAGTCGGGCTCTAATAAGTTAAAAAATCCGCTTGTCATCACGTGTACGTTGAGGAATTTTTTCAATTTGTTCCCACATAACTTTAGCAATATCAATATAACTATCAGCTGCATCATCCATTGCTACAACACTTGGTTTACCCTGATCAGCATGCTCACGGATCTGAGCGTTTAAAGGTAAGCGACCTAACAATGGAATGTGGTACTGTTCAGAGAGCTTATCACCGCCACCAATACCAAAAATTTGTTCTTCATGACCACAGTTAGAGCAAATATGGGTCGACATGTTCTCAACAACACCTAATACCGGAATGCCAACTTTATTAAATAACTCAATCCCTTTAGTGGCATCTAGTAAGGCAACATTTTGCGGTGTAGTCACAATAATTGAACCAGTCACTGGAATACGCTGTGCAAGCGTGAGTTGAATATCACCAGTACCCGGCGGCATATCAATCATGAGTACATCTAGATCAGGCCAAAGCGTTTGATTAAACAATTGCATTAAAGCACCCGTTGCCTTTGGCCCACGCCACGCGACAGGTGTGTTGTTATCACCAGTTAAATGTCCAATCGATAAAACTGCCATTCCATAGGCATCTAAAGGCACGAAATTTTCACTTTCTATAAGAGGTGTTTTGCCTGCATTGCCTAGCATTGTTGGAATACTTGGACCATAGATGTCAGCATCCAGCACTCCAACTTTAAGCCCCATTTTTTGCAAGGCAAGCGCTAAATTGACAGTAGTTGTCGATTTACCAACGCCACCCTTACCAGATGAAACTAAAATAACATGCTTAATGCGCGGATGAAGTGGAACATCTCTTTGTTGTGGAGCAGCTTTTTGAATAGGGGGATTATTCGGATCCGGTTCTGATTTAGGTGAAGCATCTAGCACAGGCGGTAAATTTGAACTTTCTTGTGCAGGGCGCTTCTGTTGCACCACATGCAGGTTTAGTTCTTCAATACCACACTTTTCTAAAGCACCCGCCAAATCATCATGAATTTGTTGCAAGTGCTCTTTTTCATCAGGAAAGGTATTAATGGTGAGTTGTAATACTCGAGCTTGAACTTGAAGCTGGCTAATGCGCTCTTTTAAAGCATCTTTTGAATGCGGTAGTAAATAATTTTGGAGTACGGTTTGGATTTCATCTTCTTTCACTTCTTGTGCGGGTGAAAAAACAGACTTCAATGAAGAAAGCCAAGACATATTGTTTACTCCAAAAACAGATCATTACAGCTTAATGGAGATAGTGTAACAGTATTGGTCCGCACTCGCTCACCTTGGGATGAATAATTACTCACTTCCAATATCATCTTTTAGGTGAGGAGTGCAGATTTTAGTTTAGATCAGCTTATTCAGCAGAATCATGGTTTTTCAATTTATTTAACTTATCAGTTGCTGTTTTCTTTAACTCGTCAAATTTTGCTGTTGCTTGAGTTTTTAACTCATCAAATTTTGTTGCAGCCTCATCTTTTAGCTCCGCTGCCTTAGCTTTGGCATCGTCAAGTTTATGGCTTGCCTCAGTACGTAAATGATCGAACTTGTCTTGCAGAGTGTGCTGAGCATCTTCAAGTTTGCCTTTCAAATCACTTGCTTTATCTTCAACGGCCTCTTTACCAGCAGCTTGTTTCTCTTTTACATTTTCCTTTAAATCATCCAAAGCTTTTTCGCCTTGAGCTTTTGCATCTGCCGCTTTTGCCTTTAATTCGTCTACTGTATTTTCAACAGCTTCTTTACCCGCAGCTTGTTTAGCTTTTACGGTTTCTTTTAAATCATCCAAAGCTTTTTCGCCTTGTACTTTTGCATCTGCTGCTTTTGCCTTTAAATCATCTAATTTATTTTCAGTAGTCATCGTTGTTATCCTCGTAGTTAATTAAAAAATTACCTGAATAAGTTATTAGTTATACATCGTTATGGCTTGTTTTCTGACCGTAACTGCAATTTGAAACAAAGACAATACAGGAAGATTCAAATATTTTTCGATTTGTTTATCTGTTCTAAAGAGAAATAACTTCGCAATTAAAACCGATTTTTACAAATACTCATTGTTACCCAACAAAGATTATTATCCTTCCACTTAAGCTTAGCTCTCGCCTTACGCTCGGGCAAAGATTATTAATCTTTGCTTATTCCACCACTCAAGCTTAGCTCTCGTCTTGCAGTCGGACAAAGCGTTGCTTTGTTTTTCCTCGCTCATCAGTTAAAATCTTCCACCTTATAAATACGAATGAGAGAATGAAATCCGTGCGTAAAATTTTAGTCACTAATGCCCTTCCTTACGCTAATGGTCCAATTCATATGGGTCATTTACTCGGTTACATCCAGGCAGATATCTGGGTTCGTGCCATGCGGGCAATGGGTCATGATGTGACTTATGTATGTGCGGATGATGCTCATGGTACTGCCATCATGCTACGTGCTGAGGCAAACGGTATTAGCCCAGAAGAGCAAATTGCGAATGTTCAAAAAGAACATATCCGTGATTTTGATGGCTTCGGTGTACATTTCGATCACTATGATTCAACTCATAGCGATGCCAATAAAGCACGTTCAACAGATATTTATATTAAAAACCGTGAAGCTGGAAATATTGCAGTTCGTCCTGTAACTCAATTATTTGACCCAGAAAAAGGCATGTTCTTGTCTGACCGTTTCATTAAGGGTACATGTCCGAAATGTAAGTCAGAAGACCAATACGGCGACTCATGTGAAGTTTGCGGTACAACTTATAATGCAACTGAGTTACTGAACCCGCGTTCAACGTTAAGCGGCGCAACACCAGTTGAAAAATCTTCAGATCACTATTTCTTTAAACTACCGAACTTTGCTGAGTATTTACAGAAATGGACCCGTGATGAAGGTCGCTTACCTGTTTCAATTGCAAATAAACTCGATGAATGGTTTGAATCGGGTTTAGCAGATTGGGATATTTCTCGTGACGCGCCATATTTTGGTTTTGAAATTCCAGATGCACCAAATAAATACTTCTATGTTTGGGTAGATGCACCGATCGGTTATATGTCGAGTTTTGAAAACTACATCAAAACTAAACGTCCAGATTTAAACTTTGATGATTTCTGGAAAAAAGACAGTCAAAATGATGTTTACCATTTTATTGGTAAAGACATTGTTTATTTCCATGCATTGTTCTGGCCTGCAATGTTAGATGGTGCAAACTATCGCACTCCAACAGGCTTATTTGTGAACGGTTTCTTGACTGTGAACGGACAAAAAATGTCTAAGTCTCGCGGTACTTTTATTAAAGCAGAGACTTATTTACAGCATTTGAATCCAGAATATTTACGTTACTACTTTGCATCTAAACTTTCAGATAAAGTTGAAGACTCTGATTTAAACCTTGATGATTTTATTCAAAAAGTAAATTCTGACTTAGTCGGTAAAGTCGTCAATATTGCTAGCCGTTGCGCTAAATTTATCAACAGTAACTTTAACAATACTTTATCTGCTGAATGCGCAGAACCTAAATTGGTACAAAGCTTTATTGATGCAGGCGATTCAATCGCTAGCGCATATGAAGCACGTGAATTCTCAATGGCTATTCGTGAAATTATGGCGCTTGCTGACCGTGCAAACCAATATATTGACGAGAAAAAACCTTGGGCTCTTGCTAAACAAGAAGGTCAAGAACAACAAGTTCTTGATGTATGCTCGGTTGGTATCAACTTATTCCGTCAATTAGCAGTGTACTTAGCTCCGGTTCTTCCAACTTTGGCTGAGCAAGTTCAATGTTTCTTAAAACTTGAAAGCTTTAATTTCGAGTCACGTAAACAAATTCTTGTAAGCCATGAAATTGCGCAGTTCCAACCGCTCATGCAACGTGTTGATCCAAAAGCTGTTGCTGCAATGGTGGATGCATCTAAAGAGTCTTTAGGTACTCCTGCTCCAGAAGCAACTAAAGCGACGGCGAAAAAGGACAAAGCTGCCGAGAAAAAAGCGGCTCCTGTTCCAGCAGTTGGTGAAGCAGAAATCATTGGTATTGAAGACTTCTTAAAGGTTGACTTACGTGTTGCTCAGATCGTTGAAGCAGGCACTGTTGAAGGTTCAGATAAATTACTTCAGCTTACTTTAGACGTTGGTGAAGCTGAAACACGTAATGTATTCAGTGGTATTCGTAGCCAATATGCTCCAGAAGATTTAAAAGGCAAACTGGTAGTCATGGTTGCTAATCTTGCACCACGAAAAATGCGTTTTGGTATTTCAAACGGAATGGTACTTGCTGCTGGAAATGGTGAAGGTATTTTCATTATTTCTCCAGATACAGGCGCAAAACCAGGCGATAAAGTTTCTTAATCAGCCTTAATAAAAAAGCTTCCTAAATTGGAAGCTTTTTTATTTTAGAAATATCAAAACTGAGTGAATCAAAGTATTAAATAAATTTAGAAAGCGAATGCTTTCAAATTATGACCACGGCCACCCTTCACAAGGGTTATTAAATAAAACATGTATGTTTCCTAACTCCTCATTTGTTAAATAACCATTCTTATTTTCATCTAAATAATGAAATAGCTCTGTTTGCTTGTTTTCACCTTGGAAACGTTTATCGCTCGGCTAGCTGTAAGAATAGAAATCTTCAACACGTTGAAATTCTTTTAGGCTGTACATCCCATCATGATTTAAATCATATTTTCCTGAAAAATCTCCCAATCCAATGAAGCAGGTTCACATGCATTTACCATATTCAAAATTCAGTAAGTCGCACATCCTGCAAGTAACTTAATAGTTGGATTGTTCATGATTATTCGCTTGTACATCGGAAATTTTGTAATCCTTTTCATGAACTGGAGTACCAACAATACTCATGCTCCGCTCATTTTCTGGCGGTTGCTTGCTCATCGTTCTCATCTCACATCCTGTAGTTAAGATGAGAAAAACTACAGAAATGCTCACCATTAGTTTTTTCATAACGTGATCCTCATTTCTTTTGTTTTATTTATTAAGTTACCACTTTTAAAGTGTTTAAGTGCTAAAAAAGATATTTCAATTTGTATATATTTTACTCAAAAATAAAGCCAAACTATAAATAGCTGGCTTAGGATTTTTTAGATATTTTAATTAAAGAGTTATTATTTGAAGAAAATTAACTTTAAACCCAATAGACTCACAATGCTTCCAGCAACTCGGTCAACGCCAGTTTTTGCTTTTAAGTACATTGTTCTAGGCTTCTCTGAAGATAACAGCATTGCCACACATGAGTACCAACCAGCATCAATCATAAAACAAATCACTGGTAATGCGACGTAGTAATAATTTGGGATTTCTTTTGGCAACAAAGCAGTAAATACACTCGCTAGAACGACTGCAATTTTCGGATTACTTAACTGAGTAATCAAACCATATCGATATGCCTGTTTATAAGTCATTTTCGATTTTGCATCGTTTTCAACTGCAATTGGTTCTTTGGCATGTTTAATAATTTTAAAAGCAAGCCATAGTAAATAAAGCCCACCACCGATTTTTAAAATCAAATATGCAGAAGGCACTGCCAATAAAACTGCTTGTAACCCCATAACAGCTAATAGGCCAAACAGAGCTGCGCCTGTACCCGTCCCCAAAGCTGTAAACAAACCATGTTTACGTGATTTAGAAATTGAATTTTGCGCTACATAAATAAAGCTTGGCCCAGGGCTTATTGCTCCAAGCATCAATGCCATCGCAATTGAAAAAAGAGGAATAAGGGACTCAAACATTGTATTGACCTAGCATCACGCAATTGCGCGGTATTCTAACAGCTTTTTATGACGCATATAAAAATGCAGAAGATATAAATGATGAAAATTGAATTTTCATGTTTTTACAATTTATATCTTCACAACGGACAAAAATGTCCGTTAAATATATAACCTTTAAAACTCCCCAATCGATGACATGAGTAAACGTCAAAAAATTGCTGCCCATAATCGGGATGAATTACTCAATGCAGCCGAAGAATGTTTTCGTATTCATGGCATTAATGTTCCATTACAAGTTGTGATTGACCACGCTGGTGTCGGCAGAGCAACGTTTTATCGTAACTTTGGTGATCGCAAAGCTTTAATTAGCGCGCTTTTAGAGCATGCGATTACACAGTTAGAGCAAAAAGCAGCTCATTTTCAACAATTCGAGGATGGTTTATTTCGTTTAATTGAAGGACATATTGGGCAACTTCCTAAACTCGCAATTTTGCAAGATTTTTGGAGAGTCATTGATCGACAAGACCCAATTATGTTAAAAATTTATGAACGGCGAAATAATGCACTTAACCCACTGATTGAAAATGCGATAGAACAAAAATTGTGCCGAGCTGATTTCACTGCTGATGACTATGCAATGGTCACTGCAATGTTGGGTTCTTCATTTCAAGGACATGAGCCAGAAGAACAGACTCGCTTAGCAAAACGAGCAATTGAATTACTATTTCATGGTATTCAAATACAAAAATTCGAGGGATAGAATGAGTAAAACGCCTCGTTATTTAGAAACACCACCTGACTGGACACCAGAAGAGCAACCGACTCTACCTGGTTCACCAGCTGCTATTGCGCATTCTATACCTAAGCGGTTTATTTACTTTTTTATCGGTTTATTCATCGCGCTATCGGCGAGCTTAAGTAATGGTTTTATTACGGCAAATTTACCTTTAATTCAAGGTGAATATGGACTAACTCCATCTGAAGCTGCTTGGCTCCCTGCGGCCTATGTGATGGCAAATGTCAGCTCAAATCTGATTTTATTTAAAGCCAGACAGCAATATGGCTTGAGAGTATTTTCAGAAATAGGGCTTGTCATTTTTATTGCCGTGCTGGTCTTACATATTTTTGTACACACCTATGAAATGGCCCTATTCGCTCGGGTGGTGGCTGGTTTAGCTGGCGCACCACTGAGCTCATTAGGTATGTATTACACCATGCAAGCCTTTAAAAAAGCAGACATGGCAAAAGGAATATATATCGCCTTTGGCTTTCAACAACTTGGCGTACCGTTGGCTTGGATTATTTCTCCATTTCTTGTCAGTACAGACAGTTGGTCTGTTCTTTACACCTTTGAGCTCGGTTTAGCACTTTGTTGTTTAGCCATGGTCGTTTCATTGAAATTACCACGTAGCTTAAGAATTTATGTTTTTGAGAAGCAAGATTTCTTCACCTTTGCTTTACTGGCTCCAGGTTTTGCCTGCTTGTGTATTGTGCTGACGCAAGGTCCAATTTTATGGTGGTTTAATAGCGAATGGCTTGCCTATATATTAATCGCAGGTTTTAGCTTAGTTGTTTTAGGTTTGCTCTATGAGCACTATCGTGCCAATCCATTAATTATGACGCGTTGGCTAGGCGCCTCTTCGACCCTACGTTTCATTTTTGGTGCTTTTGCAATACGTCTTTTAATGTCTGAACAAAGCTATGCTGCTGTTAACTTCTTAAAAACAATGGGAATGGGACCTGATCAATTTGTTCCACTCTATGTTGTGATATTCATAGGAATTTTAAGCGGAACACTTTTTAGTGCACTTACTTTTTCACGCGAACGAATTATCTTCCACTTACTTTTTGCAGAATTTTTGATTCTGGTCGCCTGTGGACTAGATTATCACTTAACCAGTGATGTCCGACCTGTGAACTTCTTTGCAAGTCAATTCTTAGTGGGTTTTGCTGGTGGTCTGTTTATTGGTCCATTACTTCTTATTGGCTTTGCACAAACACTTGCTAAGGGCCCATCTTATGTAGTGACCTTTATCGTATTATTTTCTGCTACCCAAACTTTCGGTGGTCTGGTCGGGTCATCTTTCTTTTCGACCTATCAACAACATCGGACACAAAACTATCAGGCAGAGATTATTAAAGATTTAGAACAAGCAGACCCATTAGTTGCTCAAAGGCTCTCTACCTATCAACGCAGTGCATCAATCACGACTACTGACCCAGCATTACAAACAGCCCAATCTGTGCGCTCACTTAATCAAGTGGTCACGCGTGAAGCTCAAGTGCGCGCCTACAATGATGTTATTGCTTTAAATGGTATTTTTGCTGTCGCACTGCTTTTATGGGGTGGATTTAATATTGCACGTAGCAAATATCTACAACGCAGAGGAATTAGCCGTCCTTAATGGCTTTCGTATTTGATGAAATAGAAATTGAGATTGATATATGTCAGATGATCAAAACAAACCAGAACAAACACCTGCTCAGGCACCTGCCAACGAGCCAACACCTGCACCTGCACCTGCACCTGCACCTGCACCTGCACCTGCAAGTAAACTGATTCCGACAGAACGCTCAACGCTGTTATGGATGTTCGGTGTTCTTATTGTCGGTATTTTAGTAATTCTATGGGCATGGAGAATCGGACCTTTTGCGACGAGTGTTCAGCAAACTGACAATAGTTATGTCAAAGGTAAAACCACAATTTTATCGTCACAAATTAATGGCTACGTTAAAGATGTAGTCGTTAAAGACTTTGACCACGTTAAAAAGGGTCAAGTGTTAATGCATATTGATGCGACCACTTACGACCAAAAAGTAACCCAAGCAGCTTCTGGCGTTGAACAAGCTAAAAATACGTTAGCCAATCAAACTCAGTCCATTGCCCAAAAACAAGCAGACATTGTGGCGGCACAAGCCAAAGTAGATCAAGCAAGAGCTCAATACGAACTTTCTTTAGCACAGCTTAAGCGCTATCAACAGCTAGGAAATAGTGGCGCAGCTTCTAAATCTGAGCAAGATAAAGCGGCAGCAGATGCTGAAAATAACCTTGCAGCGCTTAAACAGGCAGAAGCAAATGTGCTAGTTGCAAATGAAGCACTTAAAACAGCACAAGTTGCAGAAGCTGGCTTAGAAGCACAAGTTTCAAGTGCCAAGGCTCAATTAGACCAAGCACAAACCACCAAAGACTATAGCGTTATTGTTGCCCCGATGGATGGCCAACTTGGTGAAGTTAACCCTCGTGTTGGGCAATATGTAGCAGCAGGTTCGCAGTTACTCTACCTGATTCCACAGCAGACTTGGGTAATTGCCAATTTCAAAGAAACTCAAATTGCCAATATGCGAATTGGTCAGAAGGCGTGGTTTACAGTCGATGCGATGAATCACAAAAAATTTACAGGACATGTTGAGCAGATCTCACCTGCTGCGGGTTCCGAGTTTAGTGTGTTAAAACCTGACAATGCAACAGGAAACTTTACCAAAGTTGTTCAACGGATTGCCGTGCGTATTACTATTGATCCAAATCAGGAAGGAATGGAACACTTACGCCCTGGCATGTCAGTGGTTACTTCTGTCGATACAAATTCGTAAACAGCTTTTTAAAGTTCTATTTAAAAAGTTACAATGTGATCAATCATTATTTTCTCAATTTCTAATGTTTGATCACATTGCTCAATCGGTTCCTTATCAACATATTCAAATCCCCTATCCCTTGCATCTCGACATTAAGCGGTTAGATTTAATTCACCCCCAAATCTCGGGGAATAAATTTTTCAAACTAAAATACAATCTGCTTGCAGCAAAGCAACAAGGGTTATCGCGGGTTTTGACTTTTGGTGGGGCTTATTCAAATCACATTGCAGCAACTGCCTATGCAGCTCATCTTTTTGGCTTTAAAAGTGTAGGTATTATTCGTGGGGAAGAATTAGCCACCCAGCCTCTTAACCCAACCTTGGTAAAAGCTCAAAGTTTAGCAATGCATCTACATTTTGTCTCGCGCACTGAATATCGCTTGAGAGATGATGCAAACTATCTTCAACAATTACACAATCAATTTCCTGAAACTTTCATTATTCCTGAAGGCGGTTCTAATCAGCTAGCCGTGCAAGGTTGTCAGGAAATTCTCAGTCAAAGCGATTTGCAAAACTATGATGTCATTTGCTGTGCAGTCGGAACTGGTGGGACTATTTCAGGGCTGATTGAACGAAGCGCACTGCATCAAAAGGTTCTAGGATTTTCAGCATTAAAAGGCAACTTTCTACAACAAGATATTATGCAGTGGACTAAAAAACAGAATTGGGCACTGACAGATGCCTACTGCTGTGGGGGGTATGCAAAAACCTCACCTGAGTTATTGGCATTTATAGAAAATTTCGAAGAACAATACGCTGTACCCCTTGAACCGATCTATACGGGAAAAATGATGTTCGGTTTGTTTGACCTTATCAAAAACAATTACTTTCCTGAAGGAACACGTATTCTGGTAATTCATTCTGGTGGATTACAGGCAGATATAAGAAATAAATCACATCAATAACTTACTCGTTTTTAGGTTGCATTGTTCACTGCCTTGATAAATGTCTTTAGCATGACTAAGGCCCGGCATGATAGTATATGCCCCTTTTAAATTTTCAAGATTAATCGAGAATCTCTTATGTCTAACAGCCATGTCGATGTCATTGTCTTAGGTGCAGGTGCTTCTGGACTCATGTTGGCTGCACATGCTGCTAAGCGCGGGCGCTCGGTTTTAATTTTAGAAAAAGCCAATAAAATTGGTAAAAAAATTTTAATGTCAGGTGGCGGTAAGTGTAACTTTACCAATCTGTATGTCGAACCTGATAACTATATTTCTCATAATCCACACTTCGTTATTTCTGCCTTGTCACGCTATAGCAACTGGGACTTTATTGGCTTGGTGTGTGATTATAAAATTGCCTATGAAGAACGTAAACATGGGCAATTATTTACGCTAAACGGCGCTAAAGAAATTTTAGAAATGCTTGTGAGTGAGTGTAATAAAACTAAAAATGTAGATATTCAAACCCATTGCGAAGTTGGCCAAATTACACCCTTAGAGAAAGGTGGGTTTTCACTAAACACCAATCAAGGACATTACACTTGTGATTCTGTAGTGATTGCTACTGGGGGCTTATCGATTCCAACATTAGGCGGTTCTGGTTTTGGCTATGAACTGGCACAAAAATTTGGACATCAGGTTTTTCCAACTCGTGCAGGTCTAGTTCCATTTACTTTTTCAGATCACATTAAAGAAGTCACTACACGCTTAAGTGGTAATGCTTTGGATGTAACGTTAAGCAACTCAAAAAATAGCTTTACTGAAGCGTTATTATTTACCCACCGTGGCTTAAGTGGCCCAAGTTCTTTGCAGCTTTCAAACTATTGGAACTCAGGAGAAAGTTTTAAAATTGACTTCTTCCCTAGTCAAGATTTAGCGACCTATTTAAAAGATAAAAAGAAAGCACAGCCGAAAGTTTTATTACGTACCCTTCTTAATGAATTTACTGCGAAAAGTATTATCCAAGAGTTACAACAACTCATCTGGTCAGAGCAAAGCGAAATAGCGATTGGCAATATCAGTGATGCACAGCTAGATCATATTGCAGAGCAGTTACATGGCTTTGCAGTTAAACCGTCTGGAACAGAAGGATATCGTACCGCGGAAGTTACTTTAGGCGGAATAGATACAACAGAAGTATCTTCTAAGACCATGGAAAGTAAAAAGCAGAAAGGACTGTTTTTTGTTGGAGAAGTGCTCGATGTCACTGGCCATTTAGGGGGCTACAACTTCCAGTGGGCGTGGTCTTCTGCCTATGCTGCTGCGCAATACGTATAAGCTAATTTGATTTTTTTGAACTATTTGATGCAGTCTCGGCATCTCTTGGCTGAGAAGTTGCCTGTTTTGATGTCTCAGACTTACTAAATACAAATTTATAAGCACTTGCTAAAAAACCCACCGTAATTCCGGCAATGACAATCGGTGCTAAAAAACGACCTGGTTTCTTCATCGTATTTTCCTCACTTATTTGTTTTTATAACGGCTAAAAAAGAACGACCACTCAATATAGAGTGGTCGAACTTATCACAAAAATCAAAGATTTTTTGTACTGTTTATCTGAAATTTAATTTAACTCCCTTAAATTTCATCATTTTCGCCTGTAGAACCAAACGGTTTATTTACAGGAGGGTGCGCTGGGTTCACCTGTACAGAATCCGCTGGTTTTGCATCAGATGGAGCTACTGATGGTGGAGTTGTTGGCGTAGTTGTAGCTGGAGCCGCACTACTCGTACTAGAAGGTGGTTGATAAAGAGGATTTGGTTGATTCGCTTCTTTTTTCGCTTTATCGAGCAAATCTGTTAAAAGTCGTTCTGCTGGTTGGCGGCCACCTAAACCGAATGCAAGAGCGAAAGCTACTGCAACTGCGCCTAGAGTCAAACCAAATGCAAGATTAACAATTGAATCTGCAATACCCATCGCTCTTAAACCAAGCGCAAGTACCAAACCAATAATTAAGACACGAACTAAACTACCCAACCAACGCGAGCTATTATATTCACCACGTTGAACCACATTTGCCACAACGTTTGCTAGCCAGAATCCAATCACTAAAATTACAGCACCCAATAGAATGTTTGCACCGAAATGGATAAACATTGCAATTAGACCACTGATTTGGTCGAAACCAAGACGACCCGCTGCTTCAGATACTGCAAAAAGCATGGTAAAGAATACGATTAGGCAACCGACAGCACTAGAAACTTTAGTTTGACCTAAAAAGCGTTGCACATCTAATTTGGCAGGAATTTCATCAACCCCAGTTCCAGCAATTAACTCTGCTACCAAACGCCCAACAAAACGAGAAACAATATAAGCAACCAGTAAAATTAAACCAGCCGCAATAATATTTGGAATTGCTTGTAAGACTTCATTCAGCATTGCTGTTGCTGGCTGAGAAATTGTCTGAATGCCTAAAGCTTCGAACGCGACAATCAATGTAGTAATGATGATGATGGCAAAAACAAATGAACCTAAGAATTTGCCAACATTCGAGCTTTTGAAAAGACCAATTTTTTCCGCTTGAGCCTGTACACCTAAGCTATTAATTAGACCTTCAACAATACCACGTACAATTTTTGCCAAGATATAACCAACAAAAACAATAACGCCAGCAATAAAGATATTAGGCAAGAAGGCAATTGCCTCATTTACCATATTCTGAACTGGAATAAGTAAGCCTGTTAATCCTAATATTGAAAGAACAATCGGAAGGAAAAGTAACAATACAAGCCAGTAAAGAATTTCACCAATATTTTGACTAATTCCCCCTACGCCTACTTCACTACTGAGTTTGTCATCAAGTTGCGTTCTCGAGAGCACATTGGTAATTCCTGCCCGCACCAGTCGAGCAACGATCCAACCAATGAAACCCACCACCACAGCAGCAATAATATTTGGAATATAGACGAGGACCTGATTCACCATATTGCTGAACGGGCCACTCACTCCACTAATGTTGAGCACATTTAGAGCAGCGACAACAGCAAGAATCAGAATAAACCAGAATATGACTTTGGAGACGAGGCCTTCTATATTTGGAGCACGTCCTGTAGCCGAAGATAATTTGGCATTGGTATTTAATTTTTGCAGAAGTTTTTTTACACCTGCCGCAACCAATAAAGCGATTATCCAGCCCACCAGTAAGATGACAATTGCAGCTAAAATAGGATGAAACTGATCCCAGTAATACATCGCGTCAAACTGAGCGCCGCGAGGCCCATTAAAAAATTCATTCATATTGTTATGTCCTCAATTGTTATGTTCTTTTCAGTGTTATCAATAAATGAAAAACACCAGTTCGTTGTAAAAAATGACGATAAATGCGGTCTATGTCACCTTATGTTTTGAATATTTTTCAATCAACAGACTTCTGCATAAATACAACAAATTGATGCAAAAGATTGCAAAAAAAGCCTTTAGGTCACATCCCAAAGGCTTTCTATCGCGATATACTGCTGGGCTTACTATCCTTTGTAAGTTTTCAAATCAGAAGCACCCATCATGACATGTGGTGTGGTCTCATTTTGAAAAGCTCCCTCTTTTTTAGGAGTTGGGTTGTGGTCAGCAACCATATAGACAATAAGTGCAAGAAGAAAAAGCCCAACAATAACTAAAATATAAACTGGCAATCTTCTTTTTTTCGCAGTTTCTTCAGGACTCGTCACATGAGGTGGTTTTGAAAAGTCATGCATCTTCTTTCCCCTCTTCTATTATCATTAACTTTATATTCATCATAGCAATTTGCTTTGTTGCATTGTGTGAAAAAGCATTATGCTAAGGTGTCTGAGGTTGCAAAACTCCACTATTTAAAATAATAAAAATAGTATAAAATTTGCACACATTAATTTAGATGATTAAAAATAATTTCTAGTTTTTTATGAACTTCGTCTATGTCCCATTTGTAATACAATATGTTTTAGCGCTTACTTTTTAGAAAATAGGCTATAATAAGCCCCCATGTTTTAAAGCTACTCTATTTTATGATGTATCGTCAGCAAAACGTAACTCTTGATCTCGACACTGACGTCACACATCAATGTTATATACACCAGACTAGAGACGAACATCTCATTGGTATTATTGAATTTAATAAACCAAGTTATGAACTCAAATGGGGTGATCTAGAGTATTTTCGTCGTCGCACTGAAGAATTTTCAGTCATGCCATTTCCTGACTGCATTAACGCCATGATTGTTGATATTCGTAATATCAATATTTTTCTGGACAATGAAGTTCCAATTTTACCTTGGCGTTTACTTGAAGAAGACTGCCCTGTTCGCTTAGTTGTTCCTCAAGACCGTTTAGAACATTATGCAGGCCTTTTTGAACCGACTTGGCTTTCAAGCGATGTAGACAGTGCAATTTCCGAAATTCGTGAATTTATGGATATGTTTGTCCATTAATAAACATATCCATAAAAATAATTTTAAAGTTCTTTTAATTGTCGTTTGTTACCAGTAATTTTCTACTGCAATATTTCCTTCACCTCGACGATTCATCGTCAAAACACGGCGTTTTAAAGCCTCTTTCGTGTCATCAACCATTTGTGGGTTGCCACAAAGCATGACATGACTTGTTGTAGAGCTCAGTTCTATACCAGCAACTTTTTCTAACTCACCGTTTTCAATCAAAACCGGTAAACGGTCATGTAACTGTGCCGATGGGTCACGAGTGATAATTGAAATAAATTTAAAACCGACGTGCCCTTCTCCAAAAGTTTCAGCAATCTCTTGAATACGATCAACATAAGCTAACTCGGCTGCGGTACGTACACTGTAAACCAAATTGATCTTTTGATATTTCGACCATGTATCGAAGTCTTGTAGCATCGACAAAAACGGGGCTAAACCCGTACCCGTTGCTAACAACCATAAATCATGCGGTAAAGGCTGTTGATAGCGAGCTAAAGTCAAATAACCATAAGGTATTTTTTCTAAATAAAGCTCATCTCCTACCTTCAAATGTTGAAGATTAGAAGTAAATGCACCATCAGGCACCACAATCGAGAAAAATTCTAGCGTTTCATCAAATGGAGAAGACACCACCGAATAGGCACGAACAACAAGTTCTTCCCTAACTTTCAGTCCAATACGTGCAAATTGCCCAGCAGTAAATTTGAAATGTGCAGGGCGAGTCATGGTGAAACTAAAAAGAGTTGGGGTCCAGCGGTGTACAGATAAGACTTTTTCTACGCTAAATTTTTCAATTGACATGATTTCAACGTGGCATGAAATAGTGCGCTCATGTTAGCATGACAGTCGAAATAATGAATACTTTTAAACGTTAAGGCTTTTTAAACATGCGCATGACATTACGCCAGTTGGCTGTTTTTGTAGCAGTCGCTCAAGAAGGAACTGTCACCAAAGCCAGTGATGCGGTCAGACTGACGCAAAGTGCAGCAAGTATGGCTTTAGCCGATTTAGAGGATGGTCTTGGTGCCCCTCTATTTGATCGTTTAGGTAAACGACTACAACTTAATGATCTTGGTCGCTTTCTATTGCCACAAGCACTAGAAATATTAGGTCGCTGTGAAGCTTTTGAGCAAGCTGCAAAAGGTGAGTTACAAAGCATTGATTTACGTATTGGGGCAACTCTAACGATCAGTGATTATCTCATGCCAGATTTAATGGCGAACTTTTTACAGCATCATCCTAAAGCGCACTTGCAATTACAGGTGGGCAACACACGCCAAATGATTGAAGCGGTCAATCAGTTTCAGCTTGATTTGGCATTAATCGAAGGCTCATGTCACCTGCCTCAACTCCAATGTATTCACTGGCGTGATGATGAGCTTGCAGTATGCTGCTCTCCTACTCATCCACTAGCACGTTTAAATCGACCTTTAACAGCGCACGATTTTTATCAAGTTGAATGGATTTTACGTGAAGAAGGTTCAGGAACTCGTGAAGTGTTTGATAATGCTATTTTGCAAGACCTCCCAGATGCCAATATTCGGCTAACCCTAGGTCACAATGAAGCAATCTTGAAAATCGTTGCTGGTGGTTTAGGAATGTCTTGTATCTCTAAACTCGCTATTGAACCTTTAATTGAAAAAGGACAATTAGTCATTTTAAATACGCCATTCTGGCAGCTTACTCGCCCGCTTTACATGTTGGTACACCGTCAAAAATACCAAGGTCCTGGCCTCAAAGCATTCCTACAATTCTGTGAAGATCAGATTTAAGACCTGATCTTCTAGTGCCATCTTGAGTCGTTCTCACATGGTTCACCATTCTTTTTCATTTTATTATTTATGCCTTAAGAATAATTAAGGGAAGCCTACACCTCCCTTAATTTTGTATTACTTACTTGTTCTGCACGCCATCAAAAATCTCCTCAGCTGGTCTTAACTAAACTCGACACCAAGCTAGCTTTGAGCATTGAGAACACGATTAGCGTCGAAAATGTGATAACAACTCTGACGTAATCGCTTTATTATGATCGGTGATTTGAGTTTTTTTGGTTTTAGACGGATTAGGATCGATACGCTCAATCTTTACAGCCTTAAATTTCCCCTGATTATCTACAGCAAGAAATTTCACTTTTTCATTTCTTTTCGGTTCCCCTTCTGATGCAGGAAAATCCGAAATATGAAAGAAAATATCTCCTTCAGCCGTTCCAATAAAACCAAATCCTTTTTCAGGATCATATTGTTTAACTTTTCCTGTATAAAACTCTTGCTTCATGATCTTTACCTTACTTTTTCAATACTGATATTACAGCAGAAAATTAAAAAGAGACTTTCAATCCGTCCTCAAAACTTTACGGTTTGATCAAGTCTCTTTTTATCGTTATTTCAAAAATTAGTCTTTTTGGACACTACCAAAAATTTTATCGCCCGCATCACCTAAGCCAGGAACAATATAACCTTGTTCATTTAAGCCATTATCAATAGATGCTGTATAAATTTGGACATCAGGATGAGCTGCTTCAACTTTAGCAACACCTTCTGGGGCAGCTACTAACACCATAACACGTATATCTTTACAGCCACTTGCCTTTAACACATCAATGGCAGCAACTAATGAGTTACCTGTTGCCAACATTGGATCGATAATCATTGCAAGACGATTAGCAACATCTGGAACTAGTTTTTTATAATAAGTACGAACTTCTAGTGTTTCTTCATTACGTTCGAGACCTAAAACACTCACTTTTGCACTTGGAATCAGATTAAGCACGCCATCCAGCATACCAATGCCTGCACGTAAAATCGGTACAATCGTTATTTTTTTACCAGCAATACGCTGCGTAGTAACTGTTCCAGCCCATCCATTAATTTCACAATCCACAACTGGTAAATCTTTTGTTGCTTCATAAGTCAACAACATAGTCACTTCCTGCGCAAGCTCACGGAAATTCTTAGTGCTGATGTCAGAACGACGTAACAAACCTAATTTATGACGAATAAGTGGGTGACGAATTTCTTGAATGGCCACAGATGTTACCTAAAAATATAAAAACGTATTTATTATAATCTTTTTTTAATGCTCAATAAAAAAAAGCCTCCGGATTTGGAGGCTTTTTTGTACACTAGAATTAATGTTGTTGCGAAAGCATGAAATGTAATGGAGATAAAATTTCTGCTTTTAATGCCAAATTAATCATTGGATCTGGGTAAACACCCAAAATAATAACTAATGCAGCAGCAGCTAATACCATTAAACCACCTACTTTTTGACCCCAATGAGCATCTGCATCAATACGAGGAGTTTCTGGTGGTGTCATATACATTACAACCATCACACGTAAGTAGTAGTACAAACCAATACCACTACCCACAATAATCATTGCAGCCAAGAACCAGTGTTGAGTTGTTACAGCAGCCATTACCACCAAGAACTTACCAATGAAGCCTGCTGTTAATGGAATACCAGCCAAAGATAACATCATGACTGTTAAAGTTGCTGTAAGTACTGGACGACGCCAGAACAAACCACGGTAGTCTGCAAGACTTTGTGCTTCATCTACGTTGTTATATGGGCTAGACATTAACGCTACAGCACCAAAAGCACCGATAGTTGTTAATACATAAGACACCACATAGACAGTTACGCTACCCAAGCTCGCATAAGTCATGCTAATTAAAGCAATTAACAAATAACCAAAATGAGCAATAGATGAATAACCAAGAATACGTTTTAAGTTAACTTGACGAACAGCGAGTAAGTTACCAACTAAAATCGACAATACTGCAATGATTGTCAAAATAGTAACTAACGAATCCACCATAATTGCGCCTGAAGCAAGCATATAGCGCACGAACAAACCAATTGTTGCAACTTTAGCAGCGGTCGCCAAGAAAGTTGCCATTGGTGCTGGTGCACCTGCATATACATCTGGTGTCCATTTATGGAACGGTGCAAGCGATAATTTAAATGCAACAGCAAAGATAATGAGTGCTAAGCCTAATAACACCATTGGCTGTTTGATTGCGCTAAATAAAGCCTGTACAGAATCATAGAATGAAAGTGAACCAGTATATGCATAGATGTATGCCATACCCATCAACAACATTGCAGAAGCAGTCGCTGAAAGTACAAGATATTTAATACCAGCTTCAAGTGAACTACTACGTTGATAAGTATAAGCAAGTAAGCCGTATACAGGGATCGACATTAACTCAAGGCTAATGAAGAACGATGCATAGTGAGAACTTGCAACCATCAACATTGCACCTGCTACTGAAGCAAGTAACAAAAGATAGAGTTCTTCGCGGTTGTCTTTATAAGTTTCGATGTAAGCGTGAGACAAAGTGCAACAAGCCAATGCCGCAATCAAAATCATAAATTGATAGAACATGGTAAATGGATCAACCATAAACATGCCCATCACATTTGCCGGTACAAACTTACCGCCAAATACTGCAAATAAAATATAAAGTGCAGCGAGGTTTAAACCAACAACAGAAGCTGTTGCGATTAAATTATGATTACGCTTAATTGAAATTAACAGCATGACGACGATTGTTGTCAAAGCAACAATCATCACTGGAGCTAAAGGCATAAGCGTAGCAAGTGATACTGTGAAGTTCATGATTATTGGATCTCCACATGGTCAAGTTGAGTAGCTGTTTGCTGAACAGTTTCAACGACTTCTTGAACTGGCATATAACTATTAACAAACCACTGCATGCTTGAATGAGATACATCCAAGAATGTTTGTGGATAGATACCAAGCCAAACGAGACCAATCGCACAAATCATCAAAATACCAACTTCACGAGCAGATAAATCTTTTAGTGGACTAGCGTAGTGTTGCTTTTGTTCAGGATTTGGTTCACCAAATAAAGTACGGTGAATCAAAATCAAGCCGTATAAGCCTGCAAATACAAGACTGATAGAAGCAAGAATCGTGAATACAGGATATTTATTGAATGAACCCATCAAGATGAGGAATTCACCAATAAAGTTACCCAAACCTGGCACGCCTACAAGAGCAGCCACGAAGAACATCAAGAAAAATGGCAAGTACTGAAGTTGGCCACGAAGACCACCCATTAAACGTAAATCACGTGTATGTAAACGTTCGTAGATTTGACCAGACATAATGAACAATGCAGCTGATGACAAACCATGTGCCAACATCATGATCATTAGACCTTGGAAGGTCAAAATGTTACCTGCGTAGATCGCAAGTAAAATAAAGCCCATGTGTGAAATCGACGTATACGCAAGTAAACGTTTCATGTCAGTTTGCTGGTAAGCACACCATGCGCCGTAGAAAATACCAATCAAACCGAAAATAATCGCAATATCTGCAAACTGTGCAGAAGCTGCCGGGAAGAATGGAATAACAAAACGAAGCAAGCCATACGCAGCTGTTTTAATCAAGATACCCGCTAAGTCTACAGAACCTGCTGTAGGTGCTTGAGCATGCGCATCTGGTAACCAACCGTGTAATGGGAATACTGGTAACTTCACCGCAAAACCGATGAAGAAACAGATCATGAAACCGTACGCTAAGCTAGGAGGTAAGTGGTTCGCTACAGCTAATAAATAGTTGTAATCGAAACCGATCATTCCGGTCATCATGTAGCCATAAACTACAAGACCAAGAATACCGATTAACATTACTAAACCAGCGATTTGCGTGTAAAGGAAGAACTTAGTAGCTGCGTAAACACGTGAACGACCGTTTGAACCTTTATGACCCCATAACGCAATCAGGAAGTAGATTGGTACAAGCATCATCTCCCAGAAGAAGAAGAACAAGAACAGGTCAATCGCTAAGAATACACCGATAACACCACCTAAACTCCATAAGAGGTTTAAGTGGAAGAAACCAACGTTCTTTTGAATTTCGCCCCATGAACAACCAACAGCAAGTACACCAAGTAATGCTGTTAGTAAAACCATGAGTAAAGATAAGCCATCCACAGCTAAGTGAATGCCGATACCGAGTGATTGAATCCACGGTAAATAGAACTCAGCAGACCAAGTTGGGATTTTTGAACCCATCTCATAGGTATAAGTTCCACTTTGCCAAAGTGCAAGACCTAAGCCCAAAGTAATGAGCATACCAATTAAGGCAATCCAGCGTGGCAAAGTTTTGTCGAGCTTATCGACTAACCAACAAATAAAACCAGCAATGAATGGAACAAGAATCAGCGCGGGTAAAATTAAATTGTTTTCCATTTTATTTCCCCACTACCTGAATAACGATCAAGATCATCAATAACACCACTACACCGAGTGACATACTTGATGCGTATTCACGCAATGAACCGGTTTGACGTGAGCTTGTAAAACTATTTCCGCCTTTCACAAGTGCAGGAAGAACTAACCACAAACTGTCAATCGGGTCACGGCCAAAGATTTTGGCGAAGAATAAATAAGGTTTAACAAAAACGATGTCATACAATGCATCAAAACCAAAAGCGGTACGGCAAATATGTGCCAAACCTGAACCCAAACTTGTTTGAGCAAATGATTTCACTGCACCATAAGCAAATGCGAATAATGCTATACCAACAACTAGACCAACTAGCGCAATTCCTACTGCTAAATGCTCTGCCCCATGCATGCCTTCAACAAATTGTTCAGCTACATGGAATTCAGGAATTTTTGCAGTATTAAGAATACCAGCTACAGGCGCTTTTAATACGGCACCAACAAAAGTAGACAGTACAGCTAAAATGCCCAATGGAGCCCAGTAAGTTGCGCCTTTAATTTCATGGTAAGGCGTGTTTTCTTGACCAAAGAATACAACCCAGATTAAACGGAATGTATAGATTGAAGTCAGGAATGCACCTGCTACACCCACCCAATATAAAGTGTGATATAGAGCAACTGATTGACCTTGTACCCAAACTTCACCAAGAATCGCATCTTTAGAGAAGAAGCCAATTGTCAAGAATGGAATCGCTGCTAATGCACCGCCACCAATCGCAAAACAAGCAAATAGGAATTTGTTACGTTTGAACAAGCCACCCATTTTGAAGATGTTTTGCTCGTGGTGGTAAGCCAGAATCACTGCACCAGAAGACAAGAATAATAATGCCTTAAAGAATGCGTGAGCCAACATGTGGAACAAGCCAGCTTGATAAGCTTCCGCACCTACAGCCATAAACATATAACCCAACTGACTCATTGTTGAGTAAGCCAAGATACGTTTGATGTCTGTTTGAACGAGTGCAGCAAAACCTGCAACTAACAAAGTCACAGCACCTGTTACCGAAATGAATTGCATCACTTCAGGCGCAAGTTCAAATACGCTGAATAGACGACAGCATAAATACACACCAGCCGTTACCATTGTTGCAGCGTGGATTAATGCAGAAACAGGTGTTGGACCTGCCATTGCATCTGCCAACCATGTTTGCAATGGAATTTGAGCAGATTTACCAGCCGCACCCAAGAACAACATTAATGCAGTCCAGATCGTAAGTGACGAGCTCTTCGTCATTACTTCTGCTGCGTGTTCAACGATGTACTGAGTATTCAGCGTACCAAATTGTTGGTAAAGCAAGAATAAAGCAATAAGTAAGAATACGTCACCTACACGGGTAACTGTAAATGCTTTGATCGCAGCCCAACCATTTGCAGGGTTTGCATAATAGAAACCGATAAGCAAATAAGAGCAAAGACCTACGCCTTCCCAACCTAAGAATAACAACGCTAAGTTGTCGCCCAGTACAAGCACAAGCATGCTGGCAACAAACAGGTTGAAATAAGAGAAGAAACGCGCATAACCTTCTTCACCACGCATGTACCATGATGCAAAGATGTGGATTAAGAAACCAACACCTGTCACCATGCCCATCATGAGTAAAGATAAGCCATCTAAATGTAAGCTAATGCCCGGTGCAAAACCGCCAACATTGAACCATGTCCACAGGTTTTGAACAAAAACTTGCTGACCACTTGTGGTAAATGCCATTCCAGCAATCAATGCAAATAATGCAGATAAACCTACAGAACCAACACCAATAATGGCTGCAACATTTTCAGAGAGCTTGTCTCGTCCTGCCGCCAATAAAATAAAACCGATTAGCGGAAATAATATTGTTAGATATAAATAACTCATCCGCGCATCTCACTAGCAGCATCCACATCCAAATGATGGAAGCGATGATAGAACTGAAGGACAATCGCAAGACCGATACATGCCTCTGCTGCTGCAAGGGTCAAAATCAGAATGAACATAACTTGTCCATCTGGTTGTGCCCATACGCTACCCGCAAGAACAAATGCCAATGCAGCAGCATTCATCATGACCTCAAGGCTCATTAACATAAATAATAGGTTGCGTCGCACCATTACACCGTAAAAACCGAGTGCAAAAAGGATGGTTGCAACAATCAAACCATGTTCTAAAGGAATCTGGCCCATTATTCTTTTTCCTCTTCTGCACCTGGTTCACGTTTACCTAAGTGGTATGCTGCAACAAGGGCTGCTAGCAATAACATCGCGGCAACTTCAACCAATAGTAAATAGTGAGTAAAGAGTGCTTGACCAACTAATTTTGGTCCAATCACTTGTGCCCCAAGTGGTGCTGAAATAGTGGTGTATTCACCACCAAGCATCCAAACTAAAAGCACGCCGAGCAAGAAACTCATGAGTGCTGGATATGCCCAAGCATCTGAAGAAAGCCATTTACGTTCTTGTTCAACGGTGTGTTGCCCTAAGTTAAGCATCATCACAACGAATACGAACAGAACCATAATTGCTCCGGCATAAACAATGATTTCAAGAGCACCTGCAAAAGGCGCCCCCACGATCATGAAAATACCAGCAACAGCAAGCAATGAAACAATTAGACTAAGTAAAGCGTGTACAGGGTTCGTGTTAGTCACTACACGAACCGTAGAAACGATGGCCACGAGTGCCATCAAATAAAACGGCCACATCATGGTAATAGACTCCGTACATCGATTGGTGCACTTTCTTTTTGCGCTTGACCTTTCTCTTTACCGTTAATTGCCATACCAGCTACACGGTAGAAGTTGTAGTCTGGGTATTTACCCGGACCTGAAATGAGTAAGTTTTCTTTCTCATAAACCAAGTCTTGACGTACATATTCACCAAGTTCGAAATCTGGTGTCATCTGAATCGCAGTTGTTGGACAAGCTTCTTCACACATACCGCAGAAAATACAGCGTGAAAAGTTGATGCGGAAAAATTCCGGATACCAACGTCCATCTTCTGTTTCTGCTTTTTGTAGTGAGATACAGCCAACCGGACACGCAACCGCACATAGGTTACATGCCACACAACGCTCTTCCCCATCTGGGTCACGCGTCAACACAATACGACCACGAAAGCGTGGCGGCACAATCTGTTCAGCCGGTACTTCTGGATATAAAATCGTGTCACGTTTACGCGTTACATGGCTAAATACCATAAACAACGAACGTACAATCGATCCGAATCCAGCTAGAAATTTATACATTTTGTACTCCCTGCTGTCCTAGGCCTGATTCATCAGAATCACAGCACCAGTCACTAACAAGTTGACCAACGCCAATGGCAAACAAATTTTCCAACCAAAGTTCATGACTTGGTCATAACGTGGACGCATTAAAGAACCACGAGCCAAAACAAACATCATTACAAAGAATGCTGTTTTAATCACAAACCAGAATACTGGCGGAACAAATGGAATTTCTAAATTGAATGGTGCTAACCAGCCACCGAAGAATAAAGTTACGATCAATGCAGAAATAAGTACTACGTTGACATATTCAGCAACGAAGAACATACCCCATTTCATACCGCCATATTCAACATGGTAACCTTCAGCCAATTCTTGTTCTGCTTCTGGTTGGTCAAATGGATGACGGTGAGTTACCGCAACACCAGCAACCACAAAAATCAAGAAACCTAAGAATTGTGGAATGACGAACCAAACATCGCGTTGTGCTTCAACAATTTCACGAAGGTTAAATGAGCCTGCAATTGCAACCACACCCATCAATGAGATACCCAAGAACACTTCATAAGAAATGGTTTGAGCAGCTGAACGTAAACCACCAAGCAATGAGTATTTGTTATTTGAAGCCCAACCACCAAACAATACTGCATAGACTGCAATACCAGCCATTGCCATGAAGAACAACAAACCGATACTCATGTCGGCAACACCCAGTGAAGGACTCACCGGGATAACCATGAATGAAAGAACCGCTGTTGCCATTGCAACAGCTGGTGCTAAACGGAATGTAAGCTTGTCAGCAAATTTTGGTGTCCAGTCTTCTTTGAACATGATCTTGAGCATGTCGGCAACGATCTGGAACATACCACCAGGACCAACACGGTTTGGACCATAACGGTCTTGCCACAAAGCAAGCAAACGACGTTCAATAAAAGACATCAACGCTGCAACTAAAACGACAACAAGCAAAATCACAACTGCTTGAACTACAGCGTAAGCAATTGGCCAGTTCTCAGCCCAAAGTGGCGTTTGACGTATAATTTCTTGATTCATGAATTACACTCCTAAAGCCACTGAAACAGGCTCAGCTAGTGACACCATTGGTGCTAAACCAACTGGGTAACCAATATAACCTGTAGGTAAATATTCAATTACTTGTACAGGCAAGCTCACACTGGTTTCGCCTGCTTTTACTGTAATGCGTTGACCTTCTTGAAGGTTCAAACGAGTTGCATCTTGTTCACCCACTGCAAACATAGCTTCTGGAATACGAGTTTCCATTGCAGGTGTTTTAATAGTGAATTCACCAGAACCAAAAATATGGTGCATTGGTACCAAGCGGAAACTTTCAGGGTTTGCAACTACAGGCACTGGAGCAACATAGCTACGTGCAGGGCGTTTTGCCAAGCGATCGAATAAACGAACACCTGAATCACCGCCTTTTAAGTGACCACCTACTTCATCTTGGTATTTGTTCCAAGATTGTGGAGAGTTCCAGCCCGGAGCCCACGCAAATGGTACTAATGATGATGCTTTTTGCGGACCAACATAACCTTCCATTGAGAATGTTAATGCTGAATCTGGATCGGTAGGCTGCTTCGGTTCATGAACTGATAACGGCGCACGCATTGCTGTACGGCCTGAATAACGACGTGGTTCACGCGCAATTTTCAAACCATGTACACGGTAACCTGCATCAGGTGCCACATCTTGAATTGCTTCAAGTACTGGTACATTTTTCACGATGCTTTCAATCACATCATCAAGCAATGTCCAATCTACAGCCTTACCTTTAATGCCAGTTTCAATGGCATGTAACCAACGCCATGATTCTTTAATTGCATATTCAGGCTTGTAGTAACTTGGATCGTAAACTTGATAGAAGCGCTGTGCACGACCTTCTTGACTTACAACAGTACCGTCACCCTCTGCAAAGCTTGCTGCTGAAAGAACAATATCAGCCTGTTTCAAAGTTTCAGTTTCACTGTGATCAAGCACGATTACTGTTTCAGCTTTATCTAGTGCAGCTTTTACTTGAGCAGCAGGTAAGCGACGGAACAAGTCATTTTCAACAATAACAAGTGTGTCGTAGTCTTGAGCAAATGCTTGTTCAAGGCTTAAGCCACCAAACAATGCCAAGCCCATAGAGTTCACTTCAGGAACCACAAGACTTAAACCAGCTTTAGAACCTAAGTTCTGAGTCAACTCAGCCGCAGCTTCCATAATAGAAGCATCTTGCAAACTTGTGCCCGCAATGATTAATGGTTTATTTGCTGTTTTTAAAGTGTCAGCAATGGTTTGAGCGAATGCTTTTGCATCGTCATCTAAACCAGTTAATACCTCACCTTTCACTGCTGCTGCTACGGCAAAGCCTAAACGTGCAATATCATTTGGAGAAGCAACAACTTCACCAGTTGCAACGTCGGCAAGACGAGTTTGAGTTGCAGCCAAGATATAGATCGGAGATTTTGCTTCTTGACCAATACGTTGTACAGGTTCAGCCAACCAATCTGGAGTACGTGTTTTCGCAGCCATTTCACGAGCTTTGTTTTTCGCAGCTTGGCGAACAGACAATGCCATACGTGGAGCAGTTTGAGTCAGGTCTTCACCTAAAATCAGAACAGCATCGTAGCTTTCAATTTCACGCATGTTCGGGTTGTAAATACCCTCGGTTTGCATGATAGATGCAGCAAGGTCAACAAGTTTTTGCTCTTTTTGTGCAACACCAGTTGAGTAATTTGCCTGACCTACAAGCTCACGTAATGCATAGTTCGATTCCAAGCTTGCGCGAGGAGAACCAATACCCAAGACTTTTTTGCCTTGAAGTTTTGCAATCGTTTGATCTAAAGCTTGATCAACAGAAACAGTTGCAACAGTTTCACCGTTACGGAACTGAGGCTGACGTGGACGGTCTGCACGGTTTACATAACCTGTGCCAAAACGACCTTTATCACAAAGGAAGTACTGGTTAACCGAACCATTAAAACGGTTTTCTACGCGACGGATTTCACCATAACGTTCACCCGGAGAAATGTTACAACCAGAAGAACAGCCTTGACACACGCTTGGTGCATACTGCATGTCCCATTTACGGTTATAACGCTCTGAATGTGTCTTATCAGTGAATACACCTGTTGGACATACTTCAGTCAAGTTACCCGAGAATTCAGATTCTAAAGTACCTGATTCTGGACGACCAAAGTAAACACGAGATGCATTGGCATACACACCAAAGTCTGTACCGCCTGCATAGTCGTTGTAGTAACGAACACAACGGTAACAAGCAATACAGCGGTTCATTTCATGTGCAATGAATGAGCCGAGTTCTTGGTTGTAATGTGTACGCTTTGTAAAACGGTAGCGACGACGGTCATGACCAGTCATCACAGTCATATCTTGTAAATGACAGTGACCACCCTCTTCACAGACTGGACAGTCGTGCGGGTGATTCGTCATCAAAAATTCAACAATAGATGCACGGAAATCTGTTGCTTCTTTGTCTTCAATCGAGATATAGGTATTGTCAGATGCTGGTGTCATGCATGACATGACCAAACGACCACGCGTATCTTCTGGATTCGCATATTGCGTAACAGCACATTGACGGCAAGAACCAACCGAACCTAAGGATGGATGCCAACAAAAATATGGGATGTCGATGCCCAGACTCAAACATGCTTGTAGCAAGTTTTCCGAGCCGTTGACTTCATACGATTTTCCATCGACATGAATTGTAGCCATAAGTCGAATTCCTTAAGCTTGTTCTACGTTGCTGGTTTGCACGACAGGACGAGTTGTCACTTTCGCTTCAAACTCACCACGGAAATGTTTGAGTGCGCCCATAAGCGGCTCCATCGCACCTGGTGCGTGGGCACAGAAAGTTTTACCGATCCATAATTTACGAGTCAATTCTTGTAAATGGTCGATATCTTCTTTCTTACCTTCGCCTGCTTCAAGTGCTTTAAGCGCTTTAACAGCCCATGGCAAACCATCACGACATGGTGTACAGAAACCACATGATTCACGCGCAAAGAACTCTTCTAAGTTACGAGTGAGCGATACCATGCATTGAGTTTCATCTACAACCATCAATAAACATGTTCCCAAACGAGAACCTGCTTTCATAATCGTGTCTGCATCCATTGGTAAATCAATGGTATCTGCTGGTAAAAAGTCAGTTGAAGCACCGCCCGGTAACCATGCTTTAAGCTTTAAGCCTTCTCGCATACCACCAGCATGATCTTCAATCACTTCACGTGCAGTTGTACCAAATGGCAATTCCCAAAGACCTGGGAATTTCACTTTACCTGACGCACCATAAATTTTAGTGCCTGGGTCTTTTGATTTACCTGCTGATAAACCGATATACCACTCTGGACCACGAAGCATAATTGCTGGCAAGTTGTTATAAGTTTCAACGTTGTTCACAATTGTTGGACGGCCCCATGCTCCTGCAACTTGCGGGAACGGTGGCTTAGTACGAGGGTTAGCACGACGACCTTCAAGCGAGTTAATCAATGCAGTTTCTTCACCACAGATATAACGCCCTGCACCCGTATGTACGTGCAACTCAAAATTCCAGCCAGAACCTAAAATGTTTTCGCCTAAATAACCTTTAGCACGAATCTGTTCTAACGCTTCATTTAGATATTGAGCAGCCTCGATGTATTCACCACGGATAAAGATATAACCATGAGTCGCCTCTAAGGTATAACCCGCAATTAACATCCCTTCGATCAATTGATGTGGAAGCTTTTCCATCAACAAACGGTCTTTAAAGGTACCCGGTTCCATTTCATCGGCATTACAGATCAAATAACGTGGACCACCATCATTTGGTGCCATTAATGACCATTTAATACCCGCTGGGAAACCCGCACCACCACGACCTTTTACGGTTGCAGCTTTAATCACGTCTAACACTTCAGTAGGTTTCATGCCTAATGCTTTTTTAAAGCCGGCATAGCCTTCAAGTGCTTCGTAATCATCAGCACCACGAACTTCGTCACGTTTACTTAAACGCCAAGTTAGTGGATGAGTTTCTGGATTACCGTCGCCATAAATTGGTTTTGGTTCAGTATTCATACATACTTCTCCAATAACTGTTTGACTGATGTCACTTCAACTAAACCGTGAGTATCTTCATCAATCATTAAAGTTGGGCCTTTGTCGCAGTTGCCTAAGCAGCAAATTGGAAGCAGCGTAAAACGACCATCTGCGGTCGTTTGACCAAACTGAATACCTAATTCGCGCTGGAATGCTTCAGCAAGTGTTTCTGCACCCATCAAGAAGCAAGCAATTGAGTCACAAAGCAAAATTACGTGACGACCTACCGGTTGACGATAGATACGGTTGTAAAATGTTGCAACACCTTCCAAATCAGCAACACTCATCGACAACAACTGTGCGATGGCATTCATTTGAGCGTCATCTACCCAACCATTACGGCGCTGTACACACTTCAATGCATCCAAAGAGGCTGCACGAGGGTATGGATAGTGACCAATGTGATGTTCGATATCGTGAATTTCGTCCGCAGTCAAAATCCCTTCAACATTCACACGTGGCTTTTTATCAGTCAAAATCATCATTATGTGTTACCTCTTAGCGATCCACGTCAGCCATAACCACGTCAATGGTCGCCAGATAAATGATTAAGTCAGATACCAAACTTCCGTTAATCACTGCAGGCATTTGCTGTAAGTGAGTAAAGGTCGGTGTACGAATACGAGTACGATAACTCATCGTCGATTTATCTGAAGTCAAGTAATACGTACTTGCGCCTTTAACCACTTCAGTCATAAATGATGACTCGCCCGCTGGCATGACAGGACCCCATGAAACGCTCAAGAAGTGCGTAATCAAGGTTTCAATATCTTGTAATGTCTTATCTTTCGGTGGTGGAACAGCCAATGGATGATCCGCTTTATATGGACCAGAAGGCATGTTATCCAAACACTGTTGAATAATTTTTAACGACTCAGTAATTTCACGGAAGTGAACGAGTACACGTGCATATGCATCGCCTTCATACTCAACTGGCACATCAAAATCGAAGTTTTCATAGCCACTGTATGGACGATATTTACGAACGTCAAAATCAATACCTGTCGCACGTAAACCAGTACCAGTTACACCCCATGCGAGTGCAGATTTGGCATCGTATTGTGCAACGTTACGCGTACGACCAATAAACACAGAGTTTTTCAATGCCGCTGTGTAGTATTCGTTTAAGCGCTTAGGCATCCACTCTAGCAATTCTTTAACAAGTTTTTGCCAGTTGTTTGGAAGATCGTGTGCTGTACCACCAATACGGAACCATGCTGGGTGCATACGGTAACCCGTGATTGCTTCAACAATGTCGTAAACTTTTTGACGGTCTGCGAACATATAGAATACTGGTGTCATACCACCGGCATCCTGAATTGCCGTACCACAGAACAACAAGTGGTTATTAATACGGAACAATTCGTTCAACATGACACGAATCACTTGAGCACGTTCAGGAACTTTAATACCTGCCATTTGCTCTACAGCCATCACATACGGCATGTTTTGAGCACAACCACCTAAGTAGTCGACACGGTCAGTATAAGGAATGAAAGAATGCCATGTTTGACGCTCAGCCATCTTTTCCACACCACGGTGGTGATAACCAATATCAGGAACACAGTCCTTCACTTCTTCGCCATCTAACTGCAATACAACACGGAACGCACCATGTGCAGATGGATGGTTAGGACCTAAGTTCAGGAACATGAAGTCTTCATCAGCGTTACCACGCTTAAGACCCCAGTCTTCTGGCACAAAGCGTAAGTGCTCTTGTTCAAAGTCTTGTTTCGCTTTGTCTTGCATGTACGGCGTATATTCTGTCGCACGTGCTGAATATTCTTTACGTAACGGATGACCTTCCCAATACGTTGGCAACAAGATACGACGGAGCATTGGATGCCCTTCGAAATTGATACCGAACATATCGTAAGCTTCACGTTCATACCAGTTGGCATTTGGCCAGATATTGGTCGCTGTCGGAAGGTTAAGATCATTTTCGTTCAAGGCAACCTTGATACGAATGTCACTATTACGCTCAAGCGATAATAAATGATAGAACACAGTGAAGTCAGATGCCGGTAAACCATCGCGATGAACACGTAAACGCTCATCCATCGCAGATAAGTCAAACAGCATTACATATGGACGTTCCACTTTACGTAGGAACATAAGGACTTCTTGCACGCGTGCGCGCTCAACCCAGACTGTTGGAAACTCTTCAAAAGTCGCCTGCACGTAAAAGTTCTCACCAAATTTGGTTTTGAGTTCTTCTACGATTGCAAATGCTGGGCGTGAATCAACTGGTGTTGACTCTGGCATAGCAATGTCAGTTTCAGCCATTGGCTTGGCTTCCTATTTAATACAAATTCTGTCAATTTTCTCGATGAACATATCGGTTAGATATGTCAAAGCACCGTCAAAAAATTATTTAATCTCATCCATAGAGCGTAAGTTTTTAACGGCAATACGCTGCGCATTCTTACGGTCACGTTCTGGCATCATCTTAGGCTTATACACTGGCTGAAGATCATCACCGATCACGGCAGAAAGCGGGCGTCGCTCTAATTGAATCTGGTCTTGTAAAAGCATTAAAGCTTGAATTAATGCTTCAGGACGAGGTGGACAACCTGGGACGTACACGTCAACAGGAATAATTTTGTCTACACCTTGAACTACTGAATAGATGTCGTACATACCTCCAGAGTTTGCACAAGCACCCATCGAGATGACCCATTTAGGCTCTAACATCTGTTCATATAGACGCTGAATAACTGGTGCCATTTTTACGAAACAGGTCCCTGCAACAATCATCAAGTCAGCTTGACGAGGTGAAGCACGGATAACCTCTGCGCCGAAACGTGACAAGTCATGCACACCTGTTAAGGTCGTTGCATATTCAACGTAACAACATGAGGTACCAAAGTTAAATGGCCACAAGGAGTTTTTACGCCCCCAGTTTACTGCTGTATGCAAGACATCCTCTAAACGAGTCATGAATACGTTTTTATTCACTTCCTCTTCTAGTGGATCTGTCACGATTTGACGTTCTTGCAATGGGTATTGGTCAGCATCCGGATTCGCGCGGGTCAGAGTATATTTCATCCCGACTTACTCCTTTTCAGATGACAATGCAGGTGTAGTTTTTGACTTAACACGACCTGATGATTGAGCTGGAATCTGGCCTGTAGGGTCAGTTACGAGCTCTTCAATAGAGTTAAAGCGTGTAATTTCAGCAATGTTCATTGTTGGTGAACCGATTTTAATCGTCTCACCTGCTGATTTACGGCGATCTGCTGGTGACCAACTTAAAGCACCTACAGAGAAGGCATAAACAAGCGCAATCAATAAATCAACGACAAAGATCACGACAGTGGTATATCCCAACCACCCTACTTCACGCACAGAAGTAGACCATGCATAGAGGTAAAGTGCCTCTAAGTCGAAGACAACAAAGAAAATTGCAACTAAATAGAACTTTGCAGACAGGCGAATGCGAGCGCCACCAGCACTCACGACACCCGATTCAAACTGCTCTTGCTTAGCACGCCCCCACGATTTCCCCCCGAGGAGTAAGGGAACTGTGAGCATAAAGACGCAAAGAAATGTAACGCCGATCACGAAGGCGATAATCGCCCAGTCGTATGGAGTAATGGCACTCATGCGGGGATAACTCCTGGCAGGCCTATTATTTAACAAAGAATGTATGTATTGGCCTTCAAATACACCAAACACAAAATTAATCCCGCCAATTGTACCTGATTTCTAATTTCGCATGCTAGTTGAAGCGTCTTAGTCTTTCGGATGATTTTCTTGGTAAAACTATTCTTCTATGGGTTGTAAGGGGGGTTTCACCGCACATAATCGGTTTATTTAATAGTTTTTTTGTTTATGATGATTTTTTTCATTTTTTAATTTTAGAATAATTACATAGTTCATCCATCATTAAGTTTTAATACCTTACTTTTTTATAATATTAGTTTGTTTTTTATTGTATTCAGCTTCTCCTCTGAATTATGATGAATGTTTAGTCATGCATAATATTTTATTACTCTTGGATAAGAGTGTTTATCATTAAGGGCAGCTGATGCCATACTCACTTCGTGAATTTTCATTTTCCTCTTCTTTAAAATTTTTTCTCCTGTTTGGCTTCATTATTACGGTATGTTGTTTTATTGGCATCGCATCGCGTCCTTTAAGTTTTCTCGCGTTCTTTTGGCCTGCCAATTCTGTTTTGCTCGGGTTACTCATTCGCTTTCCAAGCACACGTCGACTCAGTGCATTTTTAGGTGCCTATATAGGATATGTGATTGCCGATCTAATTCAGGGTACTCCATTTGTTCTCACACTCGTTTTAACAACGTCAAATTTTATTTATGTTGTGACCACCCTCGCACTCTATACTTTTTTCAACCAGAATATTAAAGCAGCCTACAGAGGTTATTCTTACCTTTTTTTATTTGCTTTATGCGGGGTAGGAAGCGTAGCGGGTGCATTGTTTGCAGCAACTTTTGTGCCCATGTTTAATACTAAATTTATGCTTGGTAATTTATGGGATGAATTCGGTTACTGGTTCACGTCAGAGCTACAAAACGCCTTACTTCTTTTGCCAATCATATTGAACCTACCTCAATACAGTCAGGTAAAACATTACTTTTCGAGAAATCGTGGCTTACAAGCGATTGACCTTTTACCCTTTTTAGCTGTCATTATTTCTATTGCTGCCAGCTATTATGACTCAGGCCCAGGTTCCCTACTCTACCCAATTGCTGCACTCATTTGGTGTGCCATTCGCTACAAACCGATTATTGTTGCACTCATTACGACCTTTACCAGTGCCTATATTATCTATCATGTCTCTGGACATTACCTTTTGCTTTATCCAAACGAATATTTAAGCAACACCATTTCAATTCGTATTGGCTTAATCATGATGACGATTGCACCTCTTACCGTCTCCAGCATTAGTGTTTTACATTCAGAATTAATTCAAAAGCTTCAACACGCCATTGCGCATGACGAGTTAACATCGAGTCTCACTCGACGCCAGTTTTTGCAATCGGTCAGACTACTTCAAGAAAAGGTACACAAGGAAAATAAAACCTCAGCCTTCTTCATGCTTGATGTAGACCACTTCAAACAAGTTAATGACAACTATGGCCATCAAATAGGTGACCGTGCTCTACAAACTTGTGTCACCACCATTCAAAATATTTTGCATCCTCATGATTTATTGGGACGATTTGGCGGTGAAGAATTTGCAATTTTCATTGCAGATACCACCAAAGAAAGCGCATTTGACCTTGCAGAACAAATACGAATTAAAATTAGTCAGCAACCGATCTATATTTATGGGAAATTACCAATTTTCATACAAGTCAGTATTGGTATAAGTTTATATTCCCCTTCATCACATAGAGCGATTGAAAATTTATTTAAAGAAGCAGATGACGCTTTATATCAAGCAAAACGCCAAGGGCGTAATCGGGTCTTTATATCTTTATAGGTTTCCATTTAATCATCTAGTGTAATGAATTTTATACAATAACCTGTGTTTTGCCATGTATGCTAATAACAGATAATAAGGAGAAAAATGCATGACTCTAGAATATACGCATAAACCAAACTACTACTTGTTTGCGCAGTTACTTGTGCGACATATAGAAAGCTATATTCATAAACATCCAGATGCGAATAATGCAATTTTTGACTTGCGAGATGTCTATGAAATATTTAGACAGGATTTTGCATCAACGACAACAAACCTAGAAGGTATTTTGCATATTGCAGATGAATATAAAATAGAAACGCTTAATGGAGATCAACCTCTTATTCAAAAATACCAGATTGATGCAAAAAACAATTCATTACTCATCGATTTTAATTCCGATGCGTTGACCAGCTTAAGAGGCGGAAAACCCATTTTGGAACCAGATGCAACTCAATTATAAGTAACGCAATAAAAAAGCACCTTTATGAAGGTGCTTTTTTATTGGCTTTCAAAGGAGGTTGTTTAAAGCGTTTTGCAGGCCATGTCATGATAAAGCGAGCTCCACCTAAGGTAGGACTTTCATCTACTTTAATTTCACCACCAAACCAGTAAGCAATACGACTCACAATTGACAATCCTAAACCATAGCCACCTGACGCACGCGTACGACTGTCATCTAAACGGGCAAAGGCTTCAAATACTCTTTGACGATCTTGCTCAGGAATTCCGGCACCATCATCTTCAACACAAACAAAGGCCATGCCATCGCTGTGAACACCACCTGTAATGCGAACTTTATTATCGCAATAACGAACAGCATTACCCACCAAGTTTTGAACAACACGGTGAAGATAACGACGCTCTGCATCTACTTTTAAATAAACAGGAGGGGCAACCAGTTCAATTTCTTTTTGCGTTTTTAAAGCTTCAGTTTCTACCGCAACCTGATCCAACACATCAAATAGCGCAATTTCAGCAAAATCTAATGAAGGTGTTCCCTGCTCTAGCTTTGCATAAGTCATGATTTCATCAATTAAGGTATTGAGTGCCTCAATATCTTTATCAATCATGTCGACCTGATGCATACGATGGTTGTAATCGTCTTCCTCTGCCAACATCTCTGTACCAAAGCGTATACGGGCAACCGGCGTTCTAAGCTCATGAGATACTGCTCTCATCAACTCGCGCTGAGCCTCAATTAAACGCTGAATATGATCAGACATATTGTTATAACTTGATGCCAAGTTTGCCATTTCGTCACTTCCTTCAATAGGAACACGCAGTGACAAGTCACCTGACTTCATGCGGTTTAACGCATAACGAACTTGGCGAATTTTACGCTCTAACGGCAAGATAAGACCATAAACACCCAGACTCAGTAAGAATAGGCTAAATAAGGTAATTCCAGCAGAAAGCTGTAAAGGCATCCAGTTAAACATTGGAACCGGACCAAGAACCAGAACTTGTGTCGGATGATTTGGAATTGGAGATACGATTGAAATGGTTGTTCCACGCATTGTTGCACTGTCTTTGTACAACATGACACTTTGGTCTTGGCGTAACCGACCAATTTGCTCAGAGTCTAGATTAATATCTTGAATATTGAAGATATTAATTGGATATGAGAAATGTTTTTGAATCTTAGCAAGATATTCTTGTTCTTGCCCCGGATATACCATTAAATAATCAAGTACAAAAATAGGGAGAGCCTTCATTTGGCGCTCACTAATTTTGTCTACTTTTATTGATAAAAAGTGCTGAGGGTCATCACGCAAACCAATAATAATATACGCAATACTATTACTAGCATCGTAACGGACAACAGACTTTTGAGCTTCGATCCGTTTTTTCTCGGTACGAGATAACTCGACCTTGCTGGCATCAGTGTAATAAATTGGGAGTTCCAATAAATCTGATGCATCTGAAACCCAGTCTATTTTCTGTTGCTTCCCCGGTTGTCGAGCGACCCCCTCACTAATGACATAGGAAATGCCATCAGTTAAAGATTCACGGTATTCTTGTGCCCGTTGATAATTGATAATTTGTACAAGCAAATAACCAAAAACGGCAACCAAAACAACAAGAATTACTAGTCCCGCATATATTCGCAGGAATATGCTGTGTTTAAACACTCGACCAACCTTATAGGAAGTTTATTCAGACCTTATAACCCATTGGTTTCTTTAACGAACAAGTAACCTTTACTACGTACTGTTTTAATACGTTTTGGATTTTCAGGATCATCACCAATTTTTGGACGAATACGTGAAATACGGACATCGATTGAACGGTCCTGACCATCGTATTCGATACCGCGTAAACGTTCGAAGATATCTTCACGCGATAAGATACGACCAGCATTTGATGCAAGCAACCATAATAGGTCATATTCTGCGCTAGTGAAATCAACAAGCTCACCATGCAACGTTACAGAACGGCCGCCGTTATCAATCACAAGGTCATCAAATTCGATACGCTGTGCAACTTCGTCTTCTACAGTTTTATCTGTACGACGTAATAACGCACGGATACGGGCTAATAGCACACGCGGTTGAACTGGTTTAGCGACATAGTCATCCGCACCCATTTCAAGACCAAGTACCTGATCCATATCTTCTGTACGTGCAGTCAACATCAAAATCGGTTGGTGATAATGTGGACGAACTTCACGGCAAACGGTTAAGCCATCGGCACCCGGCAACATGACATCCAAAACCACGAGGTCTGGTTGTTCACTAATAATACGACGAATTGCACGGTTACCATCAGTTTCTACACCAACTTCCAAGCCGTTGCGGATTAAATACTCTTGAGTTAATCGTGCTAAACGCTCGTCGTCTTCAACGATCAGAATCTTTGGTAACTTTTCTTCTTGGCTCATATCATTGCCCCTATAAATCTCATTACATGCATCTTAAAAATCTTGCAGATACATTCGTTTATCATTTGCAATATACACACGTTTACATTGTAAACAAGTAGGCGTTCACCAAACTGATACATGACAACCGTGTTTTGTTGCATTTTATTAGCCTTTGAATTTTCTCGTGTTTTTAACATTTAGTTATTGTTATTAAATTTCATATTCTATTCATATTTCCAATGTATGAATATTAAACAAATTATTTCTCTACCTACATTAATTGTATTTAAGTGCTTGTTTTTTGAGTTATCCACAAACTTATCTATAAGCGTTTTTTAATAGCTTTGCTATGCTATCTCCCATCAAATCATACAGATAAAAAATTACTAAAAAGTCAAGATTGATCTGCTATGAAAAATCCCGTATCTTGTGTTCAAAATAAACTTTAACTACTAAGTCTTGTGTTTATCCCTCAAACATCGTGGCATACTTTTTGCTCGGTTCAAACGGTCTATAAACATAACAAAAGTGACAATGGAGCTATGCTGGCATGAGCGTAATTACTTCGACTCCCGGTCAAATTCAAGTGATCAAACGCACTGGAGATGTTGCTGCATTTGATGCAGAGAAAATTTCTGTTGCGATTGGTAAAGCTTTTCTTGCTGTGGAAGGTCAACAGAGTTCGGATTCAAGCCGTATTCATGACCGTATTACCCAACTGACGGAAATGGTATTAAATACTTTCACTCGCCGTTTACCATCGGGCGGTACGATCCATATTGAAGAAATTCAAGATCAGGTTGAACTTGCTTTAATGCGTACCGGAGAACAGAAAGTTGCCCGTGCTTACGTGATTTACCGTGAACAACGTACGACTGCTCGTCAGCAAACGAACTCAAACCACCATCCTACGTTACAAGTGACCGATGCAAACGGTCAGCTTCAGCCACTTGATTTAAGTGCATTGCAAGCAACGATTGCTAAAGCAGCTGAAGGTTTGGAAGGTATTGATGTTCAGGCTATTGTCGATGAAACCGTTAAGAACTTATATAACGGCGTAAAAGAGAGTGATATTGCCACTACGATGATGATGGCAACACGTACTCGTATTGAACAAGAACCAAACTATACTTACGTGACTGCACGTTTGCTTTCTAGTGAATTAGTGAGCACAGGTTTAGCATTCTTAGGCTTACCTACAGATACTCCTGAAAACACTGCACTCGAAGCCTTTTTGAAAAAAGGTGTAGAGCTTGACTTGCTTTCACCAGACTTGCTTGATTTCGATTTAGAGAAACTAGCAGCAGCAATTCAGCCAGAACGCTCTAATCAGTTTACCTACTTAGGTTTACAGACTTTATTTGACCGTTACTTCATTCACTCAAATGGCGTTCGCTTCGAATTACCGCAATTGTTCTTTATGCGTGTGTCGATGGGTCTTACGTTAAACGAGCAAAATAAAGAAGACCGTGCAATCGAGTTCTATAACTTATTGTCTAGCTTCGACTACATGGCGTCTACGCCTACCCTGTTTAACTCAGGTACATTACGTCCACAGCTTTCTAGTTGTTACTTAACAACCATTGGCGATGACCTCTATGACATTTATAGCGCAATGCGTGACAACGCAATGCTTTCTAAATGGGCTGGCGGTTTAGGTAATGACTGGACACCTGTTCGCGCATTGAACTCTTACATTAAGGGTACAAACGGTAAGTCTCAAGGTGTTGTTCCATTCTTGAAAGTTGCGAACGATACAGCTGTTGCAGTAAACCAAGGTGGTAAGCGTAAAGGTGCCGTGTGTGCATACTTAGAAACTTGGCACTTAGACATCGAAGAGTTTTTAGAACTTCGTAAAAACACTGGTGATGACCGTCGCCGTACACACGACATGAACACTGCGAACTGGGTTCCAGATTTGTTTATGCAACGTGTATTTGAAGATGGTGATTGGACATTATTTACTCCTTCTGAAACTCCAGACTTGCACGACTTAACAGGTGCTGAATTTGCTGAGCGTTATGCTTACTATGAGTCTGTAGCGAAAGACACCAACATGCTACACAAGAAAGTACGTGCTAAAGACTTATGGCGCAAAATGCTTTCTATGTTGTTTGAAACTGGTCACCCGTGGATTACATTCAAAGATGTATGTAACTTACGTTCACCACAACAACATGTTGGTGTAGTTCACTCATCTAACTTATGTACTGAAATTACCTTGAATACAAATCAAGACGAAATTGCAGTATGTAACTTGGGCTCGATCAACCTTGTACAACACGTTCAAGGTGGTGTGTTAGACCGTGAGAAGTTAGCTCGCACAATTAAAACAGCAGTACGTATGCTTGATAACGTTATCGACATTAACTACTACGCTGTACCACAAGCGAAAAACTCGAACTTGAAACACCGCCCAGTGGGTATGGGTATCATGGGCTTCCAAGATGCTCTATATGAAATGAACATCGCTTACGGTTCAGACGCTGCTATTGATTTTGCTGATGAATCAATGGAAGTGATTAGCTACTATGCGATTGAAACTTCAAGCAACTTGGCTGTTGAACGTGGTGCTTACTCAACATTCAAAGGTTCATTGTGGGATCAAGGTATCCTTCCAATCGACTCTTTAGAAATTGTTGCGAAATCTCGTCCAGAACGCATGTTCGAAGTTGACCGTACTCAACGTTTAGACTGGGACACTTTACGTGCCAAAGTTCAAAAAGACGGTATGCGTAACTCAAACGTGATGGCGATTGCTCCTACTGCAACCATCTCTAACATTTGTGGTGTTTCTCAGTCTATTGAGCCAACATTCCAGAACTTATATGTGAAATCTAACTTGTCTGGTGAGTTCACTGTAATTAACCCTTACCTCGTTCGTGCATTAAAAGATCGCGGTCTTTGGGACACAGTGATGGTTAATGACTTGAAACACTTTGAAGGTTCAGTACAAAAAATTGCTCGTATTCCTGAAGAATTAAAAGCAATCTTTGCTACTGCGTTTGAAGTAGATACACGTTGGATCGTTGATGCTGCATCACGCCGTCAAAAATGGATTGATCAAGCTCAGTCGCTTAACCTTTACATTGCTGGTGCGAACGGTAAGAAACTTGACATCACTTACAAGATGGCATGGTTACGTGGTCTTAAGACGACTTATTACCTCCGAGCTTTAGGTGCAACTTCTGCTGAAAAATCTACAATTAACACAGGCGCTTTAAACGCAGTTAAACCTGCGACTGTTGAAGCGGCTCCGGTTGCTGCCCCTGTTGTAGAAGCGAAAAAACCAGAAGCTGTTGAAGAAGATGGTTTTACCCAAGCAGCTCCAGTTCCAATGGCTTGTTCAATCGACAACCCAGATTGTGAAGCTTGCCAATAACATTCAATAAAATTGCTCTTTTTCACTAAAGAGCAATTTTAAAAGAGGTAAAGATTATGCTTTCTCATCTCAGCCATAACTATATGCTTGGTGTTGGAGTTTTAATCTTTGCCTTTCTTTTCTTTTATATACCGCTGATTTACGCATTTTTCACAATACGTAAGCAACAGCGTAAGCAAAATAAGTTGTAGTGAGTAGAGACCAGAGGCACAAAATTTGGTCATGCATCAATAAAACTTAATTTTGTTTACACATTAAAAGCGTATAGTAGGGACATCTTCGTTTAAGAGATGTCAAATATAGATATACACAACGAAGAGAGAACAAAAATGTCTATCCTTAGTTGGGACGATTTTGAAGATGATTCGCAAAAACCGGCTGCACCTGAACACAAGTCTGCGCCCATCCAACCGGAAAAAACGTCTGCTTCGCAGAATGTATCTGCTGCGCAGTCATCATCGCAGAGCGTGGCAGCTCCACAATCCGCTGGAACCCATTCCGTGCGACCAACAGTTGCCTCCGATACGGTGGCTAGAGCCTCTGCAGCCTTAGAACACTTAGATGTTGCCCCTGGCCTTGAAGAGCTAGAAATGGGCGCGCAACGTGTTCAAGTTGACGACAAAGCAATGATTAACTGTCGTGCGGACTTGAACCAGCTTGTTCCATTTAAATATGAATGGGCTTGGCAGAAGTATCTTGACGGGTGTGCAAACCACTGGATGCCGCAAGAAGTAAACATGAACCTAGACATCGCGCTTTGGAAGTCTGAAAACGGCTTAACTGAAGATGAGCGTACGATTGTTATGCGTTCTTTAGGTTTCTTCTCGACAGCGGACTCTTTGGTTGCAAATAACCTAGTATTGGCAATTTACCGCCACATTACGAACCCTGAATGCCGTCAGTACATTTTGCGTCAAGCATTTGAAGAAGCGATTCACACTCACGCTTACCAATACTGTATCGAATCTTTAGGTATGGATGAAGGCGAAGTCTTCAACATGTACCGTGAAGTTCCATCTGTTGCGCGTAAAGCAGCGTGGGGATTGAAATATACTCAATCTTTAACTGATCCTAATTTCCACACAGGCACACCTGAAAACGACCAGCGTTTACTTCGTAACCTGATTGCATTCTACTGTGTTCTTGAAGGGATCTTCTTCTATTGTGGCTTTACTCAAATTTTGAGTATGGGTCGTCGTAACAAGATGAACGGTGTTGCTGAGCAATTCCAATACATCTTGCGTGATGAGTCTATGCACTTGAACTTTGGTATCGACATGATTAACCAAATCAAGATTGAGAACCCTCACCTTTGGAGTGCAGAGTTCCAACAAGAAGTGGTTCAAATGATTGTTGAAGGCACAATGCTTGAAATCGAATATGCGCGTGACACAATGCCACGTGGTGTATTGGGTATGAACGCAAGCATGATGGAAGAATATTTGAAATTCATCTGTAACCGCCGTTTATCTCAGTTAGGTTTACCAGAGCAATTTGCTGGTGTGACTAACCCATTTGCGTGGATGTCTGAGATGATGGACTTACGTAAAGAGAAGAACTTCTTTGAAACTCGCGTAACTGACTACCAAACTGGTGGTGCGTTAAGCTGGTAAGTTTAAGTATCCGTCACGCGACACATTGTTTGTCATTTGCGACGCATAGTTTGTCATTGAACGACACATTGTTTGTCATTGAAAAAATAGAGCCTAATGGCTCTATTTTTTCTTATATAACCTAAATTTTAGTTTCTATATATTTACGTGAGACAACAAAATAGACCATTTTTGAAACCAGCTCGTCTTAATAGTTCAGTTTCTATTTAAAAATGCAACTAAATATAAATAAATTATAAAAACAATAAATTACAGATAGATATAAATAAAACAAAGGAATAAAATATAAACAACTTCAAAATATAATATTATTTGAGTAAATATTTAAATGTCAAAAGATAAACTTCAAAAAATCTGGAATGAAATAAAAATAACTTATGCCAAAATCAAAGAAATTTATTTAGCTCCTCAAATAACCTCTTCACATCAATATTTATCTTTAACACCGATTACTAACGCAGATGAAGATAATGCTTATTCTGATATGCTAAAATTTGCATTATCACAGAAGAAAACCAACAACATTGCTATAACTGGACCATATGGTTCAGGCAAGAGTAGCGTGTTACAAACTTTCCAAAAAAATAATCCACAATGGAAATACTTAAATATATCGCTAGCAACATTCAAAGATCATTTAGAAATTGAAGGTAATAATAAAGAAATTGAAATCGAAGCTATAGAAAAAAGTATATTACAACAACTCTTTTATTCTGTAGATCAAAAAACATTACCTCGCTCCAGACTAAAACGAATCGTAACTGTTCAACCTAGAGAGCTAATTGCTAATACACTTTTTATTTTCCTATGGGCTTTTCTAACACTATTTATATTTTTTCCAGAAAGTATTTTTTTTGATAAGTTTAGTATATTGGCTAGTTCAGACCAACTAGCTCAAACAACTGTCTCATTATTATTTTTAATGTATTGCATAGTTGGATTATTCACTGGAATAAAATATATTGAAAAGCTTAAAGAACTTAAATTAAAGTTTCAAGATACCGAAATCACATTAAATAATGATACAGTAGAATCTATACTAAACAAACACTTAGATGAAATTTTATACTTCTTTGAAAGAACAGATTTCGGTGTAATCGTAATTGAAGATCTGGACCGTTTTGAGAGTTCAGAAATTTTTATTCGACTTAGAGAGCTCAATACTCTTGTCAACAATTCAAAGCAAGTAAATCGCCCTATAGTATTTTTATATGCCATTAGAGATAACATGTTTCAAGATAAAGATCGCTCTAAGTTTTTTGACTTCATTGTTCCGATTATTCCAGTCATAAACCCCGCAAATGCTTATGAATTGATTCGAAAAAACTATATTAACGAAGAAAATGATAGACAACTACATAATGAAATTGAAGATATTTTCTTACATCAAGTCTCTCTTTATTTTGATGATATGAGACTTGTAACAAATATTTTTAATGAGTTTAAGCTTTATGTTCAAAAACTCAAAAATCCGAATCTGAATAAAAACAAACTACTAGCTTTAATTATTTATAAAAATTACTACCCTGCTGAATTTGCAAACCTACACTCTAATAAGGGTGAAATATATGAAATTTTTAAAATCAGCAAGAAAAATATCATTGCTAGTCAATTAGAGCAGATTAAACAAGAAATAATCACTTTGGATGAAAAAATTCAAGCATCACAATTAGAAAAAATTCAAACAGTCACAGAGTTAAGAAAATTATATGTTTATGAAATCTTAAAAAGATACCCCAATATTACAGGGGCAAGTAATAACTACAATTATATTAGAAGTACTAGCTATCTAGTAAAACTTAAAATTGGAGACTCATATCTAGATCACAACAATCTAACAACTGATGAAAATTTCAACATTCTTCAAAATTCAGATAATATAGAATGGTTTGTAGAGATTACCAGTAATAATACAAATATTGAAATTCAAAATAGTCAAGATATTACTTTTACTTTTAAAAAGATTGAAAATCGAGTAAACGCTACACTCTCATATACAGATAGAGAAACTAGTATTATAAATCGTGAAACAACCAATCGTGGAAAATTATTGGAGCAAAAGCAAGGTTTAGTTAATAAAAAAAATAGTCTTCAGCTGAATACATTAAAAGAATTACTAAGTAAAGATATCAGCGAAGAATTCTTTTATTCTGAAAATCACCCTCCTCTTCTTCAATTTTTAATTAGAGAAGGATACATAGATGAGCACTACCCTGACTATATTTCACTCTTTATTGACAGTGTAATAAATATTAGTGAAAGAGATTACGCACAACGTGTTATAAACCATATAAACTCAGATTTTGATATCAATTTGACTAATGTAAAAAAAATATTAGAAAAATACTTAACACCTAGACAGTTTTCACACACAAGCATTCTCAATTTTAGCTTAGTAGATTTTATACTTGAGAACCATGATAAATTTAATGATCATTACAATAATTTATTCAAATTATTATCAAATCAAGATGAACGTTCAATTAAGTTTATTTTCGAATATATAGATAGAGGGAAAAACTCATCCCTATTCATTAATGAAATAGTTAAAATCTGGCAGGCTTTTTTTGAATATATTCATACGTCAATGACAGATGAAAAAGTTGAAAGCTATCTTCTGCTGATATTGAAAAATTTAGAAAAAGAAAGTATTTCTTTTCTTAACAAAGATGACATTCTAAAAAACTATCTGTCTTCTAAAATCAATTTTATCGAATACATCAAAGATACCCATAGCACTGAACAAGAAACTATTAGTTTCCTAGAAATTCTTGAGCCAAAATTTGACTATTTAGAATGTAAGAATGAAGAGGACAGAAGTCTATTCAATGAAATATGTCAAAAAGAATATTTTGAATTTAATGAAAAAATGATATTACAAATTATACTGTTAAATAATGAAGATAAAAACCACAATGAAATAATAAATAAATTTAAATCAATGCCTTACAGTATTTCAATGAACTTTGCACCAATGTATTTAAAAAGCCAAATAGAAAATAAAATTAATCAATATTTTGAAAAAATTTTATATACTTCAACTCATAAACTTAATGAATATGAACACTACTTCATAGATTTAATCAACAAACTAAATTTAGATGATTCTCATAAAATATGGTTGATTGAAAACAATGAAGTTCAAATTGACTTAATTTCTTATATTCGCGAAGCCAAATTTTGGAAACCAATTTTATCTGAGAACAAAGTAAAACCTAGCTGGGATTCTTTAATTTCATATTATAAGCATAATGATAGTACATTAGATGAAGTAATTTCTAAATATATTGATAAAAATAATGAATTACTAAAAGAACAAAAAATCTCGGATTCTGAAAGTAAAAAAAGTACTCCAGAGATTACCAATGAATTTGAAATTGCACTTCTTGAATCTGACTCATTTTCGGAAACTTCTTATCAAGCAATAGTTTATGCAAGAATGTTTAATTATAAATCTCTTGATTTATCAAATTTATCAAATTCTAAAATTTCTCTTTTAATAAGCGAGAAAGTTCTATCTCTAACATCAGAAAATACTGAAAGCTTGAGAAAAAAATCTTCTAGCTACATTAGAGATATCATTGTTCGAAATTCAGGAGACTTCTTAGAGTTGATCGAAGAAATAATTTTAGAAAACCACGAATATGAATTACTTCTTCAATCATCAGAACTTACATATGCACAAAAACTAATAATAGTTGAAAAACTTGGAATTAATTTTTATCAAGAATCAAATGTTCAACATACAATCAATCAAATTTTTAAATATAATGGAAAATATATTCCTATAGAATATATCAACAACTATTTTTCAAAAATCTTATCAACACAAACCAGAGTTAAATTTCTTATTCCAGAAATTCCTAATCTTGATCACCCAGAAATTTCTAGATTGTTAAATATGTTAGATGAACCATACAAATTAATTACGGACATAGGAAATCACTCCTTAAGCTATAGTAATGAAAATGAAAGTCTAATCAATGCTCTTAAGGAAATTGGTTATGTGAATCGAGTCATCGTCCGTGAAAAAAAATCACTTCTAGGAGTAAAGTCAAAATCCACGATAACTTTTACAACTAAATCATAGTTCATTTGGTTTGGCTATTTTATTTTTGATGAAATAGCCAAGATTTCTTTAAGATTTAGCTCTTCATATCCTATATTTAAAGCTGTCAACCAATCCATTAACTCAATCACATCAAGTCTTCTTTCCAATATTTCAACTTTAGAAACATATGATTGGGGCTTTTTCAAACGACGAGCTAACTCAACCTGAGTCACATTTTTGGACTCACGAAGTTCTATAAGTTTCTTAATTAGGTATTGATACCTAGGATCGTGTATTGAGCGCATGGCTCAATATCAGTTACAATTGAAAATATCCCAAAATAGGATATTTTAGAGAAATAGAACTATGCTAATTACTAAAAAATTAATAATCCTTTCATTCATGATTCCTTTAACATCATGTACAACAAAATTCCAAGATACTGGTACATCCACTTCAGTCAAACAGATGCTACTCAATGAATGGGGTATAAAATCATATGACACAGCAAAGCCAATTTTGATCAATAATGAATATGAAATGAGGGTATCAACTTACTCCTCTCCCTTTTTTATTCATCAACAATGGGTAGAGCAACTTGCCTCTCCTTATAAAAACTTACAAGGGCTATGTCGTAGGCAAGATGGCATCTTTAGCTATATTGGTGATAATAACTCAGTGATAATACATGCTCGTTCTATCAATAGTAGAGAGACTCTACCTCCACCAGATCGCTTAACAACTGAAATACTGACACAAATCAGAAATTCTAAATGGATTGGTAATTATTCTTGTACAAACTCTAAAGAAAACTGGAAAACATCAATAAAAGCCACAAAATGGAGAGCTGAAAATAAGGGGAAAAATGCTTATCGCTATATAACCCTCACAACACAAATTGAAATGCTAAATTGATACCTGAAATCATGTGTTGAGCTAAGTGCTGAATATCAGTTACAATTTAAATATCCTAATTTGGGATATTTAAATTTAACCCTATCTGTTTCTAAAGTTTTTCGATTCATCCAGCAATAAAAAACTCTAGAACAATAGTTTAGGAATTCGATGTGAAGCAAAAATTTTCTGTAGCTCAAATGAATAGTATTGTTAAAAAAAATTTAACAGGTACAAGTGTCGAAAAAATTTGTCAGGAATATCAAATTAGTGTAGCAACTTTTTATCGGTGGAAAGCTAGCTACTTGGATATAAGTGAACAAATTCTTACTCGACTAGATAAATTAGAACAGGAAAATTTAGCTTTAAAACAGATGTATGCAGAAGAGAAACTTTCTAAAAGGCTTGAAGCCTAGGAGCCTTGATACAAATGAATTTTTATTAAAATTCTCAACCAATTCAAACAATCTCTTCAGATTTACTTATCTTGATTAAATCTGTTGATCGAAGCGACGAATTACGATTTGTCTATGAAAATTGAGCTTTTAGAAGCTTAGGACAATAACCTAGGCTTTAACATTTTTAAAATAGTTCCTTTAGAAGGGAGGAGAAAACTCATATATCATTTCAAGACCCCGCTTACCATCTTGAATATCGAATAGAAAATTAGTGTAGGCTTTTTTACTAATTCCCTTACCCTTTAAATCAATAATATCTTCATCTTCAGCCACTAATAAAATATAATTTAACTTATTGGATCTATCAAAAAACTCATCAACATCATTACTATCAAAATTTCTTAATTTACTCAAATAATTAGAAAAAACATATAGGTAAATTATAAAACCCAATTCATATCTAAAATTTGCTAAAGGCAAAAAAACACACATTACCAATAATATTCTATAAATTGATCTCCCTATACTTAAAGCGATTTCTCTTTGATTTTGCTCATTAGCAATTCTTAAAAAGATGATCAATGCAGCCAATGCATCCAAATTTGCCAGCCGCTCTATTCTTGTTAACTCTTTTCTTATATGTAAAACAGAGATTAATTCATTTTGATCGTTTACCGACTTAAAAAGAATTTTTCGTATATCCCAAGAAAGTTGATTTACGCCATCTTCTATAAACCATTTCAATGGTTTACGACCTCGAATTACCTCCCACACAACATGGTTAATAATCCTAGCGGTCCCTTTTACATGCTGATCGGCTTGATTTATAAGTTCTTTTCCAGGCGTATGCTTTCCTCTTCTATATTTTGCCCATCTAATATTATTATTAATATCTTTCGCCTCATCTTTCCCAAATACATCAGGTTCAATGAACTTTGCTATCTCATGATTTGTACTATTTAAAAATTTTCTTTTTATATATGCATACCAAATGGTTGTACGAATAACATCAAGCCAATCTCTTCTTATCCTCGTTTTTATTTTTGCTTGCATATTTTAGCAACCTCGACGCAACCACATACCAATTAAATCTATCTTTTAAAAATCAATAACTTAATGAAAAATTATAAATAACTTTAGCCCTTAACGCTCTTCTACCATATTTTTCTAAGAAGATATATGCTTTTGTTATGACGTGTTAGGACTAAATAAGATGAATAAAGCAATCTTAATAAGTGCAGAAATGATTGAACGTGATCTATTTGAACGTCATGGCCCCATGATTTCAGATGAAGCATTGAGAGTTGCATTGGGATATCGTTCTATCGATGCCTTTAGGCAAGCCTTAACAAGAAAAACTGTACCAATCCCCATTTTCTCTGTCGAAAACCGTCGTGGTAAATATGCGCTCGTTAAAGACTTAGCCTTTTGGTTGGCAAAACAACGAAATGAATCCATCCAATAAAGTTAATTTCCACAAAGGAGTGACATTAATGACATAAAAAATTAGCAAATAAAAAACGGACCCTAAAAGGATCCGTTGGTGACTTTATATAGAAACATACAAAGACTTGGTAATCAAAGTATCTTCTGTATTCAGCCACCAGTCAAGATTTGTTGCTTATTTTTAAGCAACAAAAGATTTTTCTCACCCTCATTTTCAGGGGTGGGTAAGCCAAAATACTGGAGATACACTCATCATGAGCCTTAACTCATCTTTTAACTTCAATGAATTCTACAAAAATATTTTTGATCAAATAGAACAAGCTTTTAACAATAAGTCAGATATAGCTGGAACTATTCATGGCCAAAGAAAAATTTATCAAGGTTGCTTTGGGCGAAACACAGCATTGTTTCCAAGCACAAAATGCAACGGATCCATTCCAGTTGAGAGCAGGCTGGAATTAGCTCATGCTATCTGTCTTGAACAAGATCCTCAAGTTAAACAATTTAGAACTCAATCACTTAAGATTCCATTATCTCAAAACAAGTGCTCTTATCCTGATTTTTTAATTGAAACTAATGACAATAACTTTGAAGTCCATGAGGTTAAGCCCTGTATTAAATCTTTACCGTATAAAGATATAGAACGCTTTGAAAGGCTTTCAACCATATTTAGTTCAATTGGAATCACATTTAAACTTGTAGACAAAACAATCCTTCCATCGGAGAAGCAACTTCAGCATTTACTTTATCTGTACCAACGAGGACATCGTCATCAATGGAATCGCTTTGAAATCAATTTTGCTCTTGAGCAATTACAGAAGCAAGAATTACACGATATTAATCAAGCTCATAAAATGCTTAAAGACATTGGGCTAAAGGAGGAATTAGGAGATTACCTTTTATTCCATAAAAAAATTAGTATTCCTCTCAACAAACCAGCGTTGACCAATGGGAGTGTTTGATATGGAAAAATCTCTCTTAATTCCCGAACCAGGCTTTCGTTTTACGTTCAATAAACATGAAGATCAGGTCTTTGAAATTTCGTATGTTGGAAATAATAAAATACGATATGCTGCTGTTATTGGCGGTAAACAACATTTTATTGAAACAAGTGATTTTGATGCCAGATATAAAGAGGGTGAAATACTTTGTGTTTTTGCACCCGATAAACTGATTATTAATCCGGAATCTTGTGAAGAAATTCATCGTAAAGAGTTTTATGTAAAACAGGCATTGCATCTGTTGGCTCACCCAACGAGCTTAAAATTACTGCCAAGTTTTATTAAATCAACTGCTTCTGACTTGAATGATCCTACTCCCCCATCCCCAAGGACTCTTGCGCGATGGATTTATAACTATATAACGCATTCCCAAAATAAGTTAATGCTTAAAAGGCAGTATAAGGGCAATAAAACGCTACGTTTCCCAACAGAAATTTATCAAATATTGAATCAAGGAATAAAAGAAATATATCTTGTTCCTGAATATAGAACCAGTAAAGACGTACAGGCTTACATGCTCGGACGATTCCTAGAAGAAGGAATTTCTACCAAGTATTTGCCAAGTAGACGCACGATCCAACGCCATATAGAACAGCTAGATCCCTATATAACTACCAAGGTGAAAAAAGGTAGTCGAGTTGCAACAAAAACTTTTAAGGCTTCTGGCAGAAAACAAATAAGTCCTTTTGCATTATATATGGTCGAAATTGATACACATTATCTTGATATTATTGTAGTTGACCCTAGCACCAATTCTCCATTAGGTCGACCTTTTCTAGCATGTGCAATTGATGTCTATTCACGAGCAATTGTAGGAACATATATCAGTATGTTTCCACCAAGCTCAATGACAACTTTAGCTGTCATTAAAGATATGATCACGCGCCCACAACATGGTTTCCCTGGAGGAATTCCAACACGTATAGTTCCTGATAATGGTGTTGAATTTAAAAATAATGCTTTATCAAGAGTCTGTGAACAGCTAAAAATAACTCTAACTCCATCACAAGTTGGTACCCCTGATAATAAGCCACATATTGAACGTTTCTTTAAAACACTCACTGAAGGTCTTTTACATAAGTTACCAGGAACAACTTTTTCTAATCCAAAAGCAAGAGGCAGTTATCAATCTTCAAAAGCAGCTAAGTTATCCTTAGATCAGGTTAAAAAGTTTGCCGATAGCTGGATTAACGACATTTATCATACTTCTATCCATAGCTCAACTGGACAAACACCAATCGTGATATGGGGAAATGAAGTCAAAAACATTAAACCATCTTTTATTGATGAGACAGATGCGAATATTCTCTGTCGCAGATCAGTCGAGAGAAAAATTAATCACGGTCAAGTGACTATAGACGGTTTAAGTTACTATTCTCACCTGCTTGCTACTTTGAAAGCAAAAGGTATGAGTAAAGTCGAAGTACTTATTGATGACTTAGATCTTAGTAAAGTCTATGTAATTGATCCGTTGAACAATAATAGTGTCATCCAAGCTGATTCTACAGATCAAGACTATACAACTGGATTATCTCTTGTCACTCATTTAGAAGTACAAAAGCGCAAGAAACGCCTATCAAAGTCGGATCAACAAAAGTTAGGACCACTGGCTGATCTCTATAACCTTTATAAACTTATGCATGAAGTTCAAAGTGATTTAACAAAACGAAAACCTCGGCTAAGGCCTTTGAAACTTCAATTACCGCAGCAGCTTCAGAAAATAGAAGATAAATTATCTCCTCTTTTAGAAAGCAGTCATGAAGAACCAATCAAATTTAAAAATGATAAAAAGCCAACTTTGAAATTTGGTTCATTAGAGGTAACTAAAAATGGAAAACTCTAATAAGTTTAAAAAAGTTAGTGCCATTAATAATATTATTATTACATCTGATGAATTTATGAAGGCATTTAATGGGATACAGGATTGTGCCAAAAGAAGTATGGCATACGAGGAGCCCATAGGTAGCATGTTACTTGCTGAAGGTGGATTAGGAAAAACAACATTATGTAAGACGATTGAAAGTCAAATGCCTCGTTATGAAAAGGTTGAGGTTAATTACAAGAAAACCGTTGTACCAGTTTTTTATGTTGAGGTTCCATCACAAGGAACAGTTAAATCATTAGCTATTACAATGTTGATAGAGCTAGGAGATCAAACATATACAAGTGGGACTGTAGAATATTTAACAAATCGGTTGATTTATTTACTAAAAACATGTGAAACGAAACTAATTTTTTTAGATGAATTTCATCATTTTTTTGAACGTAAGACAACAACCATACGCATGAATAGAACTACAGGTAACTGGATAAAAACTTTAGCCAATAAAACTGGCATTAGTTTCTGCTTAGTTGGACTACCTGAATTTGTTCCACTACTGCAAGTTGATAGTCAAATTGCTCGCAGATTTCCATTTATTTATAAATTAAACCCGTTAATGATAGAAGACTCTGATGGCTATGGGACTCTTTACGCATTCTTATGTGAGTTTTCGAGAAAACTCTCTGAAATACAAATTAATTTTTCTCCCCCTTTAGATAGCCCTCTCATCGGTTTACAAATATTCTTAGCAACGAAAGGATATCACTCTTATATAGTTAATCTTGTTAGAGAAAGTATTAATCAAGCTCTAGAAAATGGAAGAAATACTGTTATATCAGATGATTTTAATTCAGCTTGGCAACTGGGCATAACTCTCTTTATAAATCAAATTAACAAGAGTCCATTTGAGATGACTTTTTCTCAAGTCTTATCTGCTTTATCAAAGGATAAAAATGATTAACTCTCTTTTGGTACAAGCTATCCCCTACGATGATGAAACTTCTGCTAGTTTTTTATTAAGAACCGCACAATTGAATGGACACTCTTCTGTATATCAACTCTTCGGGAAAGAACGATTTGAATACCTTACAAAAAACACCCCTAACTGCGATTTAACAGATTTACCTCGATTTAAACTTGCACTTGACGTTCTGAATATAAATATAGATTACGAAAAGCTGGTTTTAGCGAAAGTCGGCCCGACTAGTCGCTCCCCAAGAAAATGGGGAGAGCTTAGAATTGATGACAATCTACTGAAGCTTCAAGAGTTTTCTTACTGTCCCAAATGCCTATTAAAGGAACCATTCTTTAGAAAAATTTGGCTATTTAAACCAATCTATGCATGTCCTATACATTCAATCTTTCTTATTGATCAATGCGGGAACTGTGGGCTTAGTATTAAGCTTCAAAAGGGATTAATTACACATTGCCCAAATTGTGCTTTTGAATACTCTCGAGCCACTATAAAGCACTGCGATACTTTATCGAATATTGAATGGTTTATGAATATTCTTAAGGAAGGAGACGCCAATTTCTTTCACGAATTTACATCATATTGGTTAGCAGTAGAAAAATTTGCTCAATTACAAACATCACTTAATGCAGAAGACCAATCGCACATAACCTTTGAGTATTTTACAAATCAAGCTCTTTCAATAGCAAGACTGAGTCAATGGATTAATAATAGAATTGAACTTGCACATCCAAGGATTCAACTCCTACCGTTTCTTAAAGATCAGAATAAATTTTATTACTATACTCAGTATATTCAATTAATTGAGAAAAACTGTAATCCATATACTCCAAATGCAAAATCTAAGGTCTCAAAACTACTGCCTAGTGAAGCTATGTTAGTTCTAGGCATTGGACGTGGAAAATTTAAAAGCTTAATGAAGCAAGACTTTCTGAATTTAGGCAAAGATTATTATAGTTTTGACGACTTCTTAAGCACAGATGTCGAGCAATTTATCAACGAGAATAATCCAAGAATTTCGCAATCTAAAACTCTGCCAAATCTTAATGAATCTGATGCTAACACTTCACAATTATGCTTAAATGAAGTTGCTGAAAAACTTGATATTAATTATGAGACAGCAAGAAAGTTAGTTAAAACTCATTGGTTCAACAGGCACCATCAGAAAAGAACTGGCTCATCAATAAAGATTTCTCACATAGATCTTGAGAATTTTGATTCTAATTATATTGTAGCTTCAGCACTAGCAAAGAAACTTGCTGTCAATCCTACAAACATTGTTGAGAAACTATCAAGCCTTGGTATCAGGGCAATCAGTGGTCCCCATATTGATAAGCAACCTATCAATATATTCTCTCGATCATCAATAGAGAATATTCAGCGTGATGAAATTTGTGGAATAGAACATTACCTAACTAGAACTGGGCGCTCTAAATCTAAGTCAAAAAATTTTACAGAGCATAATACATATTCTTTAGCAGAAGCAGCCAGTCAGCTTAAAATTGGGCAACAACAGGCAGCTTTTCTTACTCAAATAGGCATTCTTACAAGGAGTCAGATACAGCCTATTTCTATTAGGATTGAAAAGACTTCAGTAGAGGTGCTCCAAAAAAAGACTCAAAATGATGACTACATTTCTATTGAAAATGCCTCTACTATGCTGAATTGCACCCTTAACTGGCTTATTCAATATTGGTGTAAAACAGGATTCCTAGAAATTGAGGAATTAGTCTACTGGAGGTTAATTAAAAAGAGTGAATTGGATCAAGTTATTAAATTAAAAGAAGAATATTTGACAGGTACTGAAGCTAGTGCATTACTAGGTATGCGTCATTCACATATCACAAACTTGCAAAAGCAAGGACTTATCAAACCCTATTACATGGGTAAAACTGATAAAAAAATTAGGCTTTTTAAACGTTCTGATGTATTAGGTCTAATGGCTTAAATTTATTGAGTCTATAAAATTGATTATCACTTTTGATTATGCGTTCTTCGTATAATTAAAAGCGAATCATTTGGAATTTCTACTTTCACTTTGATAGAAACCATATTCCCATTTTGATCTTTAGCTTTAGATGTATATTGGACTAAAGCATTTTTCCCAACACCTCTTAACAAAACTTCAGCATCTTTAATTTCTATGTATTCACCTTTCTTCTCTCCAATTCTGGCTTCAGGAAAAAAATCTTTGAATACTAATTTGATATAAATAAGGCTATTTTTATCATCTTCTCGTACAGAACCTAGTGTATTCTTAATAAAAATATTTGTATCTTTTCCTGCATAAAAAAGATATACAACACTGGGAACGATTAAAATATAAACCAACATTAACAATAATTTTTTATTTTTATAGTCCTTCTCATTCTCAGTTAAATTTTCATTATTTAATTTTTCTGTTTTTAATTGATTTATGATTTTATCAATACAAAATTTTAGTAATAAACTTAAAAAAATCATTGTAATCAAATTCAATAATTTTCCACCATAAAAAGCAAACACAAAGGCCAAGCCAAAAACAGAAAGTAAAAACTTGATAAAAAATTTTCCAATTCGATCAACACTTTCTTTCAAATCTAATTTGATAAAAAAAAGATTCAATAATTTTTTGGCTAACTTTTCTCTAAAAGAAAACAAGGTGATACATATATTTTTTAATACACTTAATATACCAACTAAAGTATTTCCGAGAGCATAGTGTGACCCTAAAAATAACAGATACACAAAACAAAATTTAACTGTGATAAGAAAGAATAAAAGACCATCCCCCAACGACAAATCTGTTGGAAAATAATCAATATAAATAAAATAGCAAAGTATAAGGCATATACCAAAACCAATGATAAACTTAGTAATTAGCCCACTAAATCCTATTAGCCATTCTATCTTCAAGAATAGAAATTTAAGGAATTCTGACATTTTTTATTTTTTTGAATCTAAATTCTTAGTAAGAGTCTTCAACAAAATTGACCGCTGGAATTCCTAGACTATTTAATAATTCTGTAGTCATTCGACCATTAACTGTTAATGCTTTATCAACTTGATAATTTGCAATAGCTTTTCTTGTGCTTTTACCCAAATCGCCATCAATTTTTCCGGAATAATAACCGAGTCGTAGTAAAGACATTTGTACACGTTTCACCTGTAGCACACGAGCCAATACCGGGTCTTCTGTTGCTCCAGTATTAACTGAAGTAGAGTTACCATAGAAAGGATTAGAGGCTGTATCAGTCCGTGTAGGTACATTACTATATGTTTTTACAGTTATATTTGAACTTTTTTTCGCAGTTGAAGTAGTTCCAGCATATGAACTACTCGTACTTGGTGCACTATAAGTCGGTACAGAATAGGTTGGAAGTTTAGAACTTGAATAGCCCGAATAACCAGTACCAGAATAATGACTCGAATGACTTGAGTGGCTACGATGACTTGAGTGACTTCGATGTGCAGCAAACACATTTTCGTACTCATAATTGAGAGGACGAATTGATACTGGCTCTAAGTTATCATAAGAATCAACAGTCACATTCGCCATTGCTTCCGCTTTATTATGAACGATTGGAGCTGATACAGCAAAAAGAGCTAACGATTTTATAAATTTACTCAAGTTTCAACCGCCCCAGAAAATAATAAGATACTAATTAATAAATATATTATGCAATTTATGTGCTCATAATATCAACAAGTTTAATTGGCGATAACGTAGATGGCACCCACCCAGATTTATACCAACTAAATAGTCCACAACAATCAACTTTAATTTCACAACTATTACATACATCATCATATGTATTTTTCCAATCAGAGATACTTTTTGCTGTATATTGCCATAAGCTTTGAGGTAAACAGCATAGTGGAATATTCATCAAAATTAATCGAGTTTTAGTACTTAGCAATAAATCTACCGCTGCATTTAATTGATCCCACCAATCCTTAATATCAACTTGGCTAAGTTCCTTATTGGCAAGTGCAAAACCGATAGGTTCACATCCAATCAGAGCGACCTCTTTTACAAATGGAAGGTTGGTTCGTATGTAGGCACAAAGATCAATTAAGTTCTCTAATACGGGCTTAACCAAAACAATTCTTAATTGTATCGGCTGTTCGTAATGCTGGAGGATATATAGACCTTCTAATGTTTCTTCAAAAGCCGAATGTTGCTGCACCACAAAATCATGTAAGAGATCTGCATGACCATATAATGGGACAAGCCAATTCACTTTCGTTTCAAGATTAGATAACACTGATTCAGCTATCTTAGGATTACTAAACAAGCGACCGTTCGTTAATACATCAATCTCAGTTGAAGGAAATTTATTATGAATGGTATCGATGATTAGTCTTAATTGTTCATCAAGCAGTAATGGCTCACCACCCGTTAAACCAATATTCATTGGTTCATAGCTGAGATGATCAATGATTTCTAGTGCTTGTTGTATTAACCATGAATCATCATGCTTAGTAGGCGGCTGAGAGCACATGATGCAATAGTTATTACATCTGTTGGTTAAAAACAAAGTATGGTGAGTATCACTTGCTCTCAAAAGTACGCTTAGGTTCTTTTTATATGGATCAATAGTAACCACGTCATTTGATTTTAGTACTTGTTGTTCTGAAATAAAGAGATTATTTGCACCAACCTTATCAAGTAAGTCTGAGCTATAAATTGAATAAAGATTATCTAGCCCTGCCTGAATATATCGATCAAAAATTTCAACTTCCTGAACACTAGTAACTGGCACTAGAATAGATTGATTAGGTAACCACTCTATATCCAAATTATCAAGACTAAGCACCCTAAAGATTTGTGAGGTATGTTTTGTGACTGAGTCTAGTTTTATTTTTCTCATACTATCTACTTACTAAAGGCCCACTGATTTGCTAACTTTCTAAACTTGTCAGAATTTTGGTACTTGTTAAATATCAAATCGAACAAACCCATGTAACGCCTACAATGACTGGTTAAATGTGTTGGTGGAGTCATCGTTTTGAATTCGTTATAAGCACTGATAGGATCAGGCCCACAATACGGTAGATAAGCACATTGACTACAACTCGGATCATTAAAATTCAAACTCGAAGTAATGATATTTCTTTGTAGATCCGAGCTTAACAATTGAGATAAAGGTTCACCAATTTTACCTAAGCGTAAAGAAGTATCTCCTGTTTCTTTTAGCATACGAGATTCATCACTAGGATATACGTATCCATCATAGTTATAGACAATACACCCCAGTCCGGCGCCTGATGGGCTCTGGAGATCAATATAACCTTGATCAAATGGAGAAAGGATTTTGTTTAATAAGATTCCGGAATGAACTTCTATTAGTTCATATCCTCTATCATTCCAATGAATAACACGTTCCAATGCTTTCTCATAAAAATCTAAGAACTCAGCATGAGTTGGTGCAAGTCGCTTTGAGTTTTTCTTAGCAAATCCATAATCACTCAAACCACGGATAAAAATATCCTTAAATCCTAATTTAACGTATGCATCTACAATCTCATTAGGATAATCCAAGCTTTTACGTGTAGTCGTCATTAATGCAGAAACCGAGTCTTGACCTAATTCTTTACGTGCTAGCTCTAAGCCTGTAATAGTTCTTTCATAAGCATCTCGATTAGCAGTTGGTCTATTTTTATTATGTAGGTCTGCAAGACCATCAATACTTGTTGATAACACCACTTGATGTTCTTTGAAAAATAAGCACATATCAGAGGTTAACTGGTGCAATGTTGTAGTTACTACAAAACGAATAGATCTATTGTGCTCTTTGTTTTTTTCAGTAATGTACTCAATCGCAAGTTTTACTAAATCATATTTGATTAAAGGATCTCCCCCTTGGAACTCAACTGTTAAAGTATCAGATGTACTTTCAAAGATAGTGTCACAGGCTAAGAGTAAATCTTTTCTGGAAATAGTGAACTCATCTCCTGCTTGTTGGCGACTGACTTGGCAGTAAGAACATGAGTGCATACATTGAATCGTCACAACAATAATATGTAGTGAAGTTCCTTCTAAAATTGTTGATTTCTTTGCATGTAACCTTGAGGCCAGGGCTCGCTTTGAACCAATAGCATTTTGACTCATCAGAAAAAATTTGGATTTCAATTTGAGATAGAGATCTATATCTAATGATTCATCTTTAGCAATGATCTTTTTTAAATTATCCTGAGAAATAAACTCAAAATCGCCCGTAACACTTGTTATGAGATAATTATCATCTGCCATTCGTTTAAAGTTAAATGGCATTAACTCCACATTTTTAAAAATCATTTTATTTACTTATACTTGCTAAAATAATTGCATCAACAAATGACTTTTGTTGTGGACTAATTTGCTTATCCAACTCTTGACGTAATTTAAAATCATTTAAGAAATTAAGAATGAGGCTTTTTTGATACGAATCTTCAACTTTAAAAAAGAAATGTTGAGAATCTAATTGCTCTATCTCGTATGTAATTGGGCAAAATTTCAATGCTTGTACGATTTCATCCAATGACATTTCACTATAAATATCAAAGCCAAATGGAATTAGTTTTTGACTCACTTTTACCCCATAAAATGATAATTTTTATTTAATGTTCTAATAATAGCTTACGCATAAGCATTTTGATGCAACATATAAAAACATTTCGTTATTGTGCAATGCATATTATAGTCAAAAAATACACAAATTACGTTTTTTGAAAGCAGTCCATAACACACTTAAAAGTGTCTACAAAATCAGTGGCTATTCAGAGAATAGACTATTTTTGGAGATTGGATCTTACCAAACTAAATATTTTTAAGACCTTAATATTCAATATCCTTCTATAATCTTGCACAATATATTAGTAACTAGCGAATAATTATAAAGCGGTGTTATAGCTCCAAAATATTAAATAGGATTTTATTAATGACAACCCATTTATCTGTGCGGTTAACTTGGCATGACTCAGCTTGGAATGGCCGTATCTGCAAAAAACCATCGTGCAATGTATCTTGTGTGCAACAACAACATATTCGAGAATCAAGAAAACTCGATTTTGAAGAAGAACATGCAAATGTATTGTTTTCCGATCTAGATAAATTACCACCATGTTCCCGAGACGTGGGAGCTTATGGGGAATATGGTTATACGATCACACACAATGATCCACTTGAACACCGGCGTTTACCTAGTGGCTCTGAAGACCTAAGCAGTTTTACCTGCTGTCCTTCACCATATAGATGGATGAGGGAAGAAAACTTGCGAGATATCGTTGAGTCGGAGAGATTCAAACTACAACCAAATGATGATGGCAGAGAGGTAGGCTGGGTATATGAACCTGATCGTCAACGAAAACTGCTTAACCATTTTTGGAACAAGCTAGAACCCAAAAAATCTTTAGTATTTTACTATTTGAATCAATCTAATCCACTATCCGAAGAACACTCACGAATTCTTATTGGTATAGGTAGGATCAACAAAATCGGTCAGCAAGTTTACTTTGGACAAACAGATAGATTTACTGACGACTACCCTATTTGGTCTAGGGCAATAACTCAAGATTTTCCAAATCAAGGCGTACGTTTACCTTATCAAGAGTATCTTGATGCGGGCTTTGATGTTGCGACAATTCTATGTCCAGTCCCAAATTCTGCTGTAAAAGACTTTTCATATGTCGGGGAACATGTAAGCGACGATGTTGCATTAAGTGTTGTAGAACGCTTTATCCAATCAGTTCAACAGGTGAAATTAGAAAACAAAGTCGCTGGCGAGTGGGATAAACATTTGGCGTGGCTCAATGAAATCCTTACAGAATTATGGACTGGCCGAGGTGCTTTTCCTGGAATAGGTAGCGTATTACAGTACCTCGGATGCTCCCAAGGAGCTGCATATCAGCGTTTTGTACTTGCCCCGTTAATAAAAGAAGGCATTAATATCTGGCAACATCTAGTTGGAATTCTAGAAGATAATCGAGAACCCGAGGAGAGCCCATACAAAAGTGGATTGATAGCCGCACGTGCTCGATGGCTGAAACTGACATCACGACGAAAACTGCTAGAAACACTAGCAAGATTTGAATTAACAGCAAAACAAGTTGAGCGAATTGCAAATCCAGAGCTACGAACCATCAGCAGGATATTGCACACCGATGATGAACTGGTATCCAATCCCTATTTAATCTGTGAGCATGATATTGGTACATCGGATTCAGACCCAATCTGTTTAGATACAATTGATCATGGCATGCGACCAGAAGGATATGCTGCTTTATTTCCATCCAATGATGAAGTTTTACAAGATGATCCAAGAAGAGTAAGAGCTATAGCAGTAGATGTACTGAAGCAAGCCGCTGCGAATGGAGATAGCCTGCTATCAATGAGTGAACTGCTTGTGTGGATTAAAAAACGGTTCCCTGAGCACAGACAATGTAAGCCTGATACAGAGCTTCTTGAGTTTGATAAAGATTTTTACGATCTCGTGCTTGCTACCAGCTTTAATGAAAGCCAAGGCTGGGCTGCTCTAAAAACACTCCATGATAAAGAGAAAAGCATAGCAACCCTTATAAAGCGCAGAGTCAAACGAACAAATCAAGTAAATTGGGATAACGATCAATGGCAAAAATATTTATGTAAAAGCCCCAAAATTGGACAACCTACTAATGAACGAGAAAGACAAGCTATCTCTGAAAAACTAAACGCTCTAGAAATACTCTACACTCAACGAGTGAGTGTTCTGACCGGTGGTGCTGGAACTGGAAAGACTACCGTTTTGAAAGTATTTATTGATGGGTTGGAAAAACTGGATGGGAAACAGCCATTATTATTATTGGCTCCAACAGGAAAAGCTCGAGTTAGAATGTCTTCAGCTACTGGGCGTAGAATAGAAACAATTCATCAATTTCTTTTGAAGCAAGGCTGGTATGATCCTGAACTATTTGTTCTAAATCATGAAAGTAAAAAACAGCCCTATATTGCAAAAACGGTAGTCATTGATGAATGCTCAATGATTTCATCAGATATTTTTGCTACTTTACTGGATGCACTTGAGAAAGATCAAATAACTAGGCTTATTTTGGTTGGAGACCCAAATCAATTGCCCCCAATCGGCCCAGGAAGACCATTTGCAGACATAATTAAATGGCTGAAAAATAATGCACCTCAGTGCGTTGCCAAATTAAATACTTGCATGAGAACAATTTCGGACAATGAAGATAGCATCAGCACAGGATTGGAATTGGCGAATAGCTATTGCGCAGATAGTGATAATCCTAGTGATGACGAGTTGTTAAGCTTACTCGCTCAAGGTAAAAATCAAGGGGATGTACGAATTCATTTTTGGAAAGATGAAAATGATTTAATGCAAAAAATACAAGGTTGCTTTAAACAAGATTTGGGAATTGACATAAAGGATTACAAGTCTTTTTCCAATTCATTAGGATTTGACTCCAAACAGTGGAATGCAGTAGAAAAGTGGCAAATTCTTTCACCAACTAGACGCGACTCTCTAGGAACTGATGAACTCAATAGGTTAATACAGGCTCAGTTCAAAGGTGGGCTTTTATCAAATTGCAGAAATCCTTGGCAGAAAAAATATTCAAAACCTTTTGGTGATTCTGAAATTATCTGGTCAGATAAAGTTATTCAGATCCTTAATGAAAAACGAGAAGGCTGGCCTAGAGATAACAGTCTTAATTATATTGCAAATGGTGAAATCGGCTTGGTAGAGAAAACAGAAAAGGACTATTTACAGGTCATTTTCTCAACCCAAACAGAAACCTCTTATCGCTACTACAGAGGACAAGTCAATGGCCTTATTGAACTTGCCTACGCACTAACAGTCCACAAGGCACAAGGTAGTGATTTTGATACGGTTTATTTGATTATTCCTCAATCAGCAAATACTTTAACACGTGAATTGATTTATACAGGTTTAACACGATTTAGGAAAAATCTAGTACTATTAGTCCAAGGTGATATTCAACCATTACTGAGACTCCGACAAGCTGGTAATTCTGATGTAGAACGCCGCAATTCTTTCATTTTCGACCTAATGATGCGACCACAGGAATCTCAAAGATTATTCACCGAAAACCTAATTCACAGGGCTAAAAACGGTGAACCAATGCGATCAAAAAGTGAGGTTATTGTTGCGAATATTCTTCTAGATCTTGGCTTAAACCCAAGGTATGAGGAACCGCTCTATGCAAAGAGCAACGATTTAGACTTTCGCTTACCAGATTTCACAGTCAGCTTTGAAGGAGATACTTATTACTGGGAACATCTTGGTATGTTAACAATGCCATCCTATCGTGATGCATGGAACAGAAAGATACAGTGGTATAAAGATAATGGTTACTGGGAGCAAGTAATAACATCTGAAGATAGCCCAGATGGCGGAATTGATGCAGCATCTATCGTATCTACCGCTAAACTAAAGATACTGTTAGAAGATGATGATTAGATTTTAATACTAATCTCTACGTAATTAATTGTAATTGGAATAGTTAAGTCCAGTATGACTGCTCAATAAGAGTATATTAATTTAATTAAAAATAGAGCTATCAGGCTCTATTTTTAATTCATAATATTTTGGTTTTATAGGATTCCGTTTCATACCCCATCTTAAACGCTTCAATTTTATTAAATCTATTCTTATCATCAGACCTCACAGCAAATTTAGAATGAAGAACTAAAATGCCATCAAGGTCACTTTGCACGGGTGGACTCATATTAGAGAAAGATTCAGGTATTATTGCCAAAAAACCACCTATTGAAGTTGGTGGTTATAAGAAATTAATGGCATGAACGCACTCATCATGATTCTATACAGCGCTGGTTCAGAGATTTTCTCTTAGAAATCTGTTAAATATAATAGATTAACCATTCAGGTAGCATATGACAAAGAAGTTGATATCACTTGCTCTGTAGGTAAACTCCGTCTACCAATTGAAATAAAAGGTCAGTGGCATCGCTACCTTTGGACAGGAGTTGACCAACAACTTGATAAATTATATACCACTGATTGGAGAGCCGAAGGTAGAGGTATTTATTTAGTACTTTGGTTTGATAAGAGAACTGATAATAAAAAGCTTAAAACGTTGGGTAGAGGAAAACCTATTCCTAACACTCCTAAGGAACTACAAGAAATGTTAATTGCAAATAGTCGATCAGCTCAGGAAGGTAAAATTCAAGTAGTTGTTATAAGCTGCAATAGAATTGCTTCTTGAAAACACATTTTCAAGAATTGACAGAGGTTGTGTCGTTTTCTCAAGAAATTGACATAGGTCGTGTCGCTGATTCTTGTCATCATGTGTCGCAATGCTTTCTAAGTAATTGAATTGAAGAATATCGAAATGACAAACCTTGTGTCGTATGACGGTATCTACCGAAAAACGACAATTGAGATTTCCCTAGCGACTATTGAAATTTCCTTGAGTAAAAAGCCATCTCATAGTAGATGGCTTTTTTTATAAACTTAAATCATTTCACCCAAAGGTACACAAGGAGTCATTAACGCTCTTTTGAAGGCTTAGAGCTTTACAACAACTCTACCTCTTATTTTCCCATCTAAAATTTCATTTGAAAAATTTAAAGCATCACTTAACTGAATCTCAGTCGTTACTGCGTCCAATTTCGTTTTATCTAATTCTGTAGCTAAACGCTCCCAAGCTTCTTTTCTCAGCTCGATTGGTGCCATAACACTATCAATTCCATACAACGTAATTCCTCTCAGGATAAATGGAGCAACTGTTGCAGGGAAATCCATTCCACCCGCCAGACCACAAGCAGCCACCGCACCACGATATTTCGTACTAGCACATGCATTGGCTAAAGTATGACTACCCACAGTATCAATCACACCTGCCCAAATTTCCTTGTTTAGCGGCTTTCCTTGTGAAGATAATTCAGCGCGATCAATAATTTCGCTAGCCCCTAAACTCATTAAATATTCTGATTCTTGGGGTCTACCAGTTGATGCTGTAATCTCATAGCCAAGGTGACTCAAAATAATAATGGCAATACTACCCACTCCACCATTTGCACCTGTTACTAAAATTTTTCCATCATTTGGTTTAATGCCATGCTTTTGCAAAGCCATGACACACAGCATAGCGGTATAACCTGCTGTACCAATAATCATCGTATCCTTAAAAGAAAAAGCAGAAGGTTTCTGTATGAGCCAATCACCTGAAACAGTCACTTGCTCAGCCAATCCGCCAGAATATTTTTCACCAACACCCCAGCCATTTAATAAAACCTCATCGCCTTGTTTCCATGCTGGATGTTTTGATTCAATTACAACACCTGAAAAATCTATACCTGGTGTTAATGGAAAACTACGCACTACGGGAGAGCGCCCAGTAATGGCTAAAGCATCTTTATAATTTAATGTTGAATATTTTACCTGAACTGTTACGTCTCCTTCCTGCAAAGGCTTTGGAGTAATCTCAGCAACCTTTGCCACATAACCAGCGTCATCTTTAGTAATTACGATACCTTTATACATAGAACTTCCTCTCTATTTAATTAGACTAACCGTCTAGAATTAATTAAAAAATAAATGCAGACATCTGCATTTATTTTTTAATTAACTTTTTACGCTATTGAGCTGTTCTACACCTAATGTAAACAAGCGATAAAATGCTTCTAGAGGACTCGTAGATTTGATTAAACGAGCTCTAAGAACTGCGCCTTCCCACCCAATCCAAAATTGGTAAGCCATTTCATTACAGTCTGTTAAGCTGTATTCAGAATAAAATTCACGTAAGCAATCAGAAATCATTTTCTGCCAGACCTGAAAAATACTTTCTATTCGTTCAATGATTTCAGGGGCTAAATAAGAAACCTCTTGCCCTAAATTTCCCAGAATACAACCTCGCTTAAAATCATATTTCTGTAGTTTTTCTCCAGCGTCTTTTACAAAGTTTTGTAGTTTTTCAAGAGGTTTAAGATCTGGTTGACTTAAAAACTTATTTAATCGTTTCACAAAATAAGTTTCATAAGCATCTAGGACTTCTAAAATAAATGCCTCTTTGTTTTCAAAATAATGATAGAACGAGCCTTTAGGGATTTGAATAGGCTTCATGAGATCATCTAAGCTCATGGCATTCATTCCACGTTCTGTAAGCAATTCAATACCACGACGTATTAATACATCTTTCGTATCTGCATAGTTAATGCCATGTTTAGTGGGCCGACCACGTGGTCTTTTGGGTAAATTCGAATAATTCATATTTATAAAATAGACCATCCATCTAGAAATAGCAATCTTGTTAGATTAAAATTGATTTCAACAACTTATATAATTTTTTCTGACAATGACTTTCGAAATTTTTAGATACTTTATGATCTTCAACTTTTTTAAAAAAAGTATAATGTAGACTTATTTAAAATTAATTAGTTGTTTTAAATCAAAAAGATAAAATGTAAAAATCATTTTAAACTTAAGCTTTGTGCTCTTTAATAGAAGTTTAGATTTTCATTTTTAACTTCAATATTTAGGATAATTTTTAAGTATTTTCTAACTCTATAAAGTTAGTTACGACTGTAAGGACTTAGTCAGCTTTTTTATTAGTTACATCATTTTAAAGTGCAAAAAATTAGAGACTTTAAGTAGAAATATCAAGCTCTTCCACTTAGCGATAACAACAGAGATAGAATCATGAATAAAAGAATTTTAGGTGTAGTTTTTGGAACTACGCTTGCATGCTTTCAAGCACAAGCAGCCGAGTTCAAATGCCAAGACGATGTAAAACCTGCACGCTTGACTGCCGAGGAACAAAAGCTGGTAGACCAGTTCTGGACTGAGTCCCTAGTCTATTTAGACCAATACTTAAAAGCACTTGAGACACCTACTGGTCAATGTAAAGACTCAGCGCAAGCAACGACCCAAACATATTCTTCCGAAACAGGAAAAGCGCAAACACGTTGTATTATGAAATACCGTGATGTCGAATTGGTTGCGAAACACCTTAGAGCTATATTAGCCGAGCCAAACAAAGCGAAAGCATGTTTCGACCCACAAAAGAACTATAAAGATTTCACACTCTACACCCCAAGCGCTGAAGTGCAAAAACTATCAGCAACCTCCAAATGGATTAATCGCCCACTATTAACCGATTACTATAAAAAATTGGGCGGAGAAATCGGCGCAGCTGGTCTGGAGTTGAACGAAAATTTCTTAGCAATTACTTCACGTACCGACACTAAGGCACACTGGACGAAGGATGTCAGTATCAAAGGATTACCAACGCTTTGGTCTTCCGTAGGTTGGATTCCGTTTTATGCTGAGAATCCAAATGCGGGAAGCGACCGTTTCCGTGGTGGTTATCTTTATGCGGAAGTCATGGGGCCTTGGGGTAACTTGCGTATTAAGGAAATTGATGGTGAAAAAGTAGGTGCAGAAATTGGCATGACCGTACAATTATTCAATACATCCTACCCCTACCATTATCACCACCCTCAAGAGATTTATATGACACTGACCAAACCTCAGTGTATTGATCAAAATAAGTTTATGGTGATGCATTGGGACAGCGACCAATTCAAACAAAAACGCAGTGATAAAGGCTGGAATGTACAAATTGACGGGTCAAAAGGTAAATGGAAAAAGTGGTTTTCCAATCAGGATCCAGATCAGAAGTGGCTCACCTACTTTGAACGTAATTCAATTCATGCATTCCATGCACTTGAAGGTTGCAATCAGACGATTCAAAATTCTGGTTTAGTTACAGTTTGGGCTCGTACAACAGGACAGGATAATGAGCAATCCACACGGTTGTGTCACCCTCTATCGGGTGATCCAAAAGATATAAAGAAAATGAAACCTGAAGAAAAGGCAATTTGTGAATTACACGACTGGAAACCCTAAGAGCCTCTTCACACTCTTAGCAGAATGAGTAGTTGAAGAAGGCTTTCTTGCAAAAATATTTACAAGATAAACTTACTGCAAGCTCAACAAATGAATTTGCAGTAAATCTAAAAACTAAAATAGCACCTGTTGTACCCTTCACAACAAAAAAGACAGCTATCGTGTTACTGCAAGGTTTTATCATTTATTTAACAGAATCAATCTTTTCCCGAGTACAAAACTGAGCCAACTAAAATTGCTTGTCCAGCAATACTGACGTGTAATATTGAATCTGTTTTCTCAACTGTCACTAGAACTCGCCCCGGTCTTTGTATGGCTAGGCCTTGATACCCCCAATAACTTACTTTCTGGTCACATTCGATTAAATCGTAGTGAATAAGGTACGCTCCCGCTGGACCATTTGCATTACCAGTTACAGGATCTTCATTAATACCGATTGCAGGTGCGAACATTCGACCATACGTAATAGGTTCTTGCTTACTACCTTCCAAAACAAATGGGAAAAAACCATTGCAACCTATTTTAGCGCTAATAGCTTTCAGTTTTTCATTGTTCGGAATTAATTCATCAAGCTTGCTTCTACTCAGCATTGGCACCATAACCTTGGAATGCCCCGTCGTGACAACTTGTATTGGCAAGTCAGCAAAATCACTTTCACTCACACCCAGCGCGCTTGCAAGTTCACTCCGTTGTATCGCATTAAAAGGTGGTAAAAACTCTACGCGACCTTGAGTCATTTTCACCAATAATTCTTCTGGACTTCCAAATATTGAAACGGGTAAATGACCTGCCCCCGTTTTTGCGATTAATGGATAGTCTGATTGGTGGCCTGTAGTTGCACGTAAAAAATGAGTGGCGATCGTCGCATGCCCACAGATCGGGACTTCATTTGTAGGGGTAAAATATCGAACATGCATGTCATGGCTTTGATCTTTAGGTAACAAAACAAAGGCTGTTTCTGAATACCCTGCGAATGCAGCAATATCTTGCATCTCTTGAGTTGTAAGATGATCAGCGTCTAGAACAACCCCCGCTCGATTTCCAGTGTTTGGTTGGGTGGTAAATGCATCAACCACATAAATGGTCGTCATGGCACAACTCCTCTGTTGTTAACATTGTGATCTCAGAAATAGCTCCCGCCATAACCAGAAAATCCTATTTAATTGCAGTAATACATGTCGCAGCTCTAAAATGTTTATAGTCGCTTCATATAATGAGTTTTGAGGCCTTGTAGTGATTGTTTGAATTGTATAAATCTAAGCATCGGCGATACTATAGTTTTTATTGCAAACGCATTTTCTAAATATGGAAAGGTATGAACTGGGACGATACTAAAATTTTGTTAGCTATTGGGCGAACTGGCGGGTTGAGCCGCAGTGCAAAATTGCTTGGTATTAGTGTTTCTACCGTACATCGCAGAGCTGTTGAACTAGAGAAAAGTCTCAATGCGATTCTTTTTTCTCGAGACAGTGATGGCTATACACTCACCCACGTTGGAAAACATTTTTTTTCTTTGGCTGAAAAAGCAGAAGAGCATTTAATAGCGATGGAACGTTACAACGATCAAGGGCAACAATCATTGTTCCGTATTGCTTTACCTGAGTTAATTGGGCAGCAGTTGCTTCAATCAAAGCTAACAGCATTGCAACTAAAGCACCCAGATTTACAATTAGAAATCTCAACAAGTGTCGTTCCTGTTGATTTTTCCCGACGGGAAGCTGACATTATTCTTCGACTTGTTCGTCCAGAAAGCGGGCGTTACATTATTCGACGCCTTGGCCAACTGGAGTATGGGCTTTATGGTAGTAAGGATTATCTTTCCAGTTTCACAGAGCATGCTGAAACGGCTGATGATTTACTGAATCATCGTATAATCGGTTGGGACCGAAGCCTTCAATATACGTTCTTAGCACAATGGATGCGTGAACTCACCCAAGATGCAGTGCCTGTTTTGTCTTTTGATAACATGCACTCGCAACTACGAGCAGTCATTGAAGGACAAGGAATTACAGCCCTGCCTTGTTTTGTTGCAAAGGCTTCGGGTCTAGTGCCAATATTACCTGAGCAAACTTTAAAACAAGATGTGTGGTTAATGCGTCATTTAGATACTAAGGATAGTGACTATTCAACGTTGATTAGCGAGACGATTGAAAAAGAACTACAAGAATATCTGTTGTAATAAAAAATTAGCTTTTATTCTGATATTTAAAAGCTTTTAAAAGTAATATTAAAACAACCACTACTAGCCAGATTAAAATTAAATACCGCATCAATAAGGTGGGAAACATAACCCAATTCCACCAAGAAGCAATTTCTTCTTCACTTGTTGAAAAATTAATTACACCCCCTTTTCCATCTTCAAAGCGAACACTGCTAGCTACAATTTTATTACCATCAAGAAATATTGAAGGATAAGGAAAAAAACTTCCTTCTAATTTAAGCAATCTTCTAGGTTTATATAAGTCACAAAATGAACCATTTTCATTTCTAAAATATGCACAATTAATAAGAAAATTCTTATTACCTCTTTCTACGACTAACGACCTTATACGTCTATTTTTAAAATGAAATTCAGGCTCATAAACAACAAAACTCTCTTTTCTAGGAGTAAAGACTATACTGGGGTTAAGAGCACAAAGTAGTACAATCACACAGAAACTTAAGGAAAGAACAAGAACAAAATTTTTATAAATATACGAATATAATGAAAAAAATGGATCAACCACTTCCCTAGAGATCCACATTTTAAGTTTATAAATCACATCTATCCCCACTATAAAACAACGATAAAGAACATCACAGATAAAAGAATCCCTATTAAAAGTGGCATAAAATTAGCTATATACTTATTTTCCTTAAAAACTTTGCTAAATATAAAAATGAGAAAACAAATTAAATATGACACGTTATAATTAAAAGAAGATAAATCATCAAAGTAATTTATTCCTTTACTTCGTTTAGCAAGTAGATAAAACATAAAAATAGAGTAACCCGTCAAACCTAAGAAAATTGAAGTAAATGCACTTACCTCTGCTTTACTCATAATTTCATCTTTCATAAACTCCCCAATAAAAATATAATTATTTAATAAAATGAAAATACTATTTTATAGCAAAATTAATAATTTTTAATATAGCTCTAAATAACCAAATACAGCCTTTTCAACTCGCCACTGTAAATTATTTAAATCACTTTCCCCTGCTATGCCTGCCGCGTTAATCATTCCTTTACTTAAAGCAATGACATCTTGTGCGGCTGTCTGTGCATGTAAAATGCCAGAGCGTATAAACAGATCAGAAATTATGGTTTCAAGTTCGTGTTGATGCTCATTTTCCTCAATGTCTTTTCCAATGAGTTCAGAGGCAAATTCTAGTGTTCGTGCCAACTGCGGGCGGCTCAATTGATGTTGCACAGCAGCCTGTATGATGAGTTTTAATTTTTCTTTTAAGTCTGCGGCGTCATTTTGCTGTATAGCTTCAACAATACGACTTGAAAGCTTAGCCCGCTCACGTCGAATTAACTCAACGATTAAAGCATCTTTAGAAGGAAAGTATTGATATAGGCTACCAATGCTTACACCAGCAAGTTCAGCCACGGCATTTGTGTTAAATCCAGCAAAGCCTAAAGACTCCAAAATGCGAGCAGCCGCCTCTAAAATTGCTTCAAAAGTAGCAACTGAGCGTGCTTGACGCGGGCGTTTGCGTGGGTCTGGGAGTGTTTCTGACATGGGCCGAAATGCGAGTATTTAATGTGAGCAATCACTCATATACTGACTGAGTCATATTGATATGACAAGCAAATGCTGTCTTTTCAGTTGAACTACAACTCGGCCCAGTCATGGAGTGGTTATGTCTAGAACCTATACTTTTTTTATTCACTTAAGAGCTTTGCCTGCTTGGTTGGCTTTAGCTCGTGAAAAGCGCGCTGAGTTTAGTGCACAAAAGCTTGAACCTATTTTTGAGAAGTACCCAACTGTAAAAGTTCGGTGGTATGACGTTGAAGCATTTAGCACTAAAGCGAGTGATATTGCGGTGTTTGAGACGACATCTCTGCAAGATTATTATTTTGTGATTGATGCGATTCGAGACTCTGAGTTTTGTACAGTGCCCTACTTTGAGTTTGTAGAGATTATTCCTGCAATTGAAGATGGGTATGTGGAGTATGAGAATTCTTTATAAAAGAAGCACGGTAAATCCTCTAAATGTCATAATTTTTAAGTGCAGTGCCTATATCATTACCATAAGTATGTAAGTTTACAATGCTTATGAATTTAGCTTACGGTAATAAATGAAGAGCTATTATTCTTGGAACAGGAAATTTGTCGGTATCCTTCATTTCTATATTCAGCATGATGTATTTGAAGAATATTAAAAGTAAAACACAATTGAAATAGTATAAAGCTTAACTAGTTTCTACACTGAAAAAATCACCTATCTGTGTCGTCCAACGTATGCTTTATTTAGGAATGACTCAATGAAAAAGAAATTATTTTTCGGCACTGTTGGCCTCACAATCTTGATTGGTGCGGGTCTATTTGTCGATCGAAATACTAATCCATTGAGTCATTATACATCTGATACAGGCAAGCTAAAATTTAAAAGAGCTTACGATCGAGCAATGGCGAACTTGCCCACGCCCAAAAAAACACTCGACCTAAAGACATCATATGGCACGGTTCGAGTTTATTATTTTGATAGTGGCAAGAATACAAAAGAACCCTTTGTACTACTACCGGGTCGATCAGCATCTACACCCATGTGGAGCCCAAACCTTGCGGGTTTATTAAAGAGTCGTTCAGTCTATACCGTCGACTTAATCAATGAACCCGGAATGAGTAAGCAAACTAAAGCGATTACCAACGCTGAAGATCAAGCAAAATGGCTAGATGAAGCACTGACTCAATTGCCTGAGAGTAAGCTTCATCTTATAGGTGTATCTATTGGCGGTTGGACAGCAACTAACTATGTCGTACACTTTCCCAATAAGGTAGCAAGTCTTAGTCTTATCGATCCTGTATTTGTATTTGATAATATTCCGCTGACTACAATCCTCATCTCAATTCCAGCATCAATTACTGTGATTCCAACACCTATACGCAATTATATGCTGAGCTATATCTCTGGAGGAGCCACGGTCAAAGCAGATGACCCCGTCGCGCAGCTCATTGAAACAGGGATGCATACGTTCGCAGTCAAGACACCAACGCCAACACGAATCACTAAAGATCAATTGAGAGATATCAATATCCCCGTCTTTGCCTTAATGGCGGGTCGCAGTGTCATGAATGACTCTAAAACTGCCGTTTCCAATGCGCAAGAGAGCTTAAAGAAAGGTACTGTAGATATGATTAAAGATGCTTCACATGCAATCAACGGAGAGTATGCTGATGAAGTAAATACCAAGATCATTCACTTTGTAGATACCGTAGCACCTATGTAATCTCTTGCCTCTTTCGAACAAAGATTACTCAATTGAGGAAGTACCCGACTGTAAAAGTTCCGTGGTATGACGTTGAAGCATTTAGCACTAAAGCGAGTGATATTGCTGTGTTTGAGACCATATCTCTGCAAGATTATTATTTTGTGATTGATGCAATTCGAGACTCTGAGTTCTGTACAGTACCCTACTTTGAGTTTGTAG
>NZ_JAZEYD010000011.1:0-171915 GCF_037027805.1 Acinetobacter sp. 161(2023) | reverse complement strand
ATTAATCTAGTAGATACAGAATTTAGGGCAATGAAATTATAGTTTCAAAATCAGATTTGCATACTAGCCATGTTCTAGGAATATAATAATTATGAAGTTTGTTATTTTTAGGTGGCTACGTGAAAATTAATTCCTTCTCTTCAATACCTGAAGATGATGAAGAACTCTCTCTTCCTGAATTGGTCTATTGGGCTTCTTTAGGTGATTTGGAACAGGTAGAGAAATTACTTTTAGAAGGACAAGATCCTAATCAAGCAGATGATGAAGGTTATAGCGCTTTGCAAGCAGCTGCTGAAAATGATCATCTAGAGGTGGTTAAACTCTTAGTAGGAAAAGGTGCTCAGGTTGCTTATAAAAGCGAATACACAGCGCTACAGCTTGCAGAAATGGCTGGTAATATAGATGTAGTAAATTATTTAAAAAGTTTATAAAAATAAAAGGCCTCTTATTTTGATTAAAGAGGCCTTTTTTAAATTTAAGGTAAATAATATTTCTGTAGTTTCTCAACAATAGATTGAAGTCCTTTTACTTCAAATTCATTAGCTTCGAATTTTTCATCTTTATTGCGTTTAAATATATCCCGAATCTCTATTACAGCATTCGGATCAATGATACTTAAACTTGAGGTGACTTGACGTATTTGGCTAATAGAGCGAGAGCCATTAGTTGAACCATATCCAATAAATGCAGCAGGTTTATCGCTCCATTCTTTACCAACATAGTCGAGAGCATTTTTTAAGGCTGGACTGTAACCATGGTTGTATTCTGGGCTAATAAAGATAAAAGCATCTGCTTGAGCAATTTTGTCAGCCCATTCTTGTTGTTTAGGTTGATCATAAATTCCGGTAGCAGGCGGGTGAGATCCTGAAAATAGAGGTAAATTCCATTCTTTTAAATCAACTACTTCGGTTTGGAAATCATTTAGACCAAATGTTGGAATTGTTGATTCTAGCCAATTGGCAATTTTAATTGCTGTACGTCCTTCACGAACACTTCCTACGATGATATAGACCAGCATGTATTTTTCCCAAGGATTTTTATACTTATAACTTAATTCATTATATAGGTAGCTGAGAATATAGAATTTGTAAGGATTCTTATGTTATGAATAAAAATTGAATAATAAAAAAGCCCTCATTCAGAGGGCTTTTTATTTATATGAGTTTAATGCCTTGTTGGCCTTCAGGAGTAACCTTGAATATTTCTACTTCAAAGGTAATGTTTTTGCCAGCTAACGGGTGATTAAAATCAATTTCTGTAATGTCATCATTAACCGACTTCACTACACCGAATAAGGTTGTTTTTGCCTTATCTTCAAACTCAATCATATGACCAGGAATAGGGCGTTGTTCAAACTTAACTGTATCGAAAGTTTGAATATTTTCCGGATTCCATGGACCAAATGCATCTTCTGGCGGAAGATGTACTGTACGACGGTCGCCAGCACGTAAACCAAATAATGCTTTTTCAAAACCTGGCAAAAGGTTTCCATCACCAATGGTTAGGCTAACAGGTTCTTCACGGTTACGTGTATTATCGATTTCTACACCATTTTCAATAGCGACAGAAAAGTGTAAATCGACTTTAGAGCCGTCTGTAATACGAATTTCTTCGTTAGGTTGGATAATTTCGGTCATATTATGCATCCGAATTTTGGTTGCGTTGCTTCTCAAGGAAGAATGTATCAATGAGTAGCAAGATGGTACCTAAGGTAATAGCACTGTCCGCAATATTAAAAGCTGGAAAGTGATGATTTTGATAATAAACATGAATAAAATCGACCACATAACCTAGGGTAATACGGTCAATTAAATTGCCTAAAGCTCCACCTAAAATTAAAGCGATGGCTACAGGTAGCACCACCATCTTTTTAGGCATACGAAGCAACCAAAATACAAAAAGGATTGAAACTAAGCCTGCTAAAGATGTGAAGAAATAGCGTTGCCATCCCCCCGCATCAGATAAAAAGCTAAAGGCTGCACCATAGTTATGTAATAGTGTCCAGTTTAAAAATGGAAGTACAGGCACTGGATCTGCGTAGTTCAGATGCGTACTTGCAATCCATTTTGTCCATTGATCCAACACAATGGCAAGGACAGAAAGTCCAAGCCAAATTAAGTTGTGTGGATAAAACTGGAATAAGCCTTTTTTAGCTTGTGAATTAGGCATATTTTCTCACTTCGCCACGACCAGTGACGTTCACAATACAACGACCACATAAACCAGGATGATCGGCATGTGTATTTACATCTGGAAGGACGTGCCAGCAACGTGCGCACTTTTCACCTTCAGCTGCAGATATTTGTACACGTAAGCCTTCCATTTCAGTTGCTTCACCTTGCTCAGCAAATGGATGTACTACTACTTGAGAAGTAATAAGAACAAAACGGAGTTCATCAGCCAGTTGGTTTAAAACTGTTTGTAATGATTCATTTGCCCAAAGTTCAACTTTGGCTGAAAGATTACTGCCGACAAGTTTAGCGTTACGAGCTGCTTCAATCTGTTTATTTACTGCAGATTTTACGCTAATCAATGTTTGCCAATCTTCTTCAGAAAGGAGGTTTGCTTTTGATGAAACAGGTAAGTCATACCATTCTGAAGTAAATACATACTTTTCAGTTTGTTCTGGAATGAGTGGCCAAGCTTCTTGAGCAGTAAAGCTTAAGATTGGACTCATCCAACGAATAAATGCTTGAACGATATGATAAAGCGCTGTTTGTGCAGAACGGCGTGCCTGAGAATCCGCTTTAGTGGTGTATTGACGATCTTTGATAATGTCGAGGTAGAAACCACCTAAATCATTGATACAGAAGCTTGTTAACGCGCTACACACTACATGGAAGTTCATTTCTTCATAAGCAGTGATAATGGTTTGTTGTACTTCATTTGCACGTTGCAAGATGTATTGATCTAGAGCAATTAAGTCATCGACAGCTAAAGCATCTGTGCTTGGTTTGAAACCATTTAAGTTAGCAAGCAAGAAGCGTAATGTATTACGAATACGACGGTAGCTATCACTTACACGGCTAAAGATTTCTTTAGATGCTGCAATTTCATAGCGATAGTCGCTAGAAGCTACATATAAACGTAAACCATCAGCACCAAGTTGTTTGATGATTTCTTCAAGCGGAATGTAGTTGCCTAAAGATTTCGACAATTTACGACCGTTTTCATCCACTGTAAAACCATGTGTTAACAAGGCTTTATATGGTGCGCGATTATGAATTGCCATAGACGTTAATAAAGAAGACTGGAACCAGCCACGGTGTTGGTCTGAACCTTCTAAATATAAATCAGCAGGGCTTTCTAATTCTTCACGTTGCTCAAGTACAGCGTAATGTGTTGTACCAGAGTCGAACCATACATCGAGCGTATCGCGAATAGCGTTATATTGTGCAGCATCTTCACCAATGAAGTCTTTTGCTTCACGTTTGAACCATGCTTCGATACCTTCTTGTTCGATCAGTTGAGCAACTTCTTCGATAAGTTCAGGTGTACGAGGGTGTAATTCGTTCGTATCTTTATGAACGAAGAAAGGAATTGGAACACCCCAAGTACGTTGACGTGAGATACACCAGTCCGGGCGACCTTCAATCATTGATTCAATACGGTTTTTACCCCAGTTCGGTACAAACTCGATATCATTTTCAATCGCGTTAAGCGCACCTTCACGTAAACCTTTTTGATCCATGTTAATGAACCATTGTGGGGTAGCACGGAAAATAATAGGAGTTTTGTGACGCCAGCAGTGTGGGTAGCTGTGTTTGATTGGTTGATGCGCCCATAAACGGCCTACAGCGCCCAAAGCTTCGATAATCTTTGGATTGGCTTTATAGATATGCTCACCAGCATAGATTGGAGCAGTTGGTAAATAAACACCATTACCACCGACTGGATTATCTACTGTAAGGTTATATTGAAGACCTACTTTATAGTCGTCTGCACCATGGCCAGGAGCTGTATGTACTGCACCTGTACCGCTTGTTGCGATAACGTGTTCACCTAAAATCACTGGAACTTGACGATCAGTGAGTAGCGGGTGTTGTAAAGTAAGGTTTTCAAGCTTGCTACCAGTAAAGTCTGCTAAAACGACTGGATTTTCAAGTTTATAACGTTCAATTGCTGAAGCAACGAGATCTTTAGCAAGAATGAAGTTTTGCTTACCGCGCTCAGTAGTTACTTGTACCAATTGATATTCAATTTCGGCATGCAAAGCAACGGCTTGGTTAGCAGGTAATGTCCACGGTGTAGTCGTCCAGATCACGATATCGGTTGGGTCTTGAACTTCTACGTTTAAACGGGCACTTAAATCTTTGAGATCTACAACACCAAAACCAACGTCAATTGCGTCAGATTTTTTATCTTCATATTCAACTTCAGCTTCAGCAAGTGCTGAACCACAGTCCATACACCAGTTCACTGGTTTTAAGCCTGGCTGGATATGACCATTTTTTTGGATTAAACCTAAAGTACGAACAATATCGGCTTCTTGTTTATAGTTCATGGTCAGATACGGATTATCCCAGTCACCTAAAATACCAAGACGTTTAAAGTCAGTACGCTGTAAATCAATTTGTTTTAAAGCATATTCACGGCAAAGTTTACGGAAAGTCGCTGCATCAACTTTTTCACCAACTTTCCCTACTTTTTCTTCAACTTTTAGCTCAATTGGCAAGCCATGACAGTCCCAACCCGGAACATATGGTGCATCGAAACCGGCCAAAGTACGGCTTTTTACAATCACGTCTTTGAGTACTTTATTGACTGCGTGACCTAAGTGAATTGTACCGTTCGCATATGGAGGGCCATCGTGCAAAATATATTTTTTCTTGCCAATACGCGATGCACGAATCTGCTGATAAATGTTGTCGGTATACCACTCTTCTAACCATTTCACTTCACGTACTGCCAAATTTGCTTTCATTGCAAATTGAGTATCTGGCAGGTTTAGCGTGGCTTTGTAGTCCACTGCATTCTCAGGAGTTTGCTTATCGCTCATGCAAGTTTTCATCCAGTTTAATCAGCTTGGGAGCTGACATGTTTTACAATCAAAATTCGAATTAAAAAGGAAATTGTGTCGTGTCGTTACGGTATTGTCGTAACTGCTGCACGTCATTATCAATTCCTGCCTTAAGTGCTTCAAGCGAAGGGTAGTTCAATTCACCATGAAGATAGTGAAGAAAAGTCACCCGCATAAATAAGCCATACAGATTAGCAGAAACATCAGGGAAATGTACTTCTAATCTCCACTCTGGATATTCTTGCTGGATGGCTGGACGTGTACCGACATGTCCTGCGCCATATAGGCTGTTTTCATGATATCCGGCAATTCCCGGTTTTTCGGGTGTATCTTGACGCACTTTTTGAGTAAGTGAGGTTGTTTCACAAATGACTTCAACACCATAAATACCATTTAAACAGGGCTTGTGGCGGTTGAGGCGAACGTTAATCGTTGGAAAATCCAGAGTTCGGCCAATCTGGTCGCCATATTGAACACGTCCGGTAATACTGTAAGGACGGCCTAATAATTTAGCAGCTAAGGCAAGATTTCCTACCTGAAGTACTTGGCGAATACGAGTTGAACTTACGCGTTCGCCTTCAAGTTCAATCGTATGTAAATTTGTGACCCCAAATCCGTAATCTTTTAAAAATTTGCTGTTGCCTTGACGGTCCTTACCGAAATGAAAGTCATCTCCTAAAACCAAAGTTTGCGCGTTTAATTTATCTTTTAATAAGTCTGCAAAGGCTGACGCGCTCAGGCTACGGAAATGCTCATCAAATTTAGCAACTGCAATGTAATCAACCCCAAGCTCAGCTAGGTATTCAACTTTTTCTCGTAGTGAATTAATACGAGGAGGGGCATCGTAGCCTTTAAAGAATTCAAGAGGTTGTGGCTCAAAAATCATAACCAATGTTTTTAAGCCTTGTGCTGCAGCAATTTTTTTGAGTTGAGCAATCATCGCTTGGTGACCTAAATGGACACCATCAAAATTACCAATAGTTACCGCTGTTTGAGGTAACTGAAAATTGGGCGATAACGCATTAAGACGAAGCAGTTTCATGAACTTAAAATATGGCTATTTTTGCAAGGGCTATATATTGCCATAATCTCACAGATTCGTCTTGTTGTTGTGTTTTTACTCAGTTATTTTTCAATATGAATATTTTTATATCTAAAATATTGATGAATTAAATAAAAATAAATCAATTTTTCTTATTAATGGTTTGCTCTATTATATCTTTATCCACTCTTTGATTAGAGAACTAAGATGAAAAAACCCTTTTACCAATTAAATCATAGCAAAGATGTTATACGACATTTTACTCCAAATTGGTTTACAGCGACTATGGGTACTGGTGTGGTCAGTATGATTTTAATTCAGCTTCCATTCGCTCAATCATTTTTATTTACGCTGGCGAGTTTGTTATGGCAATTTAATATTGTTTTATTCAGCGTTTTTTCAGCTCTCTATTTATTGCGGTGGTTTCTTTTCCCCCATGAAGCGAAGCAAATATTTAACCATCCCAATATGAGCTTGTTTTTAGGCGCTATTCCGATGGGACTGGCTACAATATTGAATGGTTTTTTAAGCTTTGGTATCGGGCTTTACGGTGAAGTTGCGATACATATTGCTCAAGCTTTATGGTACGTCGATGTTTTTTTAGCACTATCAATTGCGTGGATCGTGCCGTTTTGTATGTTTAGCCGTCAGAATCATCAGCTACATACGATGACCGCAATCTGGCTTTTACCTGTGGTTGCATGTGAAGTAGCAGCAAGTTCTGCGGGCATGTTAGTTGCGCATTTACCAGCAGATTTGCATAGCTTTCATTTATTAATGGCGGGCTACGTACTCTGGGGGATTTCTGTTTTACCCGCATTCGCTATTTTGACAATTCTAATGTTGCGTATGGCTTTGCATCAGTTACCAGAAAAAGAAGTCGCAATTTCTAGCTGGCTTTCTTTAGGACCGATTGGTACTGGTGCATTAGGTTTATTGTTACTAGGTGAGCAAGCCCAAAGAGTGGCACCAAATGTAGGATTCCACCAATTTGCGAATGTCTTTCAAGCTTTAGGAATTGTGGGTAGTCTCGTGCTTTTAGGCTTCGGATTATGGTGGCTTGGCCTAGCGATTTTAACAACGCTTCGTCATGCAAAGACAGGTATTCCATTTAACTTAGGCTGGTGGGGCTTAACCTTTCCATTAGGCGTATTTATTCTGGCACTATTTAATTTAGGGCATCAGGTCGAAATTGTCTTTTTACAATACGTTGCTGTGGCATTGAGTCTTTTATTATTGACGATGTGGGGTGTGGTAATGAAGAAAACGCTAGCAGGCGCATATAGTGGCCAACTCTTCTTCTCTCCATGTTTAATCGCTTTACAACAAAAAATGCAGTAATGATGAAAAGGTGCAAAAAGCTTTTGCACCTGATTTATACTTATTTGCTAATTTATTTAATTTTGATTTGAGCTTTTTGAATGAACACTGATATTGCTTTAATTATGGCACTTCCTAATGAATCTAAAGGTTTGTTTGAGCAGGCAGGTGTTGAAGTCCATTACAGTGGTATTGGTAAGATTAATGCTGCTTTTAAAGCATTTGAGGTTATTCAAAAAACTGGATGTAAAACTTTAATTAATCTAGGTACAGCTGGAAGCTCTGCATTTAATCGACATGATTTAGTCGAAGTAAAGACTTTTGTCCAACGTGATATGGATGTTTCACCTTTAGGGTTTGAAGTTGGTGTGACGCCATTAGATGATCACTTGGCGGCAGAGATTCATCTTCATCCCCATTTTGTTGATTTGCCAAAAGCAGTTTGCGGAACTGGCGATTCATTTGAAACGGGTCAGCCAAAAGTAGCTTGTGATGTGGTGGATATGGAAGGCTATGCCTTAGCCAAAGTCTGCCATAAGCTGGGCGTACGTCTGATTTCGGTGAAGTATATTACTGATGGGGCAGATGACACTGCACATGTGGATTGGGAAGAAAATTTATTATTAGGTGCTCAAAAACTTTTGGCGCTTTATCAGAATCATTTCTAAAAAAAGATCGGCAATTTTGCCGATCTTTTTTTTGTTTTAGCGAGGTAATACGCCGTAGAGCATCAGGTGGACTGTATGCTCAATTGAGCGTTGGAACATGCTTCGATTACGAAGTGTTTTTCCAGTCACCATTTCCATTTGGGTTGCAAAATCTGCATAGTTTTGCGTAAGGCCCCAAATATTTAAGATTAATAATTCTGGGTCGATATCTGGTGAAATTTTCCCTTCTTCTTGCCAAGTCTGAATGACTTTAGCTTTCCGCTTAAATAGTTTTTTTAATGGGCCTTTGAGTATAGGTAAAATATGTGGAGCGCCTTGAATTATTTCTAATGCAAACAATCTAGATGCTTTCGGTTGGCTACGAGACAGTTCGATTTTTTGTATTAAATAGTGAGTTAAGGCTTCGGCTGGTTCTAATTCAGACTCTAAAGTTTGTAAGGGAGCCAACCATTTTTGTAAAACAGTTGTGAGCACTTCTACGTATAAAGACTCTTTATTTTCGTAGTAATAGAAAATATTCGACTTATGCATGTCGGCGAGTTGGGCAATTTCATCCAGACTTGCGCCAGTGAACCCATAGACTGAAAATACGTCAAGGGCGGCAGCAAGAAGCTGATTGCGCTTTTGGGTACTCTTTTTTTGTTCCATCTGCTGCATAATTAAAAAAATAGTATTCCCATTGTAAGGTAAATTGTTTGATTTGTGCACAGGTGTCTTGCTTTTTTAATCAAAAAACGGCTAGTTATTTGCGTAATAGATATACTATTGTGCAAAAAATAGAGAGATTCACTAGTTTATTGTTATTCTTAAAAATATTTTTTAAATTTCGCTCTAAAAAAGAGCAATAAAACAGCAGTTTTATTGCTCTTAAATTGGGCATTTTTCGGTTGAACAGTTCTCATTCTTTATCGCAACCTTAAGTTGCCAGAACTGCATCGAGTACTTGTTGCTCAAGTTGGGAAAAACTAATACTTTTTTTACGGGGACGTGGCAAATTAACTTGGAAACTTTGAGCGATTTGACCCTTATCTAATAAGATAATACGGTCGGCTAATTGCACTGCTTCACTTACGTCGTGTGTCACTAAAATGGCAGTAAAACCTTGTTCTTTCCATAAGCGCTCAATCAAGCTTTGCATCTCAAGCCGAGTTAGAGCATCTAATGCACCTAAAGGCTCATCTAACAATAAAATACGCGGCGTATGAGATAATGCACGTGCTAAGGCTGTACGCTGACGCTGTCCACCAGAAAGTTGTGAAGGCCATTGTCCAGATTTTTCTTTTAAACCCACTTTTTCTAGTAATTCTTCTGCTAAAGCATGTTGGGCTTTAGGCAAACCCAGTTGAACATTTTGAAGAATATTTCTCCAAGGAAGCAAGCGTGGGTCTTGGAACATTACTCGAATATCATCGTTAGTAATGCCTTCACGCAAATGTCGAGCAGATTTGAATTTGATTTCCCCAAAACTGGCTTTTTCAAGTTGAGCAATTAAACGTAGTAACGTACTTTTGCCACAGCCACTTCGACCAACAATTGCTAAAAACTCACCAGGCTGGATGTGGAGGTCAAGATCTTCAAGGACCTTTACCTCGCCATAGAATTTATAAAGTTGCTCAATCAGAATCTCTGCACCTAATGTCGGTTCTTGTGATTCTGCTGGACTTTCAGGAATGAGCTGCACTTCATTTTGATTAATATTTAAATTCAGATTTGTCATGTTCTAAGCTCCTTTATTTCTGATATCCAGAGTGCCAACGTAGTAAATAGCGTTCTAAAAGCTGTGCTAAAACATCTGCCAGTTTGCCTAGTAAGGCGTAAAGAAGAATACCGACCAGAACGACATCTGTTTGTAAAAACTCACGTGCATTCATAGTCATATAACCAATACCTGCTTGAGCCGAAATGGTTTCAGCAACAATGAGCAATACCCAAACCAAACCTAAAGCAAAGCGTAAACCCACTAAAATAGAAGGCATAGCACCGGGAAGAATAATTTCTTTATAGAGCTGCCAACGTGAGAGTCCGTAGCTTTTACCCATCTCAATCAATTGAGGGTCAACTGACCGAATACCATGATAAGTATTAATATAAATCGGGAAGAAAACACCTACTGCGACCAAGAATAATTTCGCTGTTTCATCAATACCGAACCACAAGATTACGAGTGGAATAAGTGCTAATGCTGGGATGTTACGAATCATTTGCAAGGTCGTGTCGAGCAGGGTAGAGGCGAAGCGTGAAGAGCCATTAAGTAAACCTAAGAGCAAACCTAAACCGCCACCAACCAAAAGTCCAAGCAAAGCACGACCAGCACTCACCTTAACGTGATGCCATAATTCTCCGCTAACGAGTAAGTGCCAAAAAGCGGAAACAACGGCAGTGGGTGCTGGCAAAATGCGGCTTTCTAAAAGACCTGAACTTGAAGCAATTTGCCAAACAACCAAGAGAACAATGGGAAAAACCCAAGGCAGCAAATGCTGCCCGATTTGTTTTGTTCCACGTGAAACAATACTTTCATCTTTACTCATGCAGGCTCCTTGACGGAACTATTTTGCTTCTTCTCGTCGGGAACATAGTTGTTGGCAATAATCTCACCGAAGGGACCGGTTAAATTTGGCTGAGCAAGTTTGGCACGAGTTTCGATTGGTAATAATGGGAATACTAATTCTGCAAAACGGATTGACTCTTCAAGATGTGGGTAGCCCGAGAATATGAAAGTATCAATACCTAAGTCAGAATATTCCTGAATGCGGGCAGCAACTGTTTCTGGGTCACCTACAAGCGCTGTACCAGCGCCACCACGGACTAAACCAATACCTGCCCAAAGGTTTGGAGATACTTCAAGCTTGTCACGGTTACCGCCGTGGAGAGCTGCCATACGTTGTTGGCCTACAGAGTCCATTTGTGCAAATTTTTTCTGTGCTGCAGCAATAGTCGCATCATCAAGATATTGGATAAGCTCGTTCGCTGCTGCCCAAGCTTGTTCGTTGGTCTCGCGAACAATCACATGCAAGCGAATGCCATAAGTTAATTTACGACCTTTAGCCTCAGCTTTGGCACGAACATGTTCGACTTTTTGTTTAACTGCTTCTGGTGGTTCACCCCATGTAAGGTAAGTATCGACTTGCTCAGCTGCAAGATCGACAGCGACGTCTGAAGAGCCGCCAAACCAAAGTGGTGGATAAGGCTTTTGAACAGGTGGGTAAAGTAGTTTTGCATCATCTACTTGTAAGCGTTCACCATGGAATGTAAAAGCTTCACCCGTATGCGAACGCGTCAAAATTTCACGCCAGATTTTTACATATTCATTGGCAGTTTGATAACGCGTTGAGTGATCTTCATATAAACCATCGCCGCGGAGTTCTGCTTCATCACCACCAGTCACTAGGTTGAGTAACACGCGACCATTCGACAAGCGGTCAAATGTTGCAGCCATACGAGCTGCCAAGGCTGGTGTTGTCACCCCTGGACGTAACGCAACTAAAAATTTAAGGTGTTGAGTTGCATCAATCAGGCTAGCCGCCGTAATCCAAGGATCTTCACATGAACGACCTGTTGGAATAAGTACACCTTCGTAACCTAAATTATCTACTGCCACAGCAATTTGCTTCATATAGGCATGGTCAACCTGACGAGCGCCTTTACTTGTACCTAAATAGCGACTATCACCGTGGGTAGGAATAAACCAGAAAATTTTCATGTGCATTACCTATATGTCTATTGAAATTACTTGGCAATCCAAACAGCTTGTTTGATGCTGATTGGTTTTGGAATGATGCCTTGTTGAGTAAAGATGTCTGCGAGTTGCTGCTGCTCAGCAATCACTTTGCTGTTCAGCGGCGCGGCTGATGAAGGACGAGGACGGCGTTTAATAAATAAGTCACTGGTCGCAGGCTTTAATCCTGTGCTTTGGCCAATGGCTGTTGCCGTTTCTGCTTGATGGCTTTGAACCCATTTGTCAGCTTGATTGATTTGTTTGATGAGTCCAGAAACAGCTTTCGGATGTTGTTTAACAAAATCTGGAGCTGCTAAATAAAATGTATAGTTCGGGCTTAAGCCTTTACCTGATGCAAGAACACGAGCTTGATCTTCTAGTTGTGCTGAAGCGAAGTAAGGGTCCCAAATGGCCCATGCATCAACGGCACCTTTTTGAAATGCTGCGCGAGCATCGGCAGGTGTAAGCCAGATCGGAGTAATGTCGCTCCAGTTTAGGCCTGCTTTACGTACAGCTTGCACAAGTAAGTAATGTGAACTCGAACCTTTTTGCAGCGCAATACGTTTACCTTTAAGGTCTTTAAGTTGTGTGAGCTGCGAGTTTTTAGGAACTAAAATTGCTGATGCTAGCGGTTTAGCTGCTTCATAAGCAATGTAATATAAAGGCTTTCCAGCCGCTTGTGCGTAGACTGGAGGAGTGTCTCCAGTAACTCCTACATCAAGGGAACCGACGGCCAAAGCTTCTAAAATTTGTGGACCAGCAGGGAACTCATTCCAAGTGATTTTGGCATTTGGAAATTCTTGTTCAAATAATTTTTGCTGCTTGGCAATTGCAAAGTTAATCGAACTTTTTTGAAAACCAATACGAAGTTCTTTCACCGTTGGATCAATTGCCCAAGCTGGCGCTGCGATTGTTAAACCTAATACAGTGACTGCACTGATGCGTTTAGCTAGTTGTGCCCACTGACTCTTATTAAATAATGACTGATGTTGCATATTGATATCCTTGTTCCCCTTGAGGTCAGGCACAGCATTTATATGATTATTTAAGCTGTGCCCAAGCTGGGTTTATTTCAGTTTTAAAATGGCATCTTGAATGGTGAGCTTGTTCGGGATGAGCTTTTGCGTATAAAAGGCATCAGCTACTTGTTGTTGTTCTTGTGCCACCTTGTCAGAGATTGGCTGAACTCCAAAACCCATACGTGAAATGGAAGTTTTGAGTACATCAAACTCAAGTGCTGTCGGTTTTTCGAGTAGCTTCGCAGCTTCATCCTGATGTGAACTCACCCATTCAGTGGTCTGATTAAGGGTTTGAACAACTGTATTGAGAACTTTTGGATTATTTTCTGCAAACTTACGATCAGCTAAATAGAACTGATGATTGCTTACTAAGTTTTCACCTGTTGCTAAAACTCGAGCTTGAATTTGATGTTCAGCTGCTGCAAAGAACGGATCCCAAATGACCCATGCATCTACTGCACCTTTTTCAAAGGCAGCACGAGCGTCTGATGGCGGTAAATAAACAGGTTGAATATCACTTAAGCTTAAGTTGTTGGCTTCTAGAACTTTCAATAACAGGTAATGAACATTCGAACCTTTATTAAGAGCAACACGTTTGCCTTTTAAATCTTTAATAGAGTGGATTGGGGAGTCTTTTTGTACCAATAATGCTTCTGCTTTTGGTGCAGCAGGCTGGTTTGCGACATAGACTAGATTTGGATTGGCAGCTTGAGCAAAAATAGGTGGTGCTTCACCTGCTTCACCGAGTGAAACACTCCCTACGTTTAAACCTTCAAGCAATTGAGGGCCAGCAGGAAACTCAACCCATTTTACTTGGACGCCTTGTTCTTTTAGTACTTTTTCTAGGTCACCACGGGCTTTTAAAATAGGCAGAATGCCATATTTTTGATAGCCAATATTTAAAGTTGTGGTGGCCTGTTCCTCTTTTTTGGCACAACCACTTAACATCATTACTCCTGCAAGGCTGGCCGCGATGACTGAATATTTTGCCCATGAAGTGGTGTTGAAAAGTGCCATGAGGTTTCGTGCTCCCCGAAAGAGAAAAAGAAAAAATAATTGGATGAGCAGATACCCTAAAGGGATTTTTATTTCAGAAAAAATAAATATTCAGTCTTTATTTATGCAAAAAAAAGCTAAAAACAATAGGCTATAACCTTATGCAAAAAAGTGATTTATTAAACAGAATAATATTTAGAAAATGATGTTTAAGTTTTTGTAAATAAAATAAAAAAATATCAATACATTAAAAATAGAGATTTAAAAAAAGTACAACCATAAATTAATAGTGTTTATGGATGTACTTTTTTAACTAAGCTTATCTGAAATAAGAATATCTTAAAAAGAGCAAAGGCTAGGGAAGCAGTTTCTTAAAGACTAAAGAATTCCTTTGATAGTTATAGAGCGCCTGACGGGCATTAGGTAACTCATCAACACTGACCTGATGGAAACCATGTTCTAAAAACCAGTGAGCAGTACGCGTTGTTAAAACGAATAATTGACGAATACCTTGTTCTTTGGCTTTTTCTTCAAGGAATTGCAGAATTTGGCTGCCACGGTTTGATTTACGATAACTTGGATGTACTGCAACGCAGGCAATTTCTGCAGAACGAGTTTCATTAAATTCAGTCGGAATTGGATAAAGTGCGGCACACGCTAAAATCATGCCATCGCGTTCAATGACAGCAAACTGGCTGATTTCTTGTTCCAGACGTTCACGTGAACGATAAACCAAGATGCCTTCTTCTTCCAAGGGACGCAATAAATTCATTAAACCGCCCACATCTTTGATATGGGCTGTGCGAACTTCTTCATAATGCGCATCGGTAATCATGGTTCCTATGCCATCTCGAGTAAATAACTCTTCGAGAAGGGCGCCATCATAGGCATAGGAAATGAGATGAACGCGGTGAACACCCGATAAAGAGGCTTTTTTTGCCTCTTTTAAATGTAGAGTTAAGGTTGGACTACTGGTTTGGTATTGTTGAATATAATAGTCCAGTTGATGAGGGCTTAACTCACGTAATATCTGTTCATCCTCATTAAAAAGCCCTTGTTGCTCTCCTAGAAAAATGAGCTTATCTGCTTTTAAATATGTCGCGGTTTTAGTTGCGACTTCTTCAGCTCGTAAGTTAAACACTTCCCCAGTGGTTGAGTAACCAGTCGGACCAAGTAAAACAATATTATCATTATCAAGATGACGCTGAATTGCGTCAGTATCTATTGAACGAACTTCCCCTGTGAGCTGAAAGTCCATTCCATCACGAATGCCATACGGTTTAGCTGTTACGAAATTACCTGATACGACATCTATTCGAGCACCGTACATTGGGGAGTTCGCTAAGCCCATAGAAAGCAATGCTTCAATTTCTAGACGAATAGAGCCTACGGCACTCATGACACAGCTTAAAGATTCACGTGTGGTAATACGGCTGTTGTCATAAAAAGGGGTTTCAATTCCTTTTTCCTTAAGATTTTGATTAATTTGCGGACGTGCGCCGTGCACGAGAATTAAGCGAATACCAAGAGAGTGTAATAAAGCAATATCATGAATAATATGTTCGAAGTTAGGATCGCAGACTGCTTCACCGCCAAACATCAATACGAATGTTTTATCGCGGTGAGCATTAATGTAGGGCGCTGAGTGTCGAAACCAGTGTACATAATGCTGGGTGTTATTATGCGACTTTTCTAAAGACTTGCTTGGCATACCGATCTCGAATCAACAGCAAAAAGATATAAAGATGATTCTAAACAAAAAAGCTTAAAGCCGCATGTTTTAGATAAAAAAACACCCAAATCTAAGTTTGGGTGTTTAAATTTTTTTAAATTAGTGAACCACTTTAATGATTTTATGGCTTTGTTCATTCACCAGTACATAATTTCCGTTCACTTTATACCATTTTTGAAAACGCCCAGGCTTAGTCAATTTATCATGCGCGCGATAGTCGATTGCATAACGTGAGTGTTGATACTCATGAGGTACAACCTGACCTGCTCGCCACACATTATGATGGTCATCTTTGTGAATTACGTTGACTGGTCTGACATCACGGTTAGGGTAGTTACCGTGACGATCATGATCATTTGGCGCAGCCATTGCTGTTGTTGCAACTAAACCACTCATTGAAAGAACAATTGCTGTTGTTAGTTTTTTCATAATGAACCTCGAATGATCAATTAAATTTCGATAATTGAAGATTAGTGAACAATTACAGATAAATCGTGGAGGCTACGAAGAATAAATGTGAAAACTAACGATGAAATAAGAAGAAATTAAGAAAATATTAAAGGTAAAAATATAAAAAATCTTTTTATTTTTAAAATATATAGGTAATAAAAAAAGATAAAACCGTGAGGCTTTATCCTTCTTGTTCAGCGATAGCGAGGTTCTATCGCTTTAAAAACCACGAATGCTAACAATGCTATTAGAATCAGTATCGACTAAAATATAGTCATTATTGATTTTGTACCATTGTTGGTTCCGGTCTGGTTTCGGCAAGTTACTGTCTTTATAGTCGACTTTGTACCCATTCCCACGATAGTGCTGTGGCATGACATAGCCCGGCTGCCAGCGATGCTGTTTAAGCCGTTCAAAACCACGTTCTTCACGCATGCGGCGTTCGTCACGGACACGATCTTCATCGTTATCACGGTCAAATTTATGGCCACGATCATTCCATTCACCACGTGGTCCTCCACCTTTAGGACCATGGCCTCGGTCAAAAGGAGGGTCAGCAAAACTCGCCATACTTGTGGTGAGTACGGCTATGGAAAGGGTCAAGATAGTGAACAACTTTTTCATGATGCATCCTCGTTTACATCTGATGTCTCTCATGTTGAATACTCTACGCGTAAAATGCAGAGAAACTGTGAAGATCATTTAATGGTTCAATTAAAATTACGGATAGATCAAGAGTTTTTTATCAATAATAAAAAAGGCTTGTATATATCTTTTCAGGTATAGGCAAGCCAGATTTGATGATCGGCTGTAATTTTTTTAGCTTTTCATCTTTAACTTTTTAATCCTGTGCATCGATACTTTGACCATTGAGCGCCAAGCTATCATCACCCATTAAATAGAGATAAGCAGGCAAGATAGACTCTGGTGTAGGTAGTGTTTTTGGATCTTCTTGTGGGTAGGCTTTCGCACGCATTGCAGTACGAGTCGCACCTGGATTAATGCAGTTAAAGCGAATATTCGGATAAGTATGTTCCGCTGCAAAAATCTTGCTGACTGCTTCAATTGCTACTTTCGATACTGAATAAGCGCCCCAGAGTGCACGTGCTTCTCGCCCTACGCCAGAGCTAGTAAATACAACAGAAGCGTTATCTGATTTCTGTAAAAGCGGGAGTAAGGCTTGAGTGAGGGCAAAAGGCGCACGTAAATTTACTGACATCACATCATCCCATACCTCTGCTGGATAATGTGCGAGTTCAACGCGTTCACCTAAAATGCCAGCGTTGTGCAAAATGCCATCTAAACGTCCAAATTGCTTTTCTAGTGTATTCACTAAAAAGTCATAATCACGATCGGAAGCACTCGAAAGCTGGAGCGGTAAAATTGCAGGTTGTGGTGCACCTAGACTTTCAATTTCATCATAAATAACTTCAAGTTTATTTAAAGTTCTACCATGCAGTACAACGGTTGCGCCATGTAGGGCATAAGTCAGAGCCGCAGCTCGCCCAATTCCATCGCCAGCACCGGTGATTAAAATAATTCGATCTTTGAGTAGATCCGGACGAGGTTGGTATTCTGAATATTTCATTGGTAAACCTCCTTCTTTTTATATTGATAAAACAAACAACTGTTAAAAAAGCCTATAAAACTCTTATGTTAACTTATCATACGCTGATTTTCCTGTAGAGCAGGAAGCTTTTGACGTAACATATGGTGTAATTCTGTCACCGTATTTACAATCGAATCGGCCTGCCATGCAGCGAGATCATCACGATGTTCGATTGGTAAATAGCCATATGCAGCCAAAATAGTATACATATTGGCATTGCGACCAGCATCAATATCACGTGGATGGTCACCCACATAAATAATGTCATTTGCTGGGATATTTAACTGTTTAGCCGCCAAATACATTGGTTCTGGATCTGGCTTGGTTTTAGTGACATCTTCAGGACACACCAAAACCGCGCAGCGTTCGGTCAGATTTAACTTTGCTAAAAGAGCTTCACTTAAACCGCGTGGTTTATTGGTCACAATACCCCATGGGATTTGCTGAGCTTCTAACTCTTCTAAAAGCGGATACATGCCCTCAAAGAGGTCGGTATCAACCACAATATTATTGCCATAAATATCTAAAAAGTTTTGACGATGCGCCAAGAAAATAGGATTAGCCACATCCAGCTCTGGATAGACCAATTTAACCATTGCGCGTGCACCTTCAGAAACCTGAGTGCGAATGAGGTCTGCATCAACAATTGGACGTCTTTCATCACGGCACATTTGCTGAATAATACGAATGAAGTCGGCAGCCGTATCGATAAGAGTACCGTCTAAATCAAATAAAACAGCTTTCATCATGCACCTGTATTTATTGTGTGAACCATATAATTAACATCAACATTTGGTGCTAACCAGTAATGCTTAGTAAGTGGGTTGTAGTGCAGTCCGGTCATTTCTTTTAAAGTAAGACCTGCATTACGAATGTCATGAGCCATTTCAGATGGTCGAATAAATTTATGATAATCATGTGTACCTTTTGGCAACATGCGTAGTACGTATTCTGCCCCAATAATGGCAAATAAATAAGATTTTGGGTTACGGTTAATGGTTGAGAAGAACACATGACCGCCCGGTTTAACCAAAGCCTGACAAGCGCTTACAATAGATGCCGGATCTGGAACGTGTTCCATCATTTCCATGCAAGTTACCACATCGTATTGGCCTGCTTGTTCTTGTGCTAGTTCTTCTACAGGAATTTGGCGATATTCAATATTTTGAATATTGTCTTGCTGAGCATGCAAACGGCCAACTGCTAGCGGTGCTTCACCCATATCAATGCCCAGTACATCTGCTCCACGGCGTGCCATGCTCTCGGCCAAAATACCGCCACCACAACCGACATCAAGTACTTTTTTACCAGCAAGGCCACCTACACGTTCATCAATCCAGTTTAAACGGAGTGGATTAATTTGATGAAGTGGGCGAAATTCAGAATGTTGATCCCACCATTTGGCAGCAAGTGCTTCAAACTTTGCGATTTCTTGTAAATCAACATTCAATTGCGACATGGTGCTACCTCTAAACTTGAGTTATCTTTTTGGATATAGTTCGCCGTTAGTGTAGCGATTATTGGGAAAAAAGCGATAAACCCAATAAAAAACTTCACAGAAGCAAAACGAATTTAGCATATTTGTTTTATATTTAGGGCATAAGCTAATGCATAACAACTTAGAGGAAAAGCTGTAGCAATGAAAAAATTGGTTTTGGGTGGTTTAAGTGCAGCAATTATGGCCGTATCGGGTAGTGCAATGGCAGCAGATTTTGTTGCTGGTAAAGACTACACCGTGATTGCCAATCCAAGCAAAGTGGAAGTTCCGGGGAAAATCGAAGTTCGAGAGTTCTTTTGGTATGGATGTCCACACTGTTTTAAACTTGAACCGCATATGCAAACATGGTTAAAACAAGCTCCAAGTGATATACGTTTCGTACGTACACCGGCTGCTATGAACAAAGTATGGGAACAAGGCGCACGTACTTATTATACATCTGAGGCATTAGGTGTACGTAAACGCACGCATTTACCATTGTTCCATGCGATTCAGGTGAATGGTCAGCAAATTTTTGATCAGGCTTCTGCTGCGAAGTTCTTTACTCGTTATGGCGTGCCTGAACAGAAATTTAATAGTACTTACAACTCATTTGCTGTGACTGCAAAAGTTGCCGAGTCAAATAAACTTGCTCAACAGTACCAATTAACAGGTGTTCCTGCGGTTGTCGTTAATGGTAAATATGTTGTGCAGGGTGAAGATGGTAAAGTTACTCAAGTTCTTAATTATTTAATTGAGAAAGAACGTAAAGCAAAATAAGTTGTTTAGGCTTTACTTCAAAATGGGCTTCAAATGAAGCCCATTTTTATTTAATTAAATTTATATCGATGTTTAATTTTTTGTTAATGATCACGAAATATTTCAATTATTTTTTTGAGTTTTCATCTTCAATTTGAAAATTTAAAACATCAAAATTAACAGATTGAGTTGGCAGCGATAACGCCTGATTAATATATAAATTAATTAATTTTTGGCGAGAACCAATAGAACGCTGGTAATACGTAGAATTTAAAAGCAATGATGCACCGTAAGTCAGTGACCAGATGTAAGACAAATAGTCACGAATCGACATGTCATAATTTAATGATTTTAAATAATTTTCTGTAATATCTTTAATTGCTAAAATACGCTGTTGGCGGATTTCATAAAGCTCTTCGAAAAGATGCTTCAACTTAGACTCTGTCATTGTCAGATTTTCTTCAAGTTGATGCAATAAAATGGTTTTTCCTGGCGTAAGCAAATGGTGAAGCATGTAATGAGGGGCATACTCTTTGAAATCTGTATTATATTTTTTAGAAATTTCTAAAATTTGCTTTTCATTTTGAATAATGAGCTCAAGTAGAAGCTCATTTTTGCTTCTAAAATGCTTATAAAGTGTGCCTTTAGCAATATCTAGCTCGGCCACTAACTCATCTAGAGTAATTTCCTGATTGTTTTCTAGTAACAACTTTTCTGCTACGTTCAGAATTTTTTCTTTGCGCATCAAAAACTGTGTATGACGATCAAGATTCATAGGTATTCCCACACCAGTTTGGCCTAACTAATAATTTACTTCCTGTAAAAAGAAAAAGACTTTTCTCGAAATTTTTAGCCTTTTTCTTTCTCTCTTTACGTATTACCACATAACCTGTTTTTTGTCATTTGCCGCTTCTACCGTTCCCAGTTTGCAATCCCTCTAAACAGTAAGCGAACTTGTGTAGAAGCATTTTCAATAAAGGCAGTTTGTTGCAGCTTGAGCTGTTCACCTTGATATTGTTTTGATAGGTTGAGCCACGTCATTGCCCATGTAAATGACATGTTGGTCAAAATAGTGGATAGGACATTTAAGTCTTGAGGTTGTTGAATATGTTTAAAATTTTCGAGTTTGGTGAGATCTGTTGTTAAATCTTCAATTAGAAATTCGATTTCTCTAGCAATGGCTGTACGAACCGTTTCTGAACCGCCCCAACGCTCGGAAATCATAAATTGCCACTGCTTAGGGCTATGATTTACCGCCTGAACAAATAGCTCAATGCTGGTCTGAGTTTTGGTCGATTTATGTTGTAAATAACTTTGACCTAATTGATGTAAAACACTTTTTAAATGTAGGGCAACTTGGTCAACCAATTCCTTACCGAGTTCATCCATGTCTTGAAAATGACGATAGAACGCTGTCGGTACCAAACCAACTTCACGTGCAACTTCACGCAAACTAATACTACTGAACGAACGCCCAGACGTGCTTAGAAGCAAGGCTGCATCGAGGAGTGCCTGACGACTTTGCTGTTTTCGTTCATCCCGTATCGACATTAAAAGAGCCTATTTAAACCGTGAGCCAGAGTCTAACAAAAAAGAGCAAACTTTCATAAAAAAAATAGTGAACAAGTGTTGACTGAGTGAACAGTTATAAATATAGTGTACATATGTTCACTATACGAACATGTGTTCACTCAAATAAATAGCCAGATACAAAAGAGGAACGTATGAACGCAACACTTAGTTATCAGCCACATTTGGTCCGAGAAGATTTTGTTGATTTTGTTTTGCAGAAAATTAACGTGACTTGGGCTTGGAAACGCGTACTTGCAGAAGTTATCGCAGTTCAGTCTCTACATACCGATATGGTGCTGATCAAGCTTAAACCGAATCGCAATTTTAAGGTCGATCAGGTACGTGCTGGGCAAAGTATTTTATTAACGCTACTTATTGATGGAGTTTACCAACAGCGTAGTTATTCAATTATTGAAGTAACTCCTCAAGGTGAAATCTCTTTAGGGATTAAAGTACAAGGCTTGGTGTCTAGCGCAGCTCAACGATTGCATGTTGGAGAGTGCATTGAGATTTCACAGCCACAAGGTGATTTTACTTTGCACCAAGACCTGCGACCTGCGATTTTAATTGCGTCGGGTAGTGGCATTACTGCAATTTATTCACTTTTGCAGCAAGCTTTGAAACAACAGCTTGAACAGATTCATGTCATTTATTTTAATCGTGCTGAAATTTTTCATGCTGAATTAAAAGCTTTGGCAGAAAAGCATCCAGAACTTCAATATCATTTTTTTAATACCGTTGAGCAAAAGCAGCATTTAACTGAAGACCTATTGCAAAAGTTGGTTCCTGATTACGCACAGACTGCAACCTATGTGTGTGGACACCATGGCATGATGCAACAGGCAAATGAAATTTATGCGCAGCAAAGTGCTCAGTCGCAGCTTCACCAAGAGTTTTTCATGCCTGTTCAAATCGAACAGTCTAATGAAGCACAACCAATCATATTCCGTCGTTCGCAACAAAACTTTCTTGCCACGACAACGTTATTAAGCAGTGCAGAGCAAGCTGGCTTACGTCCACAGCATGGTTGTCGTATGGGTGTATGTAACCAATGTACGTGTACCAAAGTCAGTGGTGTCACCCAGAATATCTTAACAGGTGAAATTGACGATCAACCAAATCGTGCAATTAAGTTATGCGTGAACCAAGCCCTTAGCCCAGTCACGATTGATCTATAAAAACAAACATAAAAGAGATTTGAGGATACCCTTATGAATATGGCAGTAGAACTTAAAGCAACATCAAAATCGGCACATTTAACTCCAGAGCAAACAGAAGCGTTTGGTCGCCGTATTGAAGAAATTCGTCTTGAAGTGATGAAAGATCTCGGTGAAAAAGATTCAAAATATATTTACAAAGTACGTAATTTTGTACGCTACACCGAAATTGCATCACGTGGCATGTTGATGTTTGGTGGTTGGATTCCACCAGTATGGTTGTTGGGTACGGCTATGCTGGGCGTATCTAAAATCGTTGAAAACATGGAACTTGGTCATAATGTGATGCATGGTCAGTTTGACTGGTTAAATGACCCAACGCTTAACGGTGCAACCTATGATTGGGATACGGTGTGTACAGGTGAAGACTGGAAATATACCCATAACTATAAGCATCATACCTATACCAATGTGTTTGGCATGGATCATGATATTAGCGGTTATGGTGTGATGCGCATGAGCCGTGAGCAAAAGTGGGAAACCCGTTTTTTATTCAACGTGCCAATGGGTTTCGTATTGTCAACGGGTTTTGAATGGCTACTGGCTTTACAACGTCTAGAAATGGAAAAAGTGTTGTTTGATGGCACCAAAACTTGGAAAGAAGTATATGTAGAATCTAAAAATCTACGTAAAAAAATGGTCCGTCAGTTTGGTAAAGATTATGTGCTGTTCCCACTAATTGCAGGACCAATGTTCTTGCCAGTATTGGCTGGTAACTTTTTTGCGAACTTGATCCGTAACTACTGGGCATCGACCGTGATTTATTGTGGTCATTTCACAGAAGATTCTGAAATTATCACTGACAATATTGATAATGAAACTAAAGCAGAGTGGTACTTGCGCCAGATTCGTGGTTCAGCAAACTTTACTGGCGGTAAGATTATGCATTTCTTGAGTGGCAACTTGAGCCATCAAATCGAACATCACTTGTTTCCTGATGTACCTGCCAACCGCTATCAAGAGATGGCACCTAAAGTACGTGAAGTCTGTGCAGAGTTCGGGCAACAGTACAATACCGCACCCTTTGGAGCTCAAATTTTGAGTGTGTATAAACGTTTGGCTGTTCACTCTTTGCCTGATAATGTGGTTGATCGTTTGGTGGCGACCAAGCAGACCTTTGTTGAGGCGGTGAAAGGCATGTTTGGCAAAGCTGCTTAATAAAGATAGAGCATTGTTTGAGTCATCAAGCGATGCTCTTTACCAATAAGTAAAAGGGAAAGTACGTGTAATTGAGATATACTACGGTGCAATTATATTTGTGCCATTGTTTTAAGGAATCATTATGCGTATTGACCAAAGAGCATTAGACCAGTTACGTGAAGTAAAAATCACACGTAACTATACCCGTTACGCAGAAGGTTCAGTTCTGGTTGAGTTTGGTCATACCAAAGTATTGTGTACTGCAAGTATTGATAATTCAGTTCCACGGTTTTTAAAAGGAAAAGGACAGGGCTGGGTTACTGCTGAATATGGCATGTTACCGCGTTCAACCCATACCCGTAGTGACCGTGAAGCAGCACGTGGTAAACAGTCGGGCCGTACACAGGAAATCCAACGTCTGATTGGTCGTAGCTTACGTGCCATGGTGGATTTGAAAAAATTGGGTGAGAACACGATTACAGTTGACTGTGATGTAATTCAAGCCGATGGCGGGACACGCACAGCAGCCATCACTGGTGCAGCTGTTGCTTTGGTCGATGCGATGAATGTATTGCTCAGCAACAAAAAAATTAAACAAGATCCACTAAAAAGTTTAGTGGCAGCAATTTCTGTTGGTATTTATCAAGACGAAGTATTACTTGATCTTTGCTATGAAGAAGATTCGAACTGTCAAACTGACTTAAACGTGGTGATGACACAAGCTGGCGAATTTATTGAAATTCAAGGTACAGCTGAAGATAAACCATTTACTCGTGTACAAAGCAATGACATGTTAGAAATGGCTGAAAAGGGAATTGCCGAGCTGATTAAAAAGCAACAAGAAGCTTTAGGCTGGTAATTTTACGCTTTCTAAAAAAACGCATCTTCGGATGCGTTTTTTTATGCCTTCATCAAATCGACATAAAAACATCACTTGCCTGTCACTTTTACACTTTATTAGTAGTTCGCATTTAAACCGTTTGGAAAAAACCAATGCGAAAACTTTCACTTCTATTAATTACGTCTTTAGCACTTATGCTCAGTGCTTGTAACGATGATAACAACTCAGATAATTCATCGCCAACAACACCGCCAACCAGTAATTGCAAAATGCACTGTGCACCATAATAAAAATTAAGGATGAAAAAATGAATCGTCGCGAATTTCTTTTAAATTCTACAAAAACCATGTTTGGAACAGCTGCTTTGGCGAGTTTCCCGCTGAGTATTCAAAAAGCGCTGGCTATTGATGCCAAGGTTGCAAATGGGACTATTCAAGATGTTAAGCACATCGTGATTTTGACTCAGGAAAACCGCTCATTCGATAATTATTTCGGAACACTAAAAGGTGTACGTGGTTTTGGTGATCGTTTTACCATTCCAATGACGGAAGACCGGAAAGTGTGGGAGCAATATGATGCCAAGAAAAATAAAGTATTGCCTTACCATCTAGATAGCCGTTTAGGAAATGCACAGCGTGTTTCAGGGACTCCCCATTCATGGTCCGATGGTCAAGCAGCTTGGGACAGTGGTCGTATGAGTGATTGGGTGGCTTATAAAAAACCGCAGTCGATGGGCTACTACAAAAAACAGGAAGTCGAATATCAGTTTGCTTTAGCCAATGCTTTTACGATTTGTGATGCTTATCACTGTGCGATGCATGCAGGTACTAACCCTAACCGTAAATTTATCTGGACAGGAACCAATGGTCCTACAGGTGCAGGTGTGGCTAGTGTCGTAAATGAGTTTGATGGGATTGGGCCATCAACAGAAGGTTATGAATGGACGACTTATCCTGAACGCTTACAGCAGGCTGGCGTGACATGGAAAGTTTATCAAAATATGCCAGATAACTTTACAGATAACCCGCTTGCGGGCTTTAAACAATATCGCCGTGCAAATGAGCAATCTGGTCAACCTGTCAGTAACGACACACTGACATGCCCACCATACGATGAAAAGATCGATGCGAATCAACCACTTTATAAAGGTATTGCCAATACCATGCCAGACGGTGGTTTTTTAGGAACTTTTAAAAGTGATATTGCGCAAGGTAAATTGCCGCAAGTGAGTTGGTTAGTTGCTCCTGCGACCTATAGTGAACATCCTGGGCCATCTAGCCCTGTACAAGGCGCTTGGTATATGCAAGAAGTATTAAATGCATTAACTGAAAATCCTGAATTGTGGAGCCAAACCGTTTTATTAGTGAACTTTGATGAGAATGATGGTTTCTTCGACCATGTTCCTTCACCGAGTGCGCCGTCTAAAGATATAAACGGTGTTGTATATGGAAAAACGACTTTAAGTGATCAGCAGATATCTTATGAATATTTTAATCATCCAGCAGTAGCAACCTCAAAATCTCAGCCTAAATCAGATGGTCGAGTGTATGGGCCGGGTGTGCGTGTCCCTATGTATGTGATTTCACCATGGAGTCGTGGAGGATGGGTAAATTCTCAAGTGTTCGACCATACGTCTATTTTACAGTTCTTAGAAAAACGCTTTGGCGTGCAAGAGCCAAATATTAGTCCATACCGCCGTGCCGTATGTGGTGACTTAACGACGGCTTTTAACTTCAAAACACCAAACCTCATGCCTATAGCCCAATTAGATGGAAAGAAAACAAAAGCTGAAGCCGATGCGATTCGTGTCGCTCAAGCTTTATTGCCACAAGTTCCTGTTCCGAGCCAGCAACAATTTCCTCAGCAGGAAATGGGAATTAGACCATCGCGTGCTTTACCTTATATTTTGCATACCAGTGCCAAAGTCGATGCAGCACAAAAGACTGTAAAACTGATGTTCTCAAACACAGGCAAACAAGCAGCCGTTTTTCATGTGTATAACCGATTAGATCTTACGGTAGCTCCTCGTCGTTATATGGTTGAGATGGGTAAACAGCTTGATGATGTATGGAATGCTCCAACTGGTCAATATGACTTGTGGGTACTTGGACCAAATGGTTTCCACCGTGCGTTTAAGGGAGATTTGAGCCAAACGAACCAGACTCAAGCATTGCCAGAAATTAGGGTGTGTGTTGAAGAGTGTGATGCAAATTTGTATTTGAAAGTTCGTCATGATGGTAATAAGTCAGTCAAGCTCACTGTCAAAGCAAATGCTTATCTTGCAAACAAGACATGGAATATAGAAACGAATAGTTCCGAAAAAGAGCTGGTTTGGGATATGTCCGAATTTGGTGGTTGGTATGATTTCATTGTCACTTTAGCTGATGATGCTACGTTTAGCCGCCGCTTTGCAGGTCGTATAGAAACTCAAGAAGATTCAATTTCTGACCCGTATATGGGTTATTTAGAGTCTTAAGTTGCTGTAATAGATGAATGATTAAGCTGAAGTCTTAGATTGATAATTATTTTAAATTAGCTATCACGACGGAGTCTTATCGTTTATTCATCCAGTGGAAGTAGCTAATTTGTTACTTTGGTTTCGCCCAAAGTAAGGTACGTAATAAAGATTAATTAATCTTTATTACGTACCGAAGGGCAATGACAGGCTTAATAACGTTCTTGCGCTGCGACAAAGCTATAATCGCTTTGTCTTGCTCAGGTTGTAGATGACATCTCGCACAATCTAATGTTGGGAAATATAAGTGAAGAGAGGTAATATCTTGTTGTATAGATGAATAATAAAAATAAAGACTTACCTTTTGTAACAGAATCTCCTAAGCCTCGTCATATTTATCTTTTACCTTGAAACCCTGTTTTTTTTAAAGTAATGGGGAAAATTTATGCTACAAGGTTTCATTGTATTATTAGCAGTAGTTACATTTGTTTTAATGGCTGCTGACCCACGTGATAGTGGGGCACAAGCGACTCAGTCAGCATGGCAAAAAACACAAGCAGCAGACATGACCAAGTCGCAAAAAAATACGAATAACGATGTGGACTCTATTTAAGCATTAAAACGCATTGATAAATCAACAGCTCTAACGTCTTTAGTCAGTACACCCATAGAAATGTAGTCAACACCAGTAGTGGCAACTTCGCGCAAATTTTCAATGGTGATATTGCCTGATGCTTCGAGTTTACAACGGCCTGCAACATGTTTTACAGCATCAATCATTTGCTGTTGACTGAAGTTGTCGAGCATAACAATGTCTGCACCAGCTTCAAGCGCTTGATTTAGCTCATCCCAAGTTTCAACTTCGACTTCAACAGGTTTACCCGGTGCAATTTCATGCGCTTTTTCAATTGCCTGAGCAATACCACCCGCCGCCATAATATGATTTTCTTTAATTAAGAATGCATCAAATAAACCGAGACGATGGTTCTGTCCGCCACCAATAGCCACAGCATATTTCTGTGCAATACGTAAGCCTGGTAAGGTTTTACGCGTATCGAGAAGTTTTGTATTTAAACCTTCAAGATGTTGAACATATTCAGCAGTTTTTGTTGCAACAGCAGACAAAGTTTGAATAAAGTTTAAAGCAGGGCGTTCTACAGTAAGTAAGCTACGTGCAGAACCTGCAAGTTTTAAAAAGGCTTCATTTGCAGCAACACGGTCACCTTCTTGTTTTAACCAAGTTACCTGTACAGTATTGTCATAAGCTGAGATGAGTGCATTTACCCAAGGCTGGCCAGCTAAAACCATATCTTCACGGCTAATAATGGTTGCGGTTGCCTGCTCATCTTCAGGTGTGAGCATAGCGGTAATGTCACCGTCCCCAATATCTTCTTGTAATGCTTGTTGAATATTGATTTGAATTGATTGTTCAAGCAAAGACTGAGGTATGCTCATACGGTTTCCATTTTGTAGATGACCCTAAAACTTGCGATATATTAGCACCGTCGACTTTAAAAATAAGCTGTTTTGTGAGATTAATCGCGATAAACAATCGCATTTACTGCTTTGAAAAGTAGATAACTGCTTTAAACTAAATCAATTGGCAAGCAATTTATTGGCATCTCAATGAAGCAAATCACACCGTATGAAGTTATAGATGGACAATTAAAAGGGGCGAGACAAATCCCTTCTCCAAATTTTAACCAGCGGCCGACTGGTACTGAAATTCAAATGATCGTCGTTCATAATATTAGCTTGCCACCGTCTCAATTCGGAGGTGGATATATTGAGCAGTTTTTTCAAAATAAATTAGATTGGTCAGTGCATCCTTATTTTCAGACCATTGAAGGCATGCAAGTTTCTACACATCTGTTAATTTTACGAACAGGTGAAGTCCTACAGTTTGTTAATTTTAATGATCGGGCATGGCACGCAGGACGTTCAAGTTATTTAGCCAAAGTAGAATGCAATGATTATTCAATTGGTATAGAGCTTGAAGGAAGTGATGATTTACCTTTTGACGAAGTGCAATACGAAGTATTAACTGATGTGGTTAAGGCTATTCGTCAGGCTTATCCCGAAATTAAAAATCATATAGCAGGGCATTCAGATGTTGCGCCCGGCCGAAAAACAGATCCAGGACCTTATTTTAAATGGCAACACTTTAGACAGTTGTTGGTTCAGAAAAAAAGTTGAGTTCATTCATCATTTCACAACGAAAAGATTTTCTAGTTTCATTACAATAGCGTCTTTCGAATATAGCTGTAGGTGAGTGCGATGGCATTGTGGCGATCGACTTTTATTGTTAGTGCAATGACGATGTTGTCACGAGTGTTAGGTTTAGTGCGTGATGTTGTATTGCTCAACGTGTTTGGTGCGGGTAAAGATTTTGATACCTTCGTCGTCGCTTTTCGTATTCCCAACTTTTTTCGACGATTGTTTGCCGAAGGTGCCTTTTCTCAAGCCTTTATTCCAGTCTTAACTGAATATAAAACAGGTCGAGCACACGCTGAAGTACAGATCTTGATTAGTCGGGTATTTGGCTGCTTGCTAACGGTCATGACCTTACTGACTTTTGTGGCTATGGTTTTAGCACCTGCGATCATTTATATGTACGCACCGGGTTTCCATAGCGATCCTGAAAAGTTCGATTTAGCAGTCAGCATGTTCCGCCTGACTATCCCTTATTTATTATTTATGTCACTAACTGCTTTTGCTAGCAGTATTTTAAATAGTTATGGTTCGTTTGCTTCACCAGCTTTTTCACCGGTTTTACTAAATGTCGCGATGATCGCAGGTGCATGGTGGCTTACGCCGTATATGGCTGAACCCATCAAAGCCTTAGGTTGGTCAGTGGTAGTGGCAGGAATATTACAGTTAGCTATACAAATTCCTGAATTATGGCGTAAAAACCTACTGATTCCACCTAAAGTTGATTTTAAACATGAAGGTGTAGAACGCATTTTAAAATTAATGCTTCCAGCATTGTTTGGGGTATCTGTTACCCAGATTAACCTGTTATTAAATACGATTTGGGCCTCTTTCATGCAAGATGGTTCAGTATCTTGGCTCTATAGTGCAGAGCGTATGACTGAGTTGCCGTTAGGTTTAATTGGCGTTGCGATTGGTACAGTGATTTTACCTTCACTTTCTGCTCGTCATGCAGAACAAGATCAAGCAAAGTTCCGTGGTATGATCGACTGGGCTGCAAAAATTATTGTATTAGTTGGCTTACCAGCAAGTATTGCCTTATTTATGCTTTCTACACCGATTATTCAGGCATTATTCCAGCGTGGTGAGTTTGACCTGCGTGATACACAAATGACAGCTCTGGCACTGCAATGTATGAGTGCAGGCGTGATCGCATTTATGCTGATTAAAGTCTTTGCACCTGGTTTCTATGCACAGCAAGATACCAAAACACCAGTACGTGTCGGTTTAATCTCAGTCGCAGCGAATGCTATTTTAAACGTTATATTTATTGGTTTCTTTAAGCTGATTGATTGGCATGCAGAGCATATGGCACTTGCATTAGCATCTTCAGGCTCGGCTTTAGTAAATGCCAGTCTACTCTATTTCTATTTACATAAACGTAATATTTTCCGATTTGATTCGCATTGGAAAAAATTAGGACTTCAATATGGTTTGGCTAACCTTGCCATGATTGCAGCACTTTGGTTTGGATTAAATTGGTATAACGGTGAACTTTCACAGTGGTTACGAATTGCCGAAGTGGTTGGATTGTGTGTCGTTGGTGTAGTTGCTTACCTGGTCGCTCTAGTCATTACCGGTTTTCGCCCTAGAGATTTAAAACACTAAAAAATAAAAAAAGCGATCTTAAATGATCGCTTTTTTTATATCTAATGAATCTATTTTGGTAAAACTTGCAGTAATTCAATATCAAAAATTAAAGTATTGTTTGGGCCAATAGTATCACCAGCACCTACTTCACCATAAGCTAGATTTGAAGGAATAAAGAAGCGGGTTTTACCGCCTTCTTTCATGGTTTGCAAACCTTCTGTCCAACCTGTAATCACTTGGCTAAGTTGGAATTCAACTGGATGGTTACGGGCAATAGAACTATCAAATACGGTCCCGTCTAGTAAACGACCTTCATAATTTACTTTAACACGAGATGTAGCTTTCGGTTTTTGACCATTACCTTCTTTTAATACTTGGTATTGAAGACCAGATTTGGTCGTAATCACACCCGATTTTTTAGCGTTTTCTGCAAGAAATGCAGCGCCAGCCTGAGCATTTTGTTGTCCTAATTTTTGAAACTCAACTAACTGTTTAGCTTCTAAAGTTTTTTTATACTCATTAATTGCTTTCGCCATTTCCTCGTCTGTCAAGCTGGCAGATTTTTTCTGTGCGCCTTCTTGAAGACCTTGATAAAAGATATCAAGATTTAAATCTGTTAATGCATCAGTATTATTTCGACCCATTAAATAGCCGTAACTATAACTAAATTGTTCTTTTGCTGGACTTTTATTTGTTATAGGGGGGGCAGCAAAAACAGATAAACTCATTGTTGATGTTGCAATAATTAAACCGATTTTTTTCATGCTGTTTTCCAAAAAAAAGGAGAGTAGTGTTCTACTCTCCTGAATGTTTTTATTTCACTGAAATGAGTTCTACATCAAAAATCAGTGTACTGTTTGCTGGAATACCAGGAACTTCCTGAGGACCATAGGCAAGGTTTGATGGAATAAAGAACGTTGCTTTACCGCCTTCTTTCATCAATTGAAGCCCTTCAGTCCAACCTGGAATTACTTGATTAAGAGGGAACTCAACTGGTTGACCGCGTTTATAAGAACTATCAAAAACCTGACCGTTAATTAAACGACCTTCATAATGTACTTTAACAACTGATTGAGCTGTTGGCTGTTTGCCAGTACCTTCTTTAGTAATGATATATTGCAAGCCAGATGCTGTCGTTTTTACTCCAGCTTTTGTTTTATTTTCTGCTAGGAATTGAGCATCGGCAGACTCGGGAGTAGTACCAGTGGCTTGTTCTGGCTTATTCTGTTGCTGCATTTTTTGCTGTAACTCTTTTTCATAAGCGTTTACAGCAACTTTTAACTCTTCTTGAGTATAAGCACTTGGCTGTTTGCTACGAGCATCATGAATTCCTTTCACAAACGCTTTGGTATCTAACTCAGGTGGAGTTTGCTGAGCAACTTCATATCCAAGTACATAACTAATTTTTTCAATTGGAGAGGCATTTTTATTTGCCTTACTTCCGACTTCTGTGGTCGGATGTTGGCTTGCATAATATACTGGTACAAGTGCAGCACCGCCTAAAACTACAGCGACAGCAATGGGTAAGGCTTTACTCATAAAAGGTTCCAAAAATAATCATTTGAGTCTAAAAGGCTGCTTTTGATCTTAGCATGCTTAAGCATAGAATGTTTAAGAAAAAAAACGAGTGGTTTTTTATATATTTTAATTAGTTTTAATGTGGCTAAACTTAAAAATCAAATAAAAAACCGGATCATTTGATCCGGTTTTTTAATCACTTTATGCTTAATCTTCTTTTTGTGCTTTATATGCGTAAGCATAGTTATAGCCGTAGCCACCACCACTAGAACGTTGGATATCATTAAGGATAAAGCCATTAACCTTAACACCAGCTTGTTCAAAACGGTTAACGGTTAATTCAAGTTCTTTCATATGTGACTTAGCATAACGGGCAACAATTAAGTTCACACCCGTGTACTGAGAAATAATAATACCATCAGTGACTGCAAGCACTGGTGGAGTATCAATAATGATATGGTCATATTGAGTCTGGAACTTCTCTAGTAAGTCTTTGAACTGTGTAGAGCTCAGCATTTCTGAAGGATTGGTTGGGCTTTTACCGCGAGTAATCACGTCAAGATTCGCAACTTGAGTTTTATGTAAAACTTGTGTCAAGTTAGCTTGGCCACTTAGTAGTTCAGAAAGACCAGGTTTGACATCAACATCAAAATATTTATGCATATAACCGCGACGCATATCAGCATCAATCAATAATACTCGTTTATTACCTTGGGCAAAAATAGTTGCTAGGTTAGTCGAAATAAACGATTTACCAACTTCTGGGGATGGACCCGCAATCATAATAATATTATTTTTTGCTGAGGTTAACGCGAAGTGAATGGCAGTACGAATACTACGCAAACTTTCAATCGCAATATCATCGCTACTTTTAACTGCTAAAATAGGAATACTTTTTTTCTTCTTCAAAATACTCATACGAGTCTCTTGAATAGGAGAGCGAGGTACGGTTGCATAAACTGGAAGATCTAATTCATTTTCAATTTGAGTAGAATCATTAACTCCGCTACGCATCACATTACGTAGTAATGCAATTAATCCACCAATCAACCCACCGAAAATTAAAGAAATAATTAAAACTATCAGCTTTTTAGGTTTAATCGGTTTGACAGGTTCTATAGCGGTATCAATGATACGGACATTGCCAATTTCACCTGCATTAGCAATTTTCAGCTGTTGATAAGAGTTAAGTAACGACGTATATAACTCTGTGTTGACCTTCACATCACGATAGAGCTGTAAATATAAACGTTGTGTTTCAGGAAGTTGAGTTAAACGATTGTTGAGATCAGCAATCTTTTTATTAATCTCTGTAATTTGAGCATCGATTTGACGGATTAATGGATGATCATTGGTATATTTTGCTGAAAGTTCTGCTTGCTTCTGTTGTAACTCAATCTTAAGCTTTTCTAGATCAATATTTTGTTTAAGTAACAGTTCAGATTCAGCATTTACATCGACTGTTTTATACTTTTCACGAAACTGATTAAATTTGATTTCGGAATCTTCTAACTGTTTTCTAAGATCTGGTAACTGTTTTTCAAGAAAAGCTAAAGTCTGTTTGGATTCTAGAGACTTTCGCTCAATATTTTGTTTATGATAAACATTTAAAACATTATTGAGCACTTGGGTGATATGCTCTGGATCTTGACCTAAATAGCTTAAACCAATAACACCCGTCATCTTACCTTTTTCAGCAACAGTATAAATTGCATTAAATTGATTTACGGCCGTTAGTAGAGCGAGCTTAGTTAAAGTATAACTGTGATCTTTCAGATTACTATGTGTATTAACCTGAACTTGCCATAACCCTTTTTGTGTATTTAGTACATTTTTCTTATTTAGTAAACCATTAAATACAACTTGATCTTTATAAGTTAAAGTAAATTGATTTGCATCTTTAAACTCTAATTTTAAAGGTTTATCTAAATAATATTCAGGTACACTGAGCTGTTTAACTATTAAATTATTGTTTTGGTTAGCGTAAATTACAGCATCGTGACGATACTCTAGTTTACTTTGGTCTTGTGAGACAAGTTTACCAATTAAACTAGATTGATTATCTTTGATTTTAATATCAAGGTTAAGATTCTGGATGACCTGCCCTAAAACCATTCTAGAACGAAGAATTTCTATCTCTGGATCAGCTGGTGATTTTTGAGATAGACCTCCACTGACTTTAGAAAGATCCCCAAGTAGAGCAGCAGAGGCAGCACCTTTACTGTCTTCAACTTGTACCATTGCATCTACAGAGTAAGTATCAGGAGTTATCCGTAAATATAGCAAGGCACAAATTAAACTTAAGACCATGCAACATGCTATGATTTTCCACTGTGCAATCAATGAAAAGAATAACTCTTTTAAATCGATGCTATCTTCGTTAGTTTTAGAGTTTTGGTTCATAAATTTACAACTAATATACAATTATAATTGAGTGCGCCAATCTTGCACATAGCTTTGAATGTTGCGGCAAGTCTGATCAAAAAAAGCTTGGTCGTGTTGATAAGGATCAGGTACATTTTGTCCTTGCCAATGCCCAAGCCTAAAAATTTTTCCCTTAGCAAAGGGCCAAGTTTGTTCAATATGCTTTTGTTGATTATTGCTCATCACCAAAATTAAATCATTTTGTTTAATTAACTCGGCATTAATCTGACGAGCAACATGGGAACGCATATCGATATTCAACTGATCCATACAATGAATAGCTTTATCATCTGCTGCATGGCCTACTAGAGCCGAAATACCAGCCGAGGAGATATTTAATGTAGGATGTTGAGCCTTTAAAAAGTACTCAGCCATTGGGCTGCGGCAAATATTACCTACACAAACCATTAAAATATTTTGTAGCTGCATGCTAGTTTTTACCCAATTGATCAAAGGTATAAAGTGCACTAGAGAATGGTACAATTTGGTTCATAATACGTTGCCAACGAGTTAGACCAGTTGCATCAATATAAACAATATCATTTTTTTGCATTTGAAATTGATTGGACAATGCAAGGTTACCAATACTGCTCAAGTTAAGCTGATAAATTGTTGATTTTCTTGTTTGTAAATCTGTACGCATGACATAAATACGAGCGGCACTTGCCGAGTATGGGTTAACACCTTCACTTTCCCCCAATACATCACTTAAAGTCATCCCTTGATCTCGTAATGGAATTGCTGAGCTTTTATTAGACTCACCCATAACATAGAGTTTTTGATTCTGTTTAGTATTTACATAGATCGTGTCATTGGGTTGTACTAACAATTTGTGTAGAGAATATCCTTGTTTCTCAAGTGCAACGACATTTAAGTTATAAACTTCACCATTTCGAATGAGTTGAATATCTGTATTGTCGCCGGATTCTTGATTTACACCTCCCGCCATACTTAGGGCTGTATAAATACTAATCGGCTGATCATCTAAAGTATATTGCCCACTTTTCATGACCTGACCATTAACAAAATAGCGTTTAGCTTGGTATGAAAGCACACGAACCACGACATCAGGTGTTTTTAAATACTTTGCAAATTGACTTCGTAAATATTTATTGGTCTCAGCAAGAGTTTTTCCTGCAATATGAACTTGTCCTACAAGTGGTAATTGAACATTTCCTGTAGAGTCAATTGGATAACCAAATGCTTTAATATCAGTAGAAGAACCTTGAATAGGGGGAGTAATTTCAGGATATGCCCAAAGCTGAATAGATAGTACATCCCCTGCGCTTAAGTGGTATTGATAAAAAGGAGTGTTAAACAAAGCACTTATATTTCCTTGCGGACGCAAAGACTCAGAACTGATTTCTGGAATATTGGTTTGGGTGAGTTGTACGACAGAAACTTCCGCTCCTTGTCCTGTTTTAAAAGTACCTTGTTCAGGTAAGTCGTAAGTTTGTAAGCCTGAAGTGACTGCACATCCTGTAAACGAAAGTGAAATGGCTAAAAATAATAATGTGCTTTGATGCTTCACATTCAAACCCTTTATTGTTTGTAATCCAATGATACTTTGCATGAAGACATTGGATTGTAGTCTATAATTAACCCAAATCATACTTTATTTGCTGGGCAGAGATTGTATATTTCGAGAAAATTTTGTTTAAAGTCTGCTATATTATCGTAGTAGGTCGTATCCATGATGTTTCCCCATTTAAAATTAAATGGTTAGGTTTTATATATGTTTCAAATCGAACAACTAAAAATAGCAATTATCGGCTTAGGGTACGTTGGATTACCTTTAGCTGTTGAATTTGGTAAACATAAATCTACAATTGGATTTGATATAGATAAGAAGCGTGTATTAGAGTTGCAAAGTGGACATGATCATACTTTAGAAGTTTCCTCAGATGAGCTGAAACACGTACAGCAGTTATCGTATACAGCAAATATCGAACACTTACAAAAAGCAAATTTCTTTATTGTTACAGTACCTACACCAATCGATGACTTTAAACAGCCAGATTTGACTCCTCTTATAAAAGCATCTCGAAGCATTGCCACAGTATTAAAAAAAGGCGATATCGTTGTGTATGAGTCAACAGTTTATCCAGGTGCGACAGAAGAAGTATGTATACCTGAATTAGAAAAACATTCGGGTTTAAAATTCAATCAAGATTTCTTTGTGGGGTATAGTCCTGAACGTATTAATCCTGGCGATAAACAACGACGTGTCACTAATATTTTAAAAATTACATCAGGTTCTACTCCTGATATTGCTGATTATGTTGATCAAGTTTATAGATTAATTATTGAGGCCGGTACACATAAAGCACCAAGTATTAAAGTCGCTGAAGCTGCTAAAGTCATTGAAAATACACAAAGAGATGTCAATATTGCATTAATTAATGAATTGGCTCTTATTTTTAATAAAATGGGTATTGATACTGAAGATGTGCTTAAAGCAGCAGGTACCAAATGGAACTTTCTAAACTTTAGGCCAGGTTTGGTAGGTGGTCATTGTATTGGTGTTGATCCGTACTATTTAACGCATAAAGCAGAGTCAATTGGTTTACATCCAGAAATTATTTTGGCAGCTCGTCGTTTAAATGATCGCATGGGTGAATATGTTGCAACCCAATTGATCAAAGAAATGGTAAAACAGCGCATACAAGTTGTCGGCGCTCGTATATTAATTTTAGGTTTGAGTTTTAAAGAAAACTGCCCTGATATCCGTAACACCAAAATTGTAGATATGGTGAAAGCACTAAAGGAATACGATTTAGATCTTGATATTTACGATCCTTGGGTAGATAGTGCCGAAGTTGAAGGCGAGTATGGTTTAGCTCCAGTTACGGAATTAAAGCAAGATCATTATGATGCAATAGTTATCGCTGTTGCCCATGATCAGTTTAAAGCAATGTCGAGTCAACAGCTCATTGCACTAGGCAAAGAAAAACATGTTTTATATGATTTAAAATATGTTTTAGATAAAGAACAAAGTGATATTCGACTGTAAAAATTACTAGTTACTAGCATAGGAATTTTATGAAAATTTTAGTCACAGGCGGTGCAGGTTTTATTGGTTCTGCTGTCATCAGAAATATTATAAAAAATACTCAAGATGAAGTATTAAATATAGATAAATTAACATATGCAGGCAATTTAGAATCATTGTCTGAAATTGATACCGATCCACGATATCAATTTCAACAAGTTGATATTTGTGACAGTGAACGTTTAACAGAAATTTTTAAAGATTTTAAACCTGATACTGTTATGCATTTGGCAGCTGAGTCACATGTAGACCGTTCTATCGATGGCCCTGCTGAGTTTATCACAACAAATATTGTTGGAACTTATACGTTATTAGAGGTTGCACGTAAGTACTGGTTACAATTAAATGAAGAGAAGAAAGCCTCTTTTAAATTTCATCATATTTCAACAGATGAGGTTTATGGTGATTTAGAAGGTACAATAGATTTATTCATTGAAACAACACCTTATGCACCAAGTTCGCCGTATTCCGCAAGTAAAGCTAGCTCTGATCATTTGGTGCGTGCTTGGCATAGAACATATGGTTTACCAACTGTAGTGACGAATTGTTCAAACAATTACGGCCCATATCACTTTCCAGAAAAGCTCATTCCATTAGTGATCTTAAATGCACTGGATGGTAAGGCTTTACCGATTTATGGTAAAGGTGATCAGATTCGTGATTGGTTGTATGTCGAAGATCATGCTAAAGCTCTCTATAAAGTTGTGACTGAAGGGAGAGTTGGGGAAACTTATAATATTGGTGGTCATAATGAAAAACAAAATATAGAAGTTGTGAAAACAATTTGTAAAATTTTAGATGAATTAAAACCACAAAATAATCATCAACCTTATGAGACATTAATCACTTTCGTAAAAGATCGTCCAGGACATGATTTACGTTATGCAATTGATGCCTCAAAAATTGCAAAAGATTTGGGCTGGAAGCCTGAGGAAACATTTGAAACAGGTATTAGAAAGACTGTTGAATGGTATTTAAATAATTTAGAGTGGTGCCGTCGAGTACAAGATGGCAGTTACCAAAGAGAAAGATTAGGTGTAAGTGCATAATGAGTACAAAAGGTATAATTTTAGCAGGTGGTTCTGGGACACGGTTGTATCCGATCACAAAAGGCGTTTCAAAACAACTGTTACCAATTTACGATAAACCAATGGTTTACTATCCTTTGTCTGTATTGATGTTGGCTGGTATTCGTGAAGTTCTCATTATCAGTACGCCAGACGATATAGATGGTTTTAAACGATTGCTGGGTGATGGTTCACAGTTCGGTGTTGAATTGAGTTATGCGATTCAACCAAGTCCGGATGGTTTAGCTCAAGCATTTATTATTGGTGAAGAGTTTATTGGCGAAAGTAATGTCTGTTTAGTACTTGGCGATAATATTTTCTATGGTCAAGGTTTTACACCAATGCTACGTCAAGCCGTGACACGTCAAAAGGGTGCAACTGTATTTGGTTATCAAGTCAAAGATCCTGAACGTTTTGGTGTTGTTGAGTTTGATGAGCAAAAACGAGCAGTATCATTAGAAGAAAAGCCAAAACAACCAAAATCGAATTTTGCAGTTACAGGACTTTATTTTTACGATAATGATGTAGTGAAAATTGCAAAACAAGTAAAACCTTCAGACCGTGGTGAACTTGAGATTACGACAGTGAACCAGATGTATCTAGACCGTGGTGATCTCAATGTTGAGTTACTTGGACGCGGTTTTGCTTGGTTAGATACAGGCACACATGCAAGCTTGCTTGAAGCAGCACAGTTTGTTGAAACCATTGAAAAACGTCAAGGTTATAAAGTGGCGTGTCTTGAAGAAATTGCACTTCATAATGGTTGGTTGACGAAAGCTCAAGTGTTAGAAATCGGCCAAAGCATGAGTAAGAATGATTATGGTCAATATTTGATTTCTTTGGTAACTGAATAAAATGAGCCTTGTAAAATTAATTGACTTGCCGAGTTTGGGTGATGAACGAGGTGGTTTAGTTGCGATTGAGTCTAATCAGTCAATTCCTTTTGATGTGAAGCGTTTGTATTACATCTTTAACACGTCAAAAAAACCGCGTGGTTTTCATGCTCATATTGATTTAAAACAAGTTGCAATATGTTTGAAAGGTAGTTGTAGATTTATTCTCGATAATGGCTCTACTAAAGAAGAGGTTGTTTTAGATAACCCGACCCAAGGTTTGGTTATTGAGGGACTGATCTGGCGTGAAATGCATGATTTTTCAGAAGATTGTGTATTGCTGGTTTTAGCAAGTGAACACTTTACAGAGCAAGATTATATTCGAGATTACGATGAATTTTTGCATGTCGTAAATCAGCCTTATATTCATCCATTATCTGATGTTAAATCCAAAAATATTGGTCAGAAAACAAAAGTTTGGCAATATAGTGTGATTTTCCAGAAAGCGGTTATTGGCGAAAATTGTAATATTTGTGCACACACTATGATTGAAAATGATGTGCAAATTGGTAATAACGTCACAATTAAATCAGGTGTGTATGTATGGGATGGGATTACGCTAGAAGATAACGTTTTTATTGGTCCTAGTGTTACTTTTACAAATGATAAGACCCCCCGTTCAAAGCAATATCCCGATGAGTTTCTAAAAACTATAGTTGAACAAGGCGCAAGTATTGGTGGTAATGCTACCATTTTACCCGGCATAAGAATCGGTCGAAATGCATTGATTGGTGCAGGCGCAGTAGTAACTAAAGATGTTCCGGAAAATGCAATTGTAGTAGGAAATCCTGCAATTATTAAAGGCTATGTGAAATAATGATTCCTTTCTTAGATTTAAAAAGTATAAATAGTCAATATCGTGCAGAACTAATCGAGGCTTGCACTCGTGTTATAGATTCTGGATGGTATATAGGTGGAAATGAGCTAGCTCAATTTGAACAAAACTTTGCGGAATATTGTGGAGTAAAATTTGCAATTGGAGTTGCAAATGGTTTAGATGCCTTGATTCTTACGCTTCGAGCATGGAAAGAGTTGGGGAAACTAAATGATGGTGATGAAGTAATCGTCCCATCAAATACATACATTGCAAGTATTTTAGCAATTACTGCCAATAACCTAACGCCAGTTTTAGTTGAACCAGATATTAATACTTATAATATTGATCCAAGCAAGATTGAAGCTGCTATTACTCCAAAAACAAAAGTAATCTTACCTGTTCATCTATATGGGCAATTAGCAGAAATGCCTGCAATCATGGCAATTGCAAATAAATACAATTTACTTGTTTTAGAAGATTCAGCTCAATCACATAGTGCTGAAATTAATGGAATAAAAGCTGGAAACTGGGGCGATGCTTCGGGTTTCAGTTTCTATCCTGGTAAAAATTTAGGTGCATTAGGTGATGCTGGTGCTGTAACCACTAACAATGAAGAGCTTGCACAAATGTTACGTGCTCTTCGTAATTATGGTTCCCATGAAAAATATAAAAATTTAGTACCTGGTGTAAATAGTCGTCTTGATGAAATTCAAGCTGCCATGCTAGATATTAAATTAAAATATTTAGATCAAGAAGTAGCTCATCGCCGTAAAATTGCGCAATTGTATTTACAGAATATAGTAAATCCTTTAATCAAATTACCTTTAGCTGAGAAAAATGCTGAAGAATATCAGCAACACGTTTGGCATTTATTTGTAATTCGTACCGAGCATCGTGAAGCTTTACAAAAGTACTTGGCTGAACAAGGCGTACAAACTTTAATTCATTATCCTATCCCACCTCACAAGCAACAGGCTTATAAAGAATGGAATGATTTAAGTTATTCTATATCTGAGCAGATTCATGCTGAAGTGATGAGTTTACCTATTGGTCCTACACTAAGCGTGGAAGAGGCTGAGAAAGTAATTCAGATTTGTAATAATTTTAAAGTCTAAAATGAATTTACTAAAAACAAGTGTACTAAATGGCGTGGCTGTTTTAATTAAAACGGCCACGATGTTTATTTTAAATAAGATTTTAGCTGTTTATGTGGGGCCGGCAGGTTATGCTGCTATTGGTCAGTTTCAAAACTTCATACAAATGGTGACAACATTTGCCGGTAGTGCAATTAATACCGCCGTTATTAAATATACTGCAGAGTATTATGAAGATGAAACCAAACAGCGAAGTATATGGAAAACAGCAGGAAGTATCGTTTTACTGTTTAGTTTAATTTTTTCATTCATTATTTTAATTTTTCAAAAACAGCTTTCAGTTTATATTTTTCATACTGATCTATATCAAACAGTTTTCGCTTGGTTTGCTGTATTTTTGACTTTTTTTACCTTTAATGCACTTTTTTTAGCCATCTTAAATGGTAAAAAAGAAGTTTTAAGATTAGTTGTCGCAAATATTGTTGGTAGTATTTTTTCTTTAGCTGTAACGAGTCTATTAGCCATAAAGTATAGTTTATATGGCGCTTTGGTTGCACTTTCAATTTATCAGTCCTTAGCTTTTTTGGTGACTCTGTTTTTATGCTATAAAGCCAATTGGTTTAGATTTTCATATTTGTTTGGAAAAATAGATAAGACCATAGCAAAAAAGTTTGTAGCTTTTGCATTGATGGCATTGGTCAGTGCTGTCTGTGTTCCTCTTTCTCAAATGGCGATTCGAGGCTATCTTACTCATGAGTATGGCATGATCTATGCAGGTTATTGGGAAGCTATGATCCGCCTAAGTGCAGCGTATTTGATGTTGGTTACGACAACCTTAGGAGTATATTACTTGCCACGGCTGTCGGAATTATCAAAACTTGAGGACATCAAGTCTGAGGTTTACTTGGGTTATAAATTTATATTTCCTCTGGCAGTTACAGGCGGTTTGGTTGTTTATGGCTTACGTGATTGGATTATTAGTTTATTGTTTACTAAAAATTTTTTGCCAATGCGTGATTTATTTTTATGGCAAATGATTGGTGATTCTTTAAAAATTGGGAGCTGGATACTTGCATACCTGATGCTAAGTAAGGCAATGACCAAACTGTTTATCATTACAGAAATTGTATTTGCTTTAACCTCAATTTTATTTACAATTTTATTCACAAAAGTGATGGGCTTTGACGGTGTTTCCATGGCTCACCTTGTAAATTACGCTTTGTATTGGGTTGTCATGGGCTTATTGATATTTAAGCTTTTGAAAGAAAAAATGAGTTAAAAGATGCTATTGAAAGAACAACCTTTGGTTTCTATTGTTATACCCTGTTATAACCATGAAAAATATGTACAAGACTGCATAAAAAGTGTCATTGCTCAAACTTATCAAAATATTGAACTTATAATTATTGATGATGGTTCAAAAGATGAGTCTGTCGAAAAAATTCAACAACTTGTGAGTCAGTGCCAAGAAAGATTTGTTCGGTTTGAATTTAGACATCGATCAAATAAAGGCTTGTGTGCCACCTTAAATGAAGCTCTTGAATGGTGTCAAGGTCAGTATTATTCAGCTATAGCTTCAGATGACGAAATGATTTCACATAAAACAAAGTATCAAGTAGATTTCTTGGAAAAACATTTAGAGTGTGTCGCACTATTAGGTGGTGTAATATTAATAAATGATTCAGGTAAAGAAATTAAAAAAGCATCGAGAAAAGAATCTAACCATGATTTTTCTAATATTTTTTTAATGAAGCATGGTTTAAATGTTTGTACACAAATGGCAAGATTATCAGTGATTAAACAAGTTGGATGTTATAATGAATTGTTTAAAATTGAAGATTGGTATATGTGGTTAAAATTAGCTAATTTTGGAATAATAAAAAATGTTGAAGAGATTTTTGTTAGATATAGGTTGCACGAAGATAATACTATTAAAAAAGGAGAGTTGATATACCAGGGATTGATGGAAATAGCAAATGAGTATAAGTTTCATAGCTTGTATTTAAAAGCAATTAAAAATATTATTTGGATTCGAGTGGCGGCAATAATTATTTCTGATAAACGGAAAGGAGGGGATTTCTTTATGGTAACTTTACTTTCTGATCCAATGGTAATATTTTCAAAAAATTTTTATAGATGTTTAAGGAATTTTTTTAAATAAAATAATCTAAATTTATTGTTTTATTTTGGGCGGTGTTTCTTGAATAACTTAACTTTTAAATCCAATACTATTATATTTTTTATATTGTTGCTTTTGCTTTTGCCAACTTATAATTATCTATTTATAGGTAGTATGGAAACAGCATTAGATCGTGACCAATATTTATATATGATGGAATATCCATTTGGGGGGAGGGAAGAGCCTTTAATCCATGTTTTATCTTGGTCTTTAGGTTTTATTGTTGATAGTCCTTTTGTTAAATTAGTATTAATTCAGAATTTTTTTATTATTCTACTATTATTGGTTTTTGCATTTTTTTGTGATATTGGAAAGTATACAGGAGTTTCTAAATTTCTTTTATTTTTTTTAGTTTTTTTAGTTGTTTACTCAAATATGTTGGGTGTTCAGTTAAGAGTTGGCTATGCAACTATTATATATTTATTTTTAGTATTTTCTATATTAGGTTGTAGTTATTTAATAAATAAAAAAACACTATATTTATTCTTGCCTATTTTAATGCATTTTGGAACTTTTTTTTCATGTTTATTTTATTTAATTTATGCTTTTTTTAAAATTAATAACTATAGAAGAAATTTAATATTTATCTTGTTAATGTGCTTTTTGGTGTTAATATTATTTAAATTTATTCCAGTAGTTCTCAGTTCTATAGGTATAAATGCATACTATTTGGATTATTTGAATCGTGATAGTGTCTTGAATGATGGTAGAAAATATCCTTTTACTTTGTTTTTTTATATATTTATTTTATTTTTATTATTTTTAAATAAAAAAATTTATAGAACAGAAGCATACTATTTTTGCTACTCTGGACTAGTTCTTATATTCATGGCAATATTTCTTGACTTTTATGTTGCATATAAATTTCTATTGCCAATATCTGCATATTCTTTCATTTTTTATATGAAAAACTTTAATATTAAGTATGATAATATAATTTATTATATTTTGATTACTGTGGTTGTATTTTGTATTTTTTATTATACTTTTTCTAAGCAGGTAGGTTTATTTTGAATATTTTATATGTAATTACAGGTTTGGGGTTGGGAGGGGCTGAACGAGTAGTTGTTGACCTTGCCGATCAAATGGTTGAAAACGGGCATACTGTTAAAATTGTATATTTGAAAGGAAATATAATAGTTCGTCCAAAAAATTCATCTATTGACCTTATAGGACTTGATTTTGATGATGCCAAAAATTTTTTTAAAGCTTCCAAAAAATACAAGAAAATAGTTAAAAGCTTTAAACCTAATGTTGTTCATGCACATATGATACATGCTAATATCTTTGCAAGATTAAATCGCATAGGTTGCAATGTTCCAAAGTTAATTTGTACAGCCCATAATTCAAATGAGGGTGGAAGACTTCGAATGCTAGCGTATAAATTTACAAATTCTCTTTCGGATATTAATACAAATGTTAGTAATGAAGCATCTAAATCTTTAATTTCTAAGGGTGCATTTACTAAAGCTAATCTGCTGACCGTATATAATGGTATAAATTTAGAAAAATTTAACAAAATTGAAATTAATAATAAAAATAATAATGAAATAAAATTTCTTTCTGTTGGTCGATTTAATGATCAAAAAGATTATCCAAATTTACTAAAAGCGATTGCTCTATTAAAAGACAAAATTAATGATAATGTAAAATTCTATATTGCTGGCGATGGAGATTTAAGACAAGATATTGAAGATTTAATACAAGAGTTAAATGTACAAAAAATTATTACATTACTCGGAAAAAGATCAGATATTCCAGAGTTGTTAAATGATGCACATTTTTTTGTTTTACCATCTAAGCATGAGGGTCTACCTACGGTCGTTATAGAGGCAATGGCTTGTCAAACTTATGTTATTGCAACAGATTGTGGTGGTAGTGCTGAGATTATGGGGAATACAGGAATACTTGTTCCTATACAAGACAGTAAAGCTTTATCTGATGCGATTATTCATGTATTGTCTTTAGATGATGATATTATTAAAAGTAATAATCTAAAGGCTCGTCAAAGGGTAGAGGATTTATTTTCATTAGATACATCTGTAAAAAAATGGTTAGAACTATATGTATCATAAAAAAATAGCATTGATTGGTACAACAGGTTCTAGTTTTTATGGCTTTCGCGCAGATTTAATCAAGCAGTTAGTTTCTGAAGGCCATATTGTTTATGCCTTAACCTCAGAATATAGTGACCAATGCTTAGAAAAAATAAAAGGATTAGGCGCACTGCCTGTTACATATCAATTGAGCCGAGGAGGCTTAAACCCTTTTGCAGATATTCAATCGTTTTTACAACTGAAAAAAATACTAAAAAGGATCCAACCAGATATTGTCTTTTCTTATTTTGCCAAACCTGTGATTTATGGAAGCATGGCTGCTAAAGCGGCAAAAGTACCAAGTGTGATTGGAATGTTGGAAGGGTTAGGATTTACATTTACTGACCAACCCGAGGGACAAACGGCTAAAACCAAAATCATTCGTAATATTCAAGTACTACTGTATAGAATGGCTTTTCCATGTCTAAATAAAATAGTTTTTTTAAACCCTGACGATCAACATGACTTAATTCAACACTATGGTTTACATGTACCAGAAGTGCATGTTTTAGGTGGGATTGGTTTAAATTTGTCGGATTATCCTCCCATGGATGCAAAAATATCGCCTGTTAAATTTTTATTTATAGGGCGATTACTCAAAGAAAAGGGTGTGTTTGAGTTAATTCAAGCAATTCGGATTGTGAAGTCAAAATATCCACAAGCACATTTTACAATTTTAGGGGCGATTGATCATCAAAATATGGGGGCCTTAAAACAGGCAGAGTTAGATCAATTAATTGCTGAAAAACTATTCGAATATCCAGGTTATGTTACAAATGTAAATCAATGGATAACAGATTCTAGTGTGTTTGTTCTGCCATCATATAGAGAGGGTGTACCACGTAGCACTCAAGAGGCAATGGCAATTGGACGTCCAGTGATTACAACAGACGTCCCTGGTTGTCGTGAAACTGTTGAGGACGGCATTAACGGTTTTCTAGTTCCTAGGTGGGATCCAAAAGCTTTAGCAGATAAAATGTGTTACTTTATAGAAAATCCTGAGCAAGTGAATATAATGGGTTTGAAGAGCTATGAAATAGCACAAGAAAAATTTGATGCTGAAAAAGTAAACGCCAAACTTATAGATATCATGGGTTTAAAAGATCTAAATGAAAAGACTAGTTGATATTTTTATTGCTTCTGTAGCATTGATTCTGCTTTCACCTATTTTTTTATTTGTTGCTTATAAAGTGCGTAAAAATTTAGGCTCCCCTATCTTTTTTTATCAAGAGCGGCCAGGTAAGAACGGCAAACTTTTTAAAATGATTAAGTTCCGTTCAATGAAGGATGCCTTTGATGTTCAGGGAAATCCATTGCCAGATGAAGCACGGATTACGCCATTTGGCCAGAAGTTGCGCTCTACTAGCTTAGATGAAATGCCCCAGCTTATTAACGTATTAAAAGGCGATATGAGTGTGGTGGGGCCTCGTCCGATGCTAAAAGACTTTGTTGCTTTATATTCACCCGAGCAAGCGCGTCGTTTAGAGGTTCGTCCTGGAATGACTGGTTTAGCTCAGGTAAGTGGACGTAATGAGTTGGATTATGAAGAACGTTTTAAATGTGACGTTTGGTATGTGGATAATCACAGTGTTTGGGTTGATTTTAAAATTATGTTTAAAACCGTCAAAGTGATGTCAAGGCGTGAAGGTATTAATGCACCTGGTCATGTAGGACCATCTTTATTTAAAGGTAATGATGTCCAAGAAAATGCCGATTCATCTGTAAAGTAAATTTTATATCTTGAAATATTTCTTATGATCAAAAAAGCAGTTTTACCAGTAGCTGGTTTAGGAACGCGTTTTTTACCCGCAAGTAAGTCAATTCCAAAAGAAATGGTTACTGTTGTTGACCGTCCAGCTATTGAATATGTAGTGCGTGAAGCGGTGGAAGCTGGAATTGAACAGATTATTTTAGTGACTCACTCTTCAAAAGCTTCGATTGAAAATTATTTTGATCGAAACTTTGAATTAGAAACTATATTAAATGAAAAGAAGAAATTGGATTTGCTTGCAGAGATTACGCAAATTATTCCTTCTCATGTGAGTATTGTGAGTGTACGACAACCTCAGCCTCTAGGCTTAGGACATGCTGTTTTATGCGCAAAAAGTGTAGTAGGACTGGATGATTTTGCTGTGTTATTACCAGATGTATTGGTGAAAGATAGCTCGGGACAGAATGATTTGTCGCGTATGATTTCCCGTTATGATGAAAGTCAAGCGGCACAGATAATGGTAGAAGCAGTGCCTGATCACCTAGTAGATCAATACGGTATTGTTGATGTTGTTCAAAGCCCAGATGAAGGTAAAAGTATAGCTATGCAGGGTATTGTAGAAAAACCTAGCGTTGGTTCTGCACCCTCTAATTTATCTGTTGTTGGTCGTTATGTTTTACCTGCAAAAATTATGCAATTACTGGAAAATACACCGAAAGGTGCAGGTAATGAAATTCAATTAACAGATGCAATTGCTATGCTGCAACAAACTGATGTGGTTGAAGCTTATCGTATGCAAGGGCAAACCTTTGATTGTGGTAGTAAGCTTGGTTATTTAAAAGCTGTTCTACATTATGGTATTGAACATCCTAAATTGGGAAATAATTTTAAACAGTTGATTCAAGAACTTAAATTATAAAATTTGTAGCTCAACTTAAGTATTTGTAAAAAATAATGAAGATGTGAGTGATTCAATATATTCTCTTCTCGTAGTGAGAAGAGAATTCTATAGAATATTAAAATCAGGTGTACAATGAAAATCGCGGTATTTGGAACCACCTTGCACGCTGGTGTAATGGCAGCATTATTAGCTGAATATGGTAATCAGATCTATTGGTGTACAAGTGTCACCTGTGAAGAAAATATATCTGTACTTTCGTATCAAGATCAAGAAGTTAATCATTATTTAAATAAGCAAAGAAAAGCAGGTTTTTTAAAAGAAAGTCCTTTTTCTCAAATTCCTTTAGATATTGAAGTTTATCTATTCTGTTTTAGCCCAACACAAATAGACCTAGCTTTAAAAACAGTTGAGAAGTTAAGTGAACGTCCAATAGTTCATCCAAAGTTAATGGTTAATGGTTCAACTTTTGGTTTACATGGGACAGAAAAATTAAAGCAACATTTACCTAAAGACGAGTGGGTTTATTTTCCTGACGTGATTCAAGAAGGCAATGCGATTAATAGTGTACTCAATGTAAAACATGTTATTGTTGGTGTTGAATCGAGCTCTGCTCAAGACACAATGCAAGAATTATTGCGTCCATTCTTCCGATTTAGCTATCAATATTTATTCATGCCGATTTTAGATGCCGAATTTACCAAACTCAGTATTTCAGGCATGTTGGCGACTAGAATTAGTTATATGAATGACCTTGCCCTAGTTGCTGAAAAGTTGGGTATTGATATAGCTAATGTAAAGCATGGCATTGCTGCAGATACACGTATTGGTGCAGCTTATTTGTCGGCAGGAGTGGGATTTGGTGGGGAAAATTTTTCACATGATATTTTAACACTCTCTAGTACGGTTTCTGAAACAGGTGTGAAAAGTCGACTTCTAGAACAAGTGTGGGCGATTAACGAGCAACAAAAAGAAATTTTATTCCGTAAATTGTGGAATTATTATCATTGTGACTTGAGTGGAAAGACAGTTGCAATTTGGGGAGCCTCATTTAAAGAGAATACTCTAAGTACGCATAACTCACCTATTCATATTTTATTGGCTGCTCTTTGGGCTCAAGGCGTAAAAGTACGTTTACATGATCCCCAAGCTCTTGATGAAATTGCAGCCTTGTATGGAAATCGTGAAGATCTGATTTTATGTGCTGATCAATATGAAGCAGCACAAGGGGCGCATGCTTTGTGTCTAGTTACGGCATGGAAGCAGTATTGGAGTCCTGACTTTAAACAGTTACAACAATTGATGCAGCATCCACTTATTTTGGATGGGCGTAATATTTATGATCCAGCATATGTGAAATCTAAAGGTTTTGCTTATGAAGGAGTAGGTCGATTATGAGTAAATCTATCGAGAAGTTTCCTAAAGAGCTAGTTTCACCTATTGCACAGCTCCATTCTTTGGTTGAGAAAAATTCAAAAGCACATATAAAAGAATTATTCGCGTCAGAGCCCGATCGATTTCAGAACTACTCTGTAAAGTTTGATCAACTGGTTTTTGATTATAGTAAGCACCGCGTGACTAAGAATGTTTTAGAGCAATTGGTAGCTTTAGCAAAAACTAAACAATTGACTCAGTGGATTGAACGCTTATTTTCTCAAGATAAAGTCAACTGTACCGAACAGCGTGCGGCAATGCATTGGGCTTTACGCTTACCATCAGAGTACTCTAAGTTTCCAGAATTAACTCAAAAAGTTCATATCCAATTGCAGCGTATGTATGCATTGGTTGAAAAAATCCATGCTGGACAATATCGTGGGGCTACTGGTGAAGTCATTCAAGATGTCGTTAATATTGGGGTAGGAGGGTCTGATTTAGGGCCTCAAATGGTGACCCATGCATTATCGGATTTTAAAGTAAAGACAGCTAAACCACTTAATGTGCATTTCGTATCGACGATGGATGGTAGTCAGTTATCGGAATTGCTTCATCAACTGCGCCCAGAAACAACTTTATTTATTATTTCATCGAAGTCATTTGGCACCATTGATACCTTGTCTAATGCGCAAACTGTTCGACAGTGGCTTGAAAAAGTATTAGGAAAACACGAACGGGTTGTAAAAAGCCATTTTATTGGTGTTTCTACAAAAGCGGACAAAATGTCAGAGTGGGGGATTGCACCTGAAAACCAATTACTGCTTTGGGATTGGGTTGGGGGACGTTATTCTCTTTGGTCATGTATTGGTTTACCTATAGCATTGTCAGTTGGTGTTGATGGTTTTCAGCAGCTTTTAGCTGGAGCTCATGCTATAGATGAGCATTTCCAAAATACAAGTTTTGAGCAGAATATTCCTGTACTCATGGCATTGTTAAGTGTTTGGAATAATAATTTTTTAAATATTCAGACCCATGCTGTATTACCTTATGATGGACGTCTAAAATATTTTGCTGCCTATTTACAACAACTCGAGATGGAGTCTAATGGTAAATCCGTACAACGTGATGAGCAAAAAGTTGAGTTAGATACTTGTCCAATCGTATGGGGTGAGGTTGGACCGAATGCTCAGCATGCATTTTACCAGTTACTTCACCAAGGAACTCAAGCTGTAAGCTGTGATTTTATTGCACCTGTACAACGTTATAATGCGGACCATTTCACTTATGTAGAAAATGCTGAGGCATTGATTGAACAGCATCATCTTGCACTTTCAAACTGTTTAGCGCAATCAAGATTATTGGCTTTTGGTAATGAAGCATTGGATGCGAAAGAACTAGAAAAATTGCCTATTTATAAGCAATATGAAGGGAACCAGCCGAGTTCAACATTACTTTTAAAAGAACTTAATCCCTATAGTTTAGGGATGTTAATTGCTTTATATGAGCATAAAGTATTTGTTCAATCTGTAATCTGGAACATTAACCCGTTTGATCAATGGGGGGTTGAAAAGGGTAAACAGATTGCCGATCAGTTACTTCCGATTCTAAATGGTGTTCAAAATGATCTCTCGGCACTTGATGATTCAACGCGTGGATTGATTAAAATTTTATTAGGAAAAATAGATGGCTAAAATTCTGGTTACTGGTGGTGCAGGCTATATTGGTTCACATACTTGCGTAGAGCTTTTGAATGCAGGTCATGAAGTCATTGTTTTTGATAATCTTTCAAATAGTTCAGAAGAGTCTTTAAATAGAGTTCAGGAACTCGCTCAAAAAAGTTTAACTTTTGTAGAGGGGGATATTCGGAATGCAGATGAACTTGATCGTGTATTTCAAAATCATACAATCAATGCAGTGATCCATTTCGCAGGTTTAAAAGCAGTTGGTGAAAGCCAAGAAAAACCGTTTATTTATTTTGATAATAATATTGCAGGTAGTATTCAACTGGTTGAGTCAATGGAGAAAGCCGGTGTCTATACACTCGTGTTTAGCTCATCTGCGACAGTATACGATGAAGCAAATACGTCTCCTTTGAATGAAAAAATGCCTACAGGTATGCCTAGTAATAATTACGGTTACACTAAATTAATCGTTGAGCAATTATTACAAAAATTGTCTGTTTCTAATTCTAAATGGTCGATTGCTTTACTTCGTTATTTTAATCCAGTAGGTGCCCATAAAAGTGGACGTATTGGTGAAGATCCACAAGGTATTCCAAATAATTTAATGCCTTACGTTACGCAAGTTGCTGTTGGTCGCCGTGACAAACTTTCTATTTATGGCAATGACTACGATACAGTGGATGGTACAGGTGTACGTGATTATATCCATGTTGTTGACTTAGCTAATGCACATTTATGCGCTCTCAATAACCGTTTAAAAGCGCAAGGTTGCCGTGCATGGAATATTGGCACGGGTAATGGCTCATCCGTATTACAAGTTAAAAATACCTTTGAACAGGTTAATGGTGTAGCTGTAGCTTTTGAATTCGCACCACGCCGAGCAGGTGATGTAGCGACTTCATTTGCAGATAATGCCCGTGCTGTTGCTGAACTGGGTTGGAAGCCACAATACGGCTTAGAAGATATGTTGCAAGACAGCTGGAAGTGGCAAAAAAATAATCCAGAAGGATATAAAAATTGATTATTTAATTTTTCTAAATATCAACTATCTATAGTTATCATTCTAAGATAAAACTCTTTTCTGAATAAAGGCTACAGTTGTAGTGAGTACTTTCATGCTAGTATTCGCCGCAATTTTGTTAGCCTCTTTTTGTCGTCATGGTTTTTCTACGTCAACAATTTTTATTTATTTTTATTGCTTTCTTATCCACCTGTCTGGGTGTATATGTTGCGTGGGATATGAACCTGAGTTTAAGTAAATTTTATACTTATTTCAGTTTGCCTCGAGCATGCTTCTCTTTGCTCTTTAATTATACAGTGATTCAACTATTTTTTATTTTATTGGGACGAAAGTATGCAGCATTGATCCTCAGCCAACTTGTTGTTATTTTTCTCAATTTTATTAATCAAAAGAAACAGCAGTATTTGTTTAGTAACTTAAGCCCAGAAGATATTTTCTTGTTGCCTGAAGCCATGAAAGCCTCACCCTGGTTGTTAGAATTGGTCTTTTTTACCACAATTGTGGTTTTTTTTGTGATGCTACTGGTCGCAGTTCGCAAAGAAAATAAAGCGACATTTCATACCTATGTACCGAACATGGTTATTTTTGGTCTGTTGTGTAGTAGTCTGATCTACTTAAATTTTATTAAAATTCCAACTGAAACCTGCGGTCCCGAAAACAGACCGGCTTTTTGTAGATACTTAAACTCGTTTCCAAATACTCGAAATAGTTGGGTTGGTGATTATCGGAATATTCAGGACTATGGTTTTGCGACCTTTTATGTGTCTAAACTACTCGACAATGTCACCAGTGTTTTGCTGCCTAGCCGAAAAGTGTCTGAACGGACCATTCAGCAGATAATGCAGCAATATGTTAAGCCAGAAGAAATGGTACAACAGAATAAGCTACAGCAATATCCAAATATTGTGGTGGTGATGGAAGAGTCATATTGGGATGTACGGCAGTTAGACTCCCAATTACCTCAAAATATCGCGCCATTTTTTAATAAAAATCAGGCGACGCGGTTGTTGTCTCCTGTGTTCGGTGGGGGAACAGCCAATGTCGAATTTGAAGTATTGACCAGTTTAAATACTGCTTTTTCCCCAAATGAAGTGTTGTATGTATCTAAGTTGAAAAAACCAGTTTATGCCTTGCCATTTTATTTAAATAGTTTGGGTTATCAAACTGTTGCCATGCACAATAACTATGGTTATTACTATAACCGTAATAAGGTTTATCCAGATTTGGGCTTTCAAAAATTTATTTCACTGGAGAATATGGTTGCGGAAAAAGATCAAGAACAACATATTAATGCAGGTGGTTGGGCAACGGACGATTTAATTTTTAAGTCTCTTCAAGACACTCTGAAGCAGAATCCAGAGCAGCCAAAATTTATTTATGCAATCACGGTGGAAAACCACCCGATGTATGACGATGAGCGCTATGGGAAACAAGACTTTAAGTTTAGTCAGGCTTTATCTGAAATTGATCGGCGGAAATTGAGTACTTATACAGCAGGTACTATACGTGCCAATCAAAAATTGCTTGAGTTAAAGCAGTTTTTAAAAACAGTAGATCGACCAACAATTTTGCTGGTGTTTGGTGATCATTTACCAAATCTGCAAGGAGTTTATGATAATTATAATTTCTTTAAAGATGATCCCGAGCGGAAAAATTTAAAGAATTATCAAACACCTTTCGCAGTGTGGAGCAATTACAAGCTAAGTAAAAAACCGTTTAAGCAGCCGTACATCGCTGCGAGTTTTGTAGCACCGAAGTTACTGCAAATGTCGGGTATACCGCTCTCAAATTATTATCAATTTATTCAGCAAGTTTCACAGTGCTATAACGCAGTTCATCAAAAGTTTCTATTGCCTGGGGAAAACTGTGATGTCGATCAAAAGGCACTGTTAGAACAGTACAAAAGTCTAAATTATGATGTGCTAGATGGGCATAATCATACTTATAAAATTATGCAGAATACGCAAAAAGAGATGGAACAATAATGTTCCATCTCTTTGATATGTGTGTTGTTAAGACTGGATTAATCCAGTTAACTCGTCTACATAATGCTGCATCGGTTGAGCTTGGCGGTCTGCACGGCTTTCAATGTTAAGGCGTAGTAAAGGCTCAGTGTTCGAAGCACGCACATTAAAACGCCATGCACCAAAGTCGAGGCTTACACCATCGGTGCGGTCAATTTCTGGATTTTGCTCGGCATAGAAATCAAAAATCTTTTGAATAGTGATTTGTGTATCAGCTACTTTAAAGTTGATTTCACCACTGCAAGGAAACCTAGTAATCATGTTTTCAACGAGTGTTGATAGAGATTGTTCAGTTTCAGAGAGGAGTGCAACGGTGAGTAACCAAGGAATCATACCGCTGTCGCAGTAAGCAAAGTCACGGAAATAGTGATGGGCACTCATTTCGCCGCCATATACGGCATTTTGTTCGCGCATGACATCTTTAATAAAGGCATGACCTGATTTTGATTGTACGGCAACACCTTTGTATTCATCTACGATATCAAATGTATTCCACACTAAACGCGGGTCATGAACAATTTTCTCGCCTGATTGTTTAATCAAGAAAGCTTGAGCCAATAGACCAACAATATAGTAGCCTTCAATGAACTGACCCTTTTCATCAAACAAGAAACAGCGGTCAAAGTCGCCGTCCCAAGCAATCCCTATATCCGCTTTATGCTCAAGTACAGCATTTCGGGTACTGTCACGGTTTTCAATTAAAATCGGGTTAGGAATCCCATTTGGGAAAGTACCATCTGCTTCATGATGAATTTTAATAAATTCAACTGGTACGTTAAGCGCTTTAAATTTTTCTTCAATGGCATCAATCACGTGACCAGCTGCACCATTACCCGCGTTTACCACCAACTTAAGTGGGCGGATTTTTGCCGGTTCAATATAGGTGATTAAGTGGTCAACAAACTCAGGCAAAATGTTATAACTTTGAGTTGTACCTTTTTTGCTAACTTCTTCAAAGTTATTGGTTTCTGCTAAAGCCTGAATTTCTTTTAGACCCGTATCTGCACTAATTGGACGAGCATTTTCTCGAACCAATTTCATACCGTTATAGTCCATTGGGTTATGACTAGCAGTAACTTCAATACCACCTTGTACATCTAAATGAAAAGCGGCGAAGTAAACTTCTTCAGTACCAGTCATGCCTAAATCAAGCACGTTTACACCTGCATCATTTAAGCCGCGGATAGTAGCTTGTTTTAAAGCCTCACTGCTTAGACGAATATCACAACCTACAACCACAGTCTTTGGTTTGTAGATTTGTCCATAAGCGCGGCCAATTTTATAAGCAATTTCTTCATTTAATTCGGTGCCGAGTTTGCCTCGGATATCATAGGCTTTAAAACACGTTAAAGTAGTCATTATTCAATTCAATATTTGGTTTGGGTTGTAGAGATCATTATAATTTATACATAAATGTATATGTTTGGACGTTTGCGTATATTTTGCATATTAAAAATACACTTTTGTATCTTTTAATAGCAGAAATATACATTTTGAGATAGTTCCTTAAATTTAATTATGTATAAATTGCCTTGTACTATTTACTTCTGAATCTGCATCTAAAACTTTAGTCTAATAAGAAAATTTATAAATTATAAATAGCTTGATTTTACTTGGTACTATTGGTCATACCAATTGTGGTGATTATTTAATGCTTGAACTTGCCAATGCTCGTGTTTATGATGCGATTTGTGGTTTAAGGATTAACATTTGCACTTAAATTTTAATTGGTAATACCAATTGTGCTGAATGTTTAAAATTTTAAGGTACAAAAAATTCGCCCCAGCATTTCAAGGAGATGACAATGCTCAATATGTGGCAACAACTTTATGACCCTTTAAATAATATTTGGCTGTCCAGTGCGGTTGCATTAATCCCGATTATTTTCTTTTTTTTGGCTTTGGCTGTATTTCGTTTAAAAGGTAGTATTGCAGGTACTGGAACAGTCATTATTGCACTGTTAATAGCACTCTTTTTCTATCAAATGCCGAGTCAAATGGCCTTTGCGTCAATCATTTACGGTTTTTTCTACGGTCTATGGCCAATTTCATGGATCATTATTGGGGCAGTCTTTCTATATAAAATTTCGGTAAAAACAGGTCAGTTTGAGGTGATTCGCTCAAGCATTTTGTCAATTACCGAAGATCAGCGGCTACAAATGTTACTGGTTGGCTTTGCTTTTGGTACTTTCCTTGAAGGGGCTGCCGGTTTTGGTGCTCCTGTCGCAATTACCGCTGCATTACTCGTTGGTTTAGGTTTCAAGCCACTTTACGCTGCTGGTCTATGCTTGATTGTAAATACAGCGCCAGTTGCATTTGGTGCGATGGGTATTCCAATTATTGTGGCAGGGCAGGTTTCTGGTGTAGATACCATGGAAATTAGCCAGATGGTTGGACGTCAGTTGCCGTTTTTAACGCTGATTGTGCTGTTCTGGATTATGGCCATTATGGATGGCTGGCGTGGTGTTAAGGAAACTTGGCCTGCTGTACTGGTTGGTGGTGGCGCTTTTGCGATTGCACAATATCTTACATCTAATTTTATTGGTCCTGAATTACCCGATATTACGGCGGCAATTGCTTCATTGGTCAGCCTGACTGTGTTGTTCCGTTTTTGGAAACCAAAACATATTTTCCGTTTTGAACCTGAAGCTGGTCAAACTCTAGCTCAGCAACCTACAACGATTCAACGTTATAGCATTGGAAAAATTGCTAAGGCTTGGTCTCCATTTGCAATCTTAACGGTTATGGTAACCATCTGGAGTGTTAAGCCGTTTAAAGCATTATTTGCAAAAGATGGCGCACTGGAACATTTAATTTTCAAAATTGAAGTGCCTTACTTGCATAAATTGGTCGAGAAAATGCCACCGATTGTGGCAGAGATGAAGCCATACGAAGCGATTTATAAGTTTGACTGGTTCTCTGCAACAGGTACTGCAATTTTTATTGCTGCAATCATCACTGCTATTTTCTTGAAAATGAAAGCAAGTGAGGCAGTAACGACTTTTGGTGAAACAATCAATGAGTTAAAAACACCAATTTACTCGATTGGTATGGTGTTGGCTTTTGCTTTTATTGCGAACTATTCAGGTTTATCTGCAAGTTTGGCTTTGGCTCTATCGCATACGGGTCATGCGTTTACTTTCTTCTCGCCATTTTTGGGTTGGCTTGGTGTGTTCCTTACGGGCTCAGATACATCTTCAAATGCTTTGTTCTCCGCATTACAAGCGACCACTGCTCAGCAGATTGGTATTCCCGAAGTATTGCTTGTAGCAGCGAATACCAGTGGTGGTGTGACAGGTAAGATGATTTCTCCACAGTCAATTGCAATTGCGTGTGCAGCAGTAGGCTTAGTTGGAAAAGAATCTGACTTGTTCCGTTTCACGGTAAAACATAGCATCATATTCACTGTCTTTGTTGGCATCATTATTACGGTTCAGGCTTATCTGGTTCCGTGGATGATTCCATAACTCCAGTGAAGGAAACGCGATGAGAATCTCAGATCAAGTGGTCATGAAATTGCAGGCATTAATTGAAGAGCGTCACATGAAAAAAGGTGAACGTTTGCCTGCCGAGCGCCAGCTTGCAACTAGCTTAGGAGTTTCTCGTCCTTCTTTGCGTGAAGCGATTCAACAGCTCAATAGTCAAGGTGTGCTTATTAGCCGTCGGGGTGATGGTACTTATATTCAACAGTTACCTGAACAGTGGCCACAGCAACTCATTGTGAACCCGATTAGCAACCTGATTGAAGAAGATCCGTTGTACCGTTTTGATGTGCAAGAGGCGCGGTTATTACTTGAAGGTGGCACGGCATGGTATGCCGCATTGCGCTCAACGCCTGAAGATCGCGCCAAAATCCGTCATTATTTTAATGAAATTAGTCGCCATCAAAATGCGGGTGACTCAGCACAGGCTGCGGTGGCAGATGCTGAGTTTCACTTAGCGATCGCAGAAGCATCTCATAATGTTGTACTGATTCAGATGATGCGTAGCTTGTTTGATTTACTGCAATACAACGTCTTGTTGGGGCGTAAAAAAGTTTATAACGATCCAATAAATAGTGACTTGCTGAGTGAGCAGCATTTTCAGGTCATGGATGCGATCGATCGTAAAGATCCCGAGGCCGCGCGCCAAGCTGTCTGCGGTCATATTGAATTTGTAATTAATCATGTACGTTCTCTGAATGAAGACGAAGCTCGTCAGAAACGTGCAAATCGTTTAAATAGAGTTGATTCAAAATGATTATTTCTTCTGGCAATGATTATCGTGCTGCGGCACAGCGTCGCTTACCCCCGTTTTTATTTCATTACATTGATGGTGGCGCGTATTCGGAACATACCTTAAAGCGTAACGTACAAGATTTGTCAGAAATTGCATTGCGTCAACGTGTGCTCAATGACATGTCAGCGTTAAGTTTAGAGACAAAACTGTTTAATGAAACATTGTCGATGCCGGTTGCATTAGCTCCAGTGGGTTTAACAGGCATGTACGCGCGCCGTGGTGAAGTTCAAGCCGCGATGGCAGCCGATAAAAAAGGTATTCCATTTACGCTTTCAACGGTTTCGGTATGTCCGATTGAAGAAGTTGCACCTGCAATTAACCGCCCAATGTGGTTTCAACTTTATGTATTACGTGACCGTGGTTTTATGCGTAATGCTTTGGAACGTGCAAAAGCGGCGGGCTGCTCAACACTGGTGTTTACTGTAGATATGCCTGTGCCGGGTGCGCGTTATCGTGATGCTCATTCGGGAATGAGTGGACCAAATGCTGCAATGCGCCGTTATATGCAGTCAATGTTCCATCCGCATTGGTCGTGGAATGTCGGCTTAATGGGCCGTCCTCACGACTTGGGCAACATCTCTAAATATTTAGGTAAACCGACTGGGCTTGAAGACTATATTGGCTGGTTAGGCTCGAACTTTGACCCATCGATTTCATGGAAAGATCTTGAGTGGATTCGTGAATTTTGGGATGGCCCAATGGTGATTAAGGGCATTTTAGACCCTGAAGATGCCAAAGATGCTGTGCGGTTCGGTGCAGATGGTATTGTGGTGTCGAATCATGGTGGTCGTCAATTAGATGGCGTGATGTCATCGGCTCGTGCATTGCCTGCAATTGCTGATGCAGTTAAAGGTGATTTGGCGATTTTGGCAGACTCTGGCATTCGTAATGGTCTAGATGTGGTGCGTATGCTGGCACTCGGTGCCGATACAGTTTTACTCGGCCGAGCATTTGTGTATGCCTTGGCAGCAGCAGGTGGGCAAGGGGTGTCGAACTTGCTTGATTTGATTGATAAAGAAATGCGTGTTGCGATGACGCTCACAGGTGCTAAGTCGATTTCGGATATTAATGCGGATTGTTTAGTACAGGCGATGAAGCTCTAACGTTTCCGTCTTAACTTTGATGATATTGGCACGACAGAGCCTTATCGGGAAAAGTTCAATGTAAGTAGCTAATTGACGTTACTTTTTTAAAAAAGTAACCAAAAACCTTTGTTTCGATGACGGTACGTCCTTGCTACCGCATCGAAACGGCAGCATCCCTGCCGCCAACGCGTAGCCACTTTGGTTAAGAAATTAGCTGCTGGTGCTAAGCGTCACTTACAGCCTGCGTAGTATGAGCAAGGTTTTGTTTTTGCAATATAACTTGAAAAATGGATACAGCGAACAGGTTCTGTAAGTGACAATGGTTTTGATCTTGCGTAGCTTTAGTTGCTACTCATGCCAAAACAAAAGTAATGGAATTAGCTACTTTAAATATTATTTTTAAACGGTAAGACGCCGTCGTGTTGGTCTAATTTGATAAATGGATGACCAAAAGGAAACCATCATGCAAACATTTTCTCCTCAAGTAGTGATCGAACGTTTACAAAACATTGTAGGGCATTCGCATGTTTTGACCGATGATCAAAGCACGCGCCAGTACCGTCAAGGTCGTCGTTTTGGTGAGGGAAAAGTGCTTGCTGTGGTAGTGCCGGGGACATTGCTAGAGCAATGGCAGGTGCTTCAAGCTGCCATTGATGCAGACTGTATTGTGATTATGCAGGCGGCCAATACAGGACTCACTGGCGGTTCAACCCCGTATGGCGATGATTATGATCGTCCTGTTTTGGTCATGAGTACCCGCCGATTAAAGGGCATTCAGGTCATTCATGACGGCAAGCAAGTGATCTGCTTACCTGGTGCGACTTTAGACAATTTAGAGCAAATTTTAAAAGGTTATGACCGTGAGCCACATTCAGTGATTGGTTCATCTTGTATTGGTGCATCGGTACTTGGCGGTGTGTGTAATAACTCTGGTGGTGCGTTGGTACGCCGTGGTCCTGCATATACGGAACTGGCGTTATATGCTCAGGTGAATGCCGCTGGTCAACTAGAACTGGTGAACCATTTAGGCGTAAATTTAGGTTCGACTCCCGAAGAAATTTTGACTCGTTTAGAGAAGCAACAATACCAAGCCATAGATATTTTAGATGATGGTGAAAAGCAGGCATCAGACCATCGCTATGCCCACGATGTGACGCAAGTCGATGAAGATTCACCAGCACGTTTTAATGCTGATCCGTCACGTTTGTTTGAAGCATCTGGTTCAGCAGGTAAAGTCTGTGTGTTTGCTGTACGCCTTGATACCTATGAAAAAGTAGAGAGCAATGTCTTTTATATTGGTAGTAACGATGCAGACGATTTAACTGCCATTCGCCGTTATTTACTGACCTCGTTGCCAAGCTTACCGATTGCGGGCGAATATATTCACCGAGATGCTTATTTAATTGGTGAGAAGTACGGAAAAGACACGTTCTTGTTTATTGAGAAATTTGGCACAGCTAATGTTCCAAAAGCCTTCGCGATGAAAGACAAAGTCGATGGCTTCTTAGAACGATTTAAAATTAAAGGCTTAACGGATCATATTTTACAGGCTATTACGTTCTTTTTACCGAGTCATTTGCCTAAGCGTATGACCGAATATCGAGATCGTTATGAGCATCATTTAGTCTTACGTGTTGAAAATAATTCAAAAGCTCAGACCGAGCAGTTTTTAAAAGAATATTTTGCAGTGCATCAGTCAGGTAGCTATTTCGTATGTAGCGAAGAAGAAGGCCGAAAGGCTTTCTTACACCGTTTTGCGATTGCAGGGGCTGCAATTCGTTATCGTGATACACACCGTAGTGAAGTTGAAGATATTGTGGCGCTTGATATTGCGTTACGTCGTAATGACCGTGAATGGGTAGAGCAACTGCCAGCCGAGATGGAAAAGAACATCCTCCATAAACTCTATTATGGGCACTTCTTTTGTCATGTTTTCCATCAGGATTATATTCTGAAAAAGGGCCATGACCCTTTAGAAATGGAACATCAAATGTGGAAGTTGCTCGATGCGCGCCGTGCTGAGTATCCGGCAGAGCATAATGTTGGGCATCTCTACATTGCCAAACCTGCATTAGCCAACTTTTATCAAAAACTTGACCCAACCAATAGCTTTAATGTGGGTATTGGGCATACCTCAAAACTGAAATATTGGGGCAAAACCAAATCTTAATATCGAGAAATAAAAAAAAGGCGCCGAAGCGCCTTTTCTTTTAAATCTGTTTTATGCTGCTTCTGTTGATTTAGCAAGCACTTCTGCAACTGCTTTAGCAACAGTGTAAACATTGTTCATGTTTAAACCCGCCACACAAATACGACCACTACGTACTAAGTAGATTGCATATTCTTCACGCAAAATATCAACTTGCTCAGCAGTTAGACCTGTGTAGCTGAACATACCTTTTTGGTTTACAAGGTAGCTAAAGTCACGGTCTGGTAATGCTTTAGTCAGTTCATCTTTTAAGATGCTACGCATTTTGATAATACGTTCACGCATCTCTTTCACTTCACCTTGCCATTGTTGGTTAAGTTCAGCGTCATTTAACACTTCATCAACTAACCAAGCACCTGTTGTCGGTGGGCTAGAGTAAATACGGCGTACAGTTGCTTTTAACTGACCGAATGTGCACTGAGCAGCTTCTGCATCGTCACAAACGAAAGTTAAGCCGCCAACGCGCTCGCCATATAAAGAGAAGATTTTAGAGAACGAGTTGCTCACAATGAAGTTTAGACCCGCTTGGTCTAAAGCACGGATTGCATACGCATCTTCTTCCATACCATTGCCAAAACCTTGGTAAGCGATGTCTAGGAAAGGAATAAGGTTACGATCTTTTAATACCGCAATCACTTGATCCCATTGCGCTGGGTTTAAGTCAGCACCAGTTGGGTTGTGGCAGCATGGGTGCAACAACACAATGCTTTGCTCAGGCAAAGTTTTAAGTGTAGACAACATACCGTCAAAATCTACACCACGAGTTTCGTTGTCGAAATATGGGTAGAAATGAGTCTTGATGCCAGCGCCATTGAAAATCGCAACGTGGTTATCCCAAGTTGGTTGGCTTACCCAAACGTCTGAATTTGGGAAATAGTTTTTTAAGAAGTCCGCACCAACTTTCAATGCACCTGAACCACCAAGCGTTTGGATGGTTACAGCACGACCCGCTTTAACTGCGGGGCTGTTTGCACCAAATAAAAGTGCTTGAATTGCTTCTCGGTAAGGTTTGAAGCCTTCCATTGGCAAATAAAGTTTGGTTTTACCGTTTTTAGGCTCAATACGCTTTTGCGCCTCAAGAATGGTCTCTAACTGAGGAACAATACTGTCTTCGTTATAATAAAGACCAATACTCAAGTTTACTTTTTCAGAACGAGTATCAGCATTGAACTGTTCCATTAAAGATAAAATTGGGTCGCCTGCGTATGGGGGGATATGTTGAAACATCAAAAAAGTCCTTTCATTCAACAATATGCATAGTGTTCGGTTTTTTCTGTCTCGAAAAATACGCCACAACTATGTCGATGTTCAATAATGTATCAATAAAGCTACCGTGAAGCACCTGATAATTTCACTAATATCGATATTTCCAAGAAGAAACGATAAAAAAGATGTAAAAGAAATTACGGTAAATAGATACTAATTTATAACTCCTGATTTCATTTAAATAGATTGTCTACAATCTTGCTGTAATACATGCCTTGTAGACTAAAGTTTGAAACAAAAGTTTAGCGCCCAAAAAACACTTGAGAAAGAACCATAAAACTATAGATAAATTTATATTAAATCTTTGTTTTATAAATACTAATAGATAGGCGGCGTAATAGTCTAAATATAAGGTGAAATGACAGGTCAAACGATAAAAATTGACCTGATGCGTTCTGTAAAGTGTCAACAATCACCTTGATTTTTTTCATTCATACCGCTATAAAACTCATAATTGATTAAAAATTGTCGACAATATGCAAGATTTGACCTTCGCACCAGAGCCATTACAAAGTCAGGGAAGAACACTGACAGAGAATGTATTTAAACAAATACAGACGGCGATTGTTTTGGGTCAAATTCCGGCAGGTAGCAAAATTTCTGAGCCTGAACTGGCGAGGACTTATGGCATTAGCCGTGGGCCTTTGCGTGAAGCGATTCATCGCCTTGAAGGGCAGCGTTTGGTTGAGCGAACTGCACATGTGGGCGCGCGCGTGGTTTCGCTTTCACTGCAACAGTTCAAAGAGCTTTACCAAATTCGAGCTTCTTTAGAAGGTTTGGCCTGTAATCTTGCTGCACAGCATATTGATAAAAAGCAAATTTTGGCGCTGCGTGATGTTTTGCGTATGCATGCTGAAGATGAAAACTTTAAAGCAGGTAAAGGATATTACTTGCAAGAAGGGCAGGACGATTTTCACTACTGCATTATCAAAAGTAGTGGCAATAAAACCCTAGAAAAAATGCTATGCGATGAGCTTTATCATCTCATCCGTATGTACCGAATTCAGTTTTCAAACACACCCGATCGACCGAGCAAAGCTTGGGACGAACACATCCGTATTTTAGATGCAATTGCAGAAGGCGATGGTGAACTTGCCGAGCTGCTCATGCATCGACATATCAATGCTTCTTACAAAATTATTGAGCAAACACTGCTACAAGCACAAGGAGAACATAACAATGGCTAAACAATCCGCAGGTCAGCTATTTCGCGATGCAGTAGCCCAAGAAAAGCCATTACAAGTGGTTGGAACCATTAACGCCAATCATGCACTTTTGGCAAAACGTGCAGGTTATAAAGCGATTTACTTATCAGGTGGTGGTGTAGCCGCTGGTTCTTTAGGTTTACCTGATTTGGGAATTAGTAACCTTGATGATGTGTTGACAGACGTACGCCGTATTACCGATGTATGTGATCTTCCATTATTAGTCGATGCTGACACAGGTTTTGGTGCTTCTGCATTTAACATTGCCCGTACTACAAAAGCACTGATTAAGTTTGGTGCTGCAGCAATGCACATTGAAGACCAAGTGGGCGCAAAACGTTGTGGTCACCGTCCAAACAAAGCCATTGTGACTCAAGAAGAAATGGTTGACCGTATTAAAGCAGCGGTCGATGCGCGTGGTGATGACAGCTTCGTGATTATGGCGCGTACCGATGCATTGGCAGTAGATGGTTTACAAGCTGCAATTGACCGTGCGGGTGCCTACATTGAAGCGGGTGCAGACATGTTGTTCCCTGAAGCAATTACCGAGCTTGATATGTACAAGCAATTTGCTCAGAAGACTGGCGCACCAATTTTGGCAAACATTACCGAGTTCGGTTCTACACCACTGTTTACCACTGAAGAGTTAGCATCTGCCGATGTAAGCCTTGCGCTTTATCCGCTTTCTGCTTTCCGTGCTATGAACAAAGCAGCCGAAACTGTATATGAAACCTTACGTAAAGAAGGCACACAAAAGAACGTGGTTGATATTATGCAAACGCGTAAAGAGTTGTATGAACGCATTAATTACTATGCGTTTGAAGACTACTTAGACAACGCATTTGCTAAAAAGAAATAAACTAACCCTCTTTTAAAAAAAAAGGGGAAACGATGGTCTTGGCTATCGTGAGGGCGGCATGGATGCCGCTACGTTGGACTGCGATATAGGGATATATCGTCAGCCCAACAAAGGATTTTTGCTTACTTTTCATCCGTGAAAAGTAAGGCGAACCTGAGCAAGTCAAAGCGGTTAAAGCTTTGACGAGGCGCAAGACGAAGTGGTTAATCTCGAAATAAGAAGTGGAAACGGTGCGACTCGGTCGTGCTTAATAAATAAATTCAGATAGATAGGAAAGGAAAATCTTATGAGCTCAAATGAAACAACAACAGGCTTCAAACCAAAAAAATCAGTTGCACTTAGCGGACAAGTTGCAGGCAATACAGCACTTTGTACCGTAGGACGTAGCGGTAACGACTTGCACTACCGTGGCTATGACATTCTTGACCTTGCAGCAGGTAGCCAGTTTGAAGAAGTGGCTCACTTGCTCGTACATGGCAAATTACCAAACAAAGCTGAACTCAAAGCCTATAAAGCAAAATTAAAAGCACTTCGTGGTTTACCGGCAGCACTTAAAATAGCACTTGAACAACTTCCTCCATCTGCACACCCTATGGATGTGATGCGTACAGGTGTTTCAGTTTTAGGTTGTTTAACACCAGAACACGAAGACCATAACGAAGCGGGCGCAAAAGATATTGCTGATAAATTAATGGCAAGCCTAGGCTCAATGTTGCTTTATTGGTACCACTTCAGCAACAACGGTCGTCGTATTGAAGTTGAAACAGATGACGACTCAATTGCAGCGCATTTCTTGCACTTACTTCATGGCGAAAAACCATCTGAAGAATGGATTCAAGCAATGCATACCTCTCTGATTTTGTATGCTGAGCACGAGTTCAACGCATCTACATTTACTTCACGTGTGGTTGCAGGTACAGGTTCAGACATGTACTCGGCAATTACGGGCGGTATTGGTGCACTTCGCGGGCCTAAGCACGGTGGTGCAAACGAAGTTGCATTCGTGATTCAACAACGTTATGACAATGCAGATGAAGCAGAAGCAGACATCCGTAGCCGTGTTGAGAAGAAAGAAGTTGTGATCGGTTTTGGTCACCCAGTCTATACAATTTCTGACCCACGTAACGAAGTGATCAAGAAAGTGGCGCACGACTTAGCACAAGCGCAAGAGAACACCAAAATGTACCTCATCGCTGAGCGCTTAGAAGCAGTGATGAAAGAAGTGAAAAACATGTTCCCGAACCTCGACTGGTTCAGTGCGGTGAGCTATCACTTAATGGGTGTTCCAACTGCAATGTTCACACCATTGTTCGTGATTGCACGTACAGCAGGCTGGTCAGCGCACGTGATTGAACAACGTCAAGACGGCAAAATCATTCGTCCAAGCGCGAACTACACAGGCCCTGAAAACCTCAAATTCAAACCATTGGCGGAGCGTGGTTAATGAACACAAAATACCGTAAACCGCTGGCAGGTACCCAGCTTGAATACTACGACGTGCGTCAAGCCGTTGAAGATATTCAGCTAGGCGCATACGAAAAACTGCCTTACACCTCTAAAGTACTCGCAGAGCAATTGGTACGCCGTGCCGATGCCGAGAACTTAACTGCTTATTTAACGCAGTTAATTGAGCGTCGTCAGGACTTGGACTTTCCTTGGTACCCAGCGCGCGTGGTGTGTCACGACATCTTGGGTCAAACTGCTTTGGTTGACCTTGCAGGCTTGCGTGATGCAATTGCCGACAAAGGCGGTGACCCATCTAAAGTCAATCCAGTTGTACCGACTCAGCTCATTGTCGACCACTCTTTAGCAGTGGAATATGGCGGTGCTGACCCAGACGCTTTTGCAAAAAACCGTGCTGTTGAAGACCGCCGTAACGAAGACCGTTTCCACTTTATTGAGTGGACTAAAACTGCATTTAAAAATGTCGATGTGATCCCTGCGGGGAACGGCATTATGCACCAGATTAACTTAGAGAAAATGTCTCCGGTGATTCAGGCGCGTGATGGCGTGGCATATCCAGACACTTGCGTAGGTACAGATTCACACACTCCACATACAGACGCTTTGGGCGTAATTTCTGTGGGCGTTGGTGGTTTGGAAGCTGAAAACGTGATGTTGGGCCGTGCATCTTGGATGCGTCTACCAGACATTATTGGTGTTGAGTTTGTAGGTCAGCGTCAGGCAGGTATTACTGCAACAGATATCGTACTTGCTTTAACTGAGTTCTTGCGTAAAGAACGTGTGGTTGGTGCATACCTTGAGTTCTTTGGTGAAGGCGCTGACAGCATGTCTGTGGGCGACCGTGCAACCATTTCGAATATGACACCAGAATATGGCGCTACAGCTGCAATGTTCTACATCGACCAAAACACGATTGACTACTTACGCTTAACAGGTCGTGAAGATGCTCAAGTGGCGTTGGTTGAACAATACGCAAAAGAAATTGGCCTTTGGGCTTCTGACATGACCAAAGCAGAGTACCCACGTGTACTACGTTTTGACCTATCAGAAGTAACACGTAACATTGCTGGCCCATCAAACCCACATGCACGTGTTTCAACTGCGGACCTAAAAGAAAAAGGTATTGCGGGTGTTGTTGAAAACCGTTCTGATGGCTTAATGCCAGATGGCGCAATTATTATTGCTGCAATTACTTCATGTACCAACACGTCTAACCCACGTAACACTGTGGCAGCAGGTTTGTTGGCACGTAAAGCAAATGAACTAGGTTTAGTTCGTAAACCTTGGGTGAAATCATCATTTGCACCGGGTTCAAAAGCGGCTGCACTTTACCTTGAAGAAGCGGGTGTTCTAAAAGACTTAGAGCAACTTGGTTTTGGTATTGTGGCTTATGCTTGTACGACGTGTAACGGTATGTCGGGTGCGTTAGATCCAGTCATTCAACAAGAAATTATTGACCGTGATTTGTACGCAACAGCAGTACTTTCTGGTAACCGTAACTTCGATGGCCGTATCCATCCATATGCAAAACAAGCATTCTTGGCATCTCCACCGCTTGTTGTAGCGTATGCAATTGCGGGTACGATTCGTTTTGACATTGAAAAAGATGCGTTAGGTCATGACAAAGAAGGTAACCCGATTTACCTCAAAGACATCTGGCCATCTGACGCTGAAATTGATGCGTTAGTAAAACAAGCTGTGAAGCCTGAACAGTTCCGTAAAGTCTACATTCCAATGTTTGACTTAGGCGTAACCGTAGAGGCCGAAAGTCCACTTTATGACTGGCGTCCACAAAGTACTTACATCCGCCGTCCACCATATTGGGAAGGGGCGTTGGCTGCACCACGTACTTTAGCGAACATGCGTCCACTTGCAATTTTGGGTGACAACATCACCACTGACCATTTGTCGCCTTCAAACGCGATTTTGATGGACTCGGCTGCGGGTGAATATCTTCATAAAATGGGTCTACCAGAAGAAGACTTCAACTCATACGCAACGCACCGTGGTGACCATTTGACTGCACAACGTGCAACATTTGCTAACCCGAAACTCTATAACGAAATGGTAGTTCGTTCAGACGGTACCATTAAGCAAGGTTCAAAAGCGCGTGTAGAGCCAGAAGGCGAAGTCATGCGTATGTGGGAAGCGATTGAAACCTACATGAACCGTAAACAGCCATTAATTATTGTTGCGGGTGCTGACTACGGTCAGGGTTCGAGCCGTGACTGGGCTGCGAAAGGTGTGCGGCTTGCAGGTGTTGAAGCGATTGTAGCAGAAGGTTTTGAGCGTATTCACCGTACCAACTTGGTGGGTATGGGCGTGTTACCACTTGAGTTTAAACCGGGTGTAAACCGCAAGACTTTGAAGCTGGATGGTACAGAGCTTTATAGCGTGATTGGTAATATCGCGCCGCGTTCGACTTTAACTTTAGTGATTGAACGTGCCACAGCGGATGGTAAAGAAGAGATTGTTGAAGTGCCAGTGACTTGCCGTTTAGATACAGAAGAAGAAGTTTCTGTATATGAAGCAGGCGGTGTATTACAACGTTTTGCGCAAGACTTTTTAGAAGGCCAAGTGGCTTAATATTTAGTCTATAACTGATTGAAATTTATTCAGAAGAGCCCTATCTTAATGATGGGGTTTTTATTTTTTAGTGATTGAAATGATTAAAAATATTAAATTGAAGTTTGGTCGAGCACCAGATTTGGAGCAAATGACAGTAAATGCATTACCAATTACTGTATTTGTAGGACCTAATAATTCAGGTAAAAGTCAGATTCTTAGAGAAATACATCAATTTTGTATAAGTGGTAATCAAAATACAAATAATAAGATAATAGATAATATTGAATTAGAAGCAGTCTCAGAAGTTGATGTTAATAATATTATAAATAAAATTAAACAAGAACCAATGATTGGAGAAATGATTCATCAGGATTATATCTTGATTGGTAAAAATGGTGAGAGGCAGCAAGTTCATTTGCAGTCACTTAAAGTGGCATTAGTTAACCCTAGTACATCACTTCACCTATTTTGTAATTCATACTTGAAGTACAGTACTTTGATTCTAAATGGAAGCAATAGAATTAATCTTGTAAATATGCAACCTGCTGGAAATCTTCAAGCTCCTCCTCATACAAGTTTTCAGGTGTTGTTCAGGGATAATGCAAAAAGGGATGAGGTGAGAAGAATTATTCATGAAGCATTTGGTCAATATTTAGTTATAGATCCTACTAATTTAGGTAATCTTTCTTTACGTCTATCTTCAAAAGAACCAGAAAATGAAGTAGAAGAAAGAGGGATTCACGAAGCTGCTGTCAATTTTCATAAAAATGCAATGCCGATAGACTATGCGAGTGATGGAGTTAAGGCTTTCACTGGGATGATTACTGAAATGGTGGCTGGGGATCCATCTATTCTTTTAATGGATGAACCAGAAGCTTTTTTACATCCTTCCTTAGCATTTAATTTGGGCAAAGAAGTTGCTGGGATTATGTCTCATTCTGAAAAGCGCTTATTTGTTGCAACTCATAGTCCTAATTTTATTATGGGGTGTATCCAATCAGGGGCCCCAGTAAATATAGTTCGTTTAACTTATCGCGATAATGTTGCTACTTCTCGAATTCTACCAAATGAAGATATTTTGAGATTGATGCGAAACCCATTATTACGTTCAACTGGTGTATTAAGCGGTCTATTTTATGAGTTTGTAGTTGTTACAGAGTCAGATGCTGATCGTGCGTTTTATCAGGAAATTAATGATAGGCTTTTAAAATTTACTGATTTTGGAATTCCTAATTGTTTATTTCTGAATGCTCAAAATAAACAAACTGTTAAAACTATTATTAAGCCTTTACGCGAGTTGGGTATTCCAGTCGCAGGTGTAGTTGATATAGATATACTTAAGGAAGGTGGAAGTGTTTGGGGGGAGTTTTTAGAAAGTGGTTACCTTCCAGAGCTCGAAAAAAATGCTTTGGCTCATACTAGACAGGCCATTAAGCAAAAATTTGATCAATCTGGTCAAAACATGAAAAGAGATGGTGGGATAAACATTTTAACGGGATCAGATAGAGAAGCACTTTCAAATCTTTTTGAAAAACTTGCAGAATATGGATTATTTGTAGTTCCTTATGGCGAACTCGAGTCTTGGTTAAAAGAGTTGAATATAAGCGGCCATGGACCAAATTGGTTGATAGGAATTTTTGAGGCAATGGGAGAGGACCCCTCTTCTGATAGCTATATTAAACCTAAAGAAGAAGATGTATGGGCATTTATAACTAGCATTAGAAACTGGTTTTTAAATTCTATGCGCAAAGGAATTCCTAATTAAATTTTATTAAGCATATGTAATAATCATAAATATTTCTAATAAAAAAACCCGACATCCTGTCGGGCTTTTTCGTATTTGGTTGCTAGATATGACTCCTGTCGTATCTCACGATCCTGATGCATGAACCTATTATTGTTGTTTTGTGTTCTGGAACATCCTGTTCCTGTATGAACTCATCATAGGAAAAAAGTGGGGAGTCGCCAATCCGCAAAATCCCTAAAAGTTTGTAAGATAAATCGTACAAATAACATTTTTTGCATTTATGCCATCATCATCGGGCGAAATGGACAATTGACAATCACTCTAACTGGGTTATATTTCTGTTTAATATCTATACGATTATAGGAATGCAATCATGGTAACAGCTGGCGAAAAACCCGGAACAGGCTTCTATTTCTGCGCTCAATGTGGCCAGAGAGTGTTTTTAGAAATTAATACAGATCGTTTACCACCATGCACTAAATGCTATTGCACTGAATTTAAACGTTAAGAATAAAATAATATTTGCGTTCGCATTTAACAAAAAGCCCTGTCACCCGATGGGGCTTTTTGTTAATTTAAAAATAAGACTTACATAACAAGACCCGCGATGGGCATGAAAAGGAAACCGTTATGGAAACAATATTAGGTTTATGTATTGGTGTGGGGCTGAGCGCTGCCTGCGGTTTTCGCGTGTTTGTACCGTTGTTGGTCATGAGCATTGCAACGATGATGGGATGGTTTGAGCCATCAAAAGGTTTTGAGTGGTTAGCTTTGCCATCGGTTTGTTTGGCTTTAGCTGTGGCAACGGTGTGTGAAATTGCAGCCTACTACATTCCGTGGGTCGATAATGCCTTAGATACAGTCGCAACCCCTGCCGCCATGATTGCGGGCACACTCACCACGATGGCTGTGAGTAGTGGAGAAATGTCTCAGTTTGCTGCTTGGGCGGCAGCCATTATTGTCGGTGGTGGTACGGCAGGTGTGGTGCAAATGAGTACTGTTGCTGCACGCGGTGTTTCAACTGCAACCACAGGTGGTTTAGGAAATTTTGTAGTCTCAACAGGTGAGTGGATTGGAGCAATCTTACTTTCAGTTTCAGCAATGCTAGTGCCTGCGCTTGTTGTAGTTGTGGTGCTGATTGCGGTTATTTGGGTAGTGCGTTGGATTCGCCATAAAAAACAAGAACAGGCGCATAGCCCGCTATAGGTTAGCGCAAACATCATTTTTAAATGACCATAAAAAAAGCCCAACATCCTGTTGGGCTTTTTCGTATTTGGTTGCTAGATATGACTCCTGTCGTATCTCACGCTCCTAGTGCATGAACCTATTATTGTTGTTTTGTGTTCTGGAACATCCTGTTCCTGTATGACTTCATATTAGGAAAAAAGCGGGGAGTCGCCAATCCGCAAAATCCCTAAAAGTTTGTAGGCTAAAACGTACATTCAGAAATAATTTAACTTTTCAAAGTGAATATGAATAATAGCCACCTTGTTACTTTAAGAAAAAAATCAAATGCGTATTAGAAAATCTTCAAGACTATTAGTTATTAATGAAAATCATCAAATTTTGTTATTTCAATTTACCCATACAAATGATGCCTTAGCTGGACAATCGCATTGGGCAACCGTAGGCGGAGGATTGGAAGAAGGGGAAACCTTCGAGCAAGCAGCTTGCCGAGAACTTTATGAAGAGTTAGGTGTAGTTAGGCAAAATGTAGGCACTCATGTTGCAACACGCAATTTTGAAATGATGCTACCAAGTGCGGAAGTTGTGACTTCTGATGAAAGGCTCTTTATTGTTTTTATTAAAAATGAAGAAGTGAATACAGCAAACTGGTCAGAACACGAAAAGCATGTGATTAGTAAAAGCCGTTGGTGGACGTTTGAAGAGCTAAGCCAAACCGATGAGATTGTTTATCCAAACAATATTCCTCATATTCTTGCAGATAGTCTGCCTGAAATTTTCAAACTATAAATTTTTTCTCAATATTCAGATATAAAAAAAGCCCAACATCCTGTTGGGCTTTTTCGTATTTGGTTGCTAGATATGACTCCTGTCGTATCTCACGCTCCTAGTGCATGAACCTATTATTGTTGTTTTGTGTTCTGGAACATCCTGTTCCTGTATGAACTCATCATAGGAAAAAAGAGGGAAGTCGCCAATCCGCAAAATCCCTAAAAGTTTGTAGGTTAAAACGTACAAGCCATTATTCGTTTTGAGGTAAAGGCCAAAGAATATCTTTGTTTTGCTTGAATTTTTGATACCAATATTGGCTTATAAGCGCTTTGTCATCTCTATCGAAATGATAAACAAATATATCTAAAGCTTCGTTTAATTCGAGGTCATACCGAAATTTGGCAGTAGCTAAATGCGCCTGTATTTCATATAACTGATTAAATTTAGGTAAAGAATCTTCATAAGTTAATAATTGAATTTGTTGAAGGAGTTCTTTTATTTGAAGTTCATACGCATCTAAGATTCTTTCAAGATCAATCGTTACATCTCTGTAGGTGATAAGTCTTTGCTCAAACTCATCCCATGTGTAGTTCATTCTAATAAAAGTTCAAAAGTTGAATGTAAGCACAGCATAGCTTGATTGGTTTGAAAGTTGATGTGATTTTTTAAAAATACAAGCTCAACTAACCAAACAACTTTTGGCCCCTGTGCCACAACAGACTTTAATCTTTTGCGCTGATTTAAAGTAAAACACCATTGCAACACAGAGATAAAGAGCTAAGCCAACGCTTAGCCCAGACTACTTTTGTCACACCGCTGCATGGTGCTTAAAAAAGTAGGGGCAAAGTCCCGTGGGAGAACAGGACTTTGCAAACTGACATGTTCTAGGCGTTGCATGAGCTTAGGGGAGTAAACTTGTTCAAGTCGCTGGTAAATACAGTCACAACTGGATTCGCTATACCCACCTGACAGGCAAATTTTTTCAAACTCCTGCTGAGTCTGCGGGTCGTAAATCGAAACACCGTAGCTACCTAGTATGAAACTTAAAGCCAAAAGAGGTTTATAAATTGTCATATTATTCTCATAAATATTCATTGCTATAAGTAAAATAAAAATATAATTACTTTAAGTTTTAAAATAATTTTTTAAATAAAAATTAATCCTACTAAAAGCACAGGAAAATAAAATAATTAAAATTTTAAAATAAAAATAGTTTATAAATTTAAAAAATAAGGCGTGAAAACCCAAATTTTAAATCAATAAAATAGTTAAATAAGAGAGGAAATAAGTTTGAAAAATGTCATGGTCAACTCCTTAAAAAATGGAGTCCTACCACCAAGTCACCGTCAATTGATTATGGTGGTAGAACGAATAGGGGTTGACAGACTGGACTCGTAGAACCAGCACGCGCGGGGCGTCCCCCATCCGTCCTACCGCAAAGAAAAGGGGACGCAAGGGTCTAACGACTTATAGTAGAACTATAATCCGCCACGAGTTACGGTCTGTCAAAACCGTCTGGCAATGTAGGCCAGCAAGGAGATAATAATCGGTGATTTTAAATACGTCAATTTAATATTTAAAATATTTTTGATTTAATAATAAAACTAAATATTATTTTAAAATGACAATATTATTATTAACTTTTTATTTATATTCGATGAGAAAAAATAATAAATATAGAAATATTTTGCCAGTTCTAAAAAAGAACTTGATTGTTAAGATCTATTTTTGTCGTTTTTACAGAGATAAGAATGGAACGTGTCGTCATAACAGGTATGGGAATCAATTCCTGTATTGGAAATACATTAGAGAAAGTAACCGAGTCCTTAAAAGCAGGCCGCTCAGGCATTCGCTATAACGATGTCTATGCAAAACTGAATTTTCGAAGTCACGTGAGCGCTACTGCCGAAATGGATTTTGAAAACATTGATTCAGAGTTAAAAAAACACATGGGCGTTTGCGCCATGTATGCTTACAACTCAGCGGTCGATGCGCTACAACATGCTGAGCTTGATGTGAGTGATATTGCTAACAACTCAAAATATGGCGTGATTGGAGGAACAGGTGGCAGCTCGACAGCTTCAATTATTGACATGCTACATAGCTTAAAAGAAAAAGGCGCAAGCGAAGTATCACCTGATTTAGCATCACGCTATCTTACAAATACCATTAGTTCTAACTTATCAAATGCTTTCAATCTAAAAGGTGTATCTCAATCTATTGCAAGTGCCTGCGCTACTTCAGCCGACGCAATTGGCTATGCATTTCATCTTATTGCAGCTGGTAAACAAGACTTGATGCTGGCTGGTGGCGGCGAAGAAGACCATTGGTCCCAAACAGCAATATTCGATGCGATGGGTGCATTATGTTCTAAATATAACGATGCACCTGAAACAGCTTCACGCCCATATTCAAAAGATAATGACGGCTTTGTGATCGCTGGCGGCGGTGGCATTGTGGTTTTGGAGTCTTTAAGTCATGCCCAAAAACGCGGAGCAAAAATTTTGGCAGAAGTGATTGGCTATGCTGCCAATAGTGATGGTGTCGACATGGTAGCCCCAAGTGGCGAAGGTGCGACTCGCTGCATTAAGCTAGCACTCGCAGAAGCCAAGCAAAACGGCTCTGAAACGATTGACTATATCAACACGCATGGCACTTCAACGCCAGCAGGCGACATTCCTGAACTATTGGCCATAGAGCGAGCTTTTGGCAGTGAAAAAGTGCCGCCACTGAGTTCGACCAAGTCCATGACTGGGCATAGTTTAGGGGCAGCAGGCGTACACGAAGCGATTTATTCTATTTTAATGCTGCAAAATAACTTTATCGCGCCGAGTATTAATATTACTGAACTGCGCGAAGAAGCTAAAAAGTTCGATATTGTTCAAATGAGTAGAGAAACCGAACTAAAAACAGTCATGAGTAATAGCTTTGGTTTTGGTGGCGTAAATACTTGTCTCGTTTTTAGAAAATGGGAAGGGTAATTTAAACTCAGAATATATGTGGACCTGAGAAAAAGAATAAAATAGGTCATACATACATTTTATAAGGGGTGGGAATTAATTACTTTATGAATAGTGCTCACTCAAAAAGAACTGTCTTGAATCTCAAGCTTATTAATTTTTCTATGTACAGTTGTTTGAAATTACTTGATTTTTTTAAAATTTATAATGGCTTAAATAGTTCTTCGCCAAGTTGTACTAGGTATTAATTATACCGTGCTCAGCTATATCCCTTAAGCATCTACAAATAATTCACAACGCATTAAAATGATCTAATTTTACTTTGGATATACCTACTTAATAAGAAAACAACGTAAAACTGCATATTGAGACTAGTTACATTTTGAAAATGATAATAAATAGACAGTTCTGTATATTTTTAATTAAAATAGGGCTTAAATATAAGTTTGATTGATAATAAAAATGCAGATGAGTGTGTCGAGTATATTGGAACGTTTAGGCCTTGTTTCACAAAATCGTGCTGTTCATATCCAGTTCTCAAATCAGTCTTTAAATCAGCAAGTCTTCTTGCAACGCATTGAGGGCGAACATACGCTTAATCAGGGCAGCGTTGCTGAATTACTATGCCTGTCAACCAACGCACATATTGCATTAAAACAATTTATTGGCTGTCAGGTTGCTATCGATCAGGTGACAGATGCAGGCCAATTTTTTAGAACCACAGGTATTATTACCGAAGCGAGCCAAGGTCAAAGTGACGGCTCACTCACGATTTATAATTTAACTTTAAAAGACCCAACTGCACTCTGGCATAAACGTCGTAATAGCCGCGTGTTTATGAATAAAAGCGTGCGGGATATTAGCGAAATTTTGTTTAAAGAATGGCAGGGCAAAAGTCCTTTATTTGCCTCAAGTCTAACGCTCGATACATCTGGTTTAACGAAAGACTACGATGTACGTCCATTTGTAATGCAGTCAAACGAAAGTGATTATGATTTTTTAACCCGTTTGTGGCGTAGCGAAGGTATTAACTGGTTGGTCGATGAGTCACAGCTTTTAGTCGCCGACCCGAATGCTTCCATTCAGCCACAAGTGCTACGTTTAATTGATGAAAATCAGAATTATAAAGCCCTTGAGCGCCGTAGCCTACGCTACCAACGCAGCAGTGCGACAGAACAGTTCGATACCATTACTCAAGTTAAAGCTGAGCGAAACCTACAGCCGACTTCGGTTCATGTGCAACGCTGGCAAGCCGATGCCTTACAACAAGAAGAAGGCAGTGGCAGCGTACAAGGCACCCAAAAGCACAGCGAACACTATGACAATGCTAGTCTAAACCTTGAAGATGCATGGCACGTTAGCCCCGCGTGGATGCAGGACTTAAAAGGCGAAGACCAAGCCACTGCTTCAGGTAATAGCCAGATTGAACAATTCAATCAGAACATTAATGCTTACCATCATCTGACTTCTAAACAATTTACCGTTTCAGGTAATGTCCGCGATGCACAGGTGGGTTACTGGTTTGAACTGAATGACCATCCGGAACTCGACCAGCATGACAGTGCCGATAAAGAGTTCTTGATCTTAAGCAAGCACTACTACAACCAGAATAATTTACCGAAAGAATTACAACAGCAAATCGAACGCCTATTACCACAAAACAAACTCAAGGCAACTGAACTCGACACGCAAAATCCTGAGCAGCGCCATTTTGCTGAACTCAATGTCGTTCGACGCAATGTTAAAGCTGTACCTGAGTATCACCCGCTAGAGCACCGACCAGCAGCTTATCCGCAGCGCGCTAAAGTAGTAGGACTAGAAGGCGAAAGCATCCATGTTGACCAATGGGGTCGTATTAAAGTCCGCTTCCTGTTTACTCGAACTGACGACCATAGCCATGACGGTGGAGCAGGCAGTAACGACAATGATACCGACTCGGCTTGGGTCGATGTGCTGACCCCATGGGCGGGCGCAGGTTATGGAGCACGCTTCTTGCCTCGCGTGGGCGAGATCGTAGTCATCGACTTCTTTGACGGCAACATTGACCGCCCGTTTGTAGTGGGACGTATTCACGAAGCTGAACGCCACCCAACCCAGTTTGACCAGAAAGGCCAGCTACCTGACACTAAAAAACTCAGCGGCATCCGCTCCGAAGAAGTGGATGGCAAAGGCTTTAACCAACTCCGTTTTGATGACACGACAGGGCAAATCAGTGCCCAACTACAAAGTAGTCATGCAGCTAGCCAGCTCAATTTGGGTAACTTAAGCCATCCAAAAGACAAGGCGGAAAGTGATGGTCGTGGTGAAGGTTTTGAACTTAGAACTGACCAATGGGGCGCGGTAAGAGCAGGCAGTGGTTTACTTATTAGTACCCATAAACAAGACCAAGCTCAAGGTGTCCACCTTGATGCAAATGAGGCCAAACAACAAATCGAAGGTGGGCTTAGCAATGCCAAAGCACTCAGTGAAGTTGCTAAAAATCAGCAAACTGACCCATTAGAACATTTAGAAAACCTAAAATCGTTTATTGAAAAACTTGAGCAGCAAGACAACGCAAAAGCCAAAACTTTCAAAGATGCGATCATGTTGTTGGCGAGTCCAAATAGCATAGCGCTGAGCAGTAATGAAGACATTCACTTAAGTGCAGATGGGCAGCTCAACCAAACTGCGGGCGATAGCATCAACCTATCTACACAAAAGAACCTGATTGCACATGCCCAAAACAAGATTAGCCTTTTTGCAGCGCAAGAAGGTGCAAGACTCTATGCAGGTAAAGGTAAAGTCGAGATACAAGCGCAAGGTGATGGAGCCGATTTAATTGCCCGTAAAGCTGTTCAGGTGATTTCGACTGAAGACAAAATCGAAGCGACCGCATCCAAGGAAATTGTGCTCACCGCAGGCGGCTCTCAAGTCAGAATTACTGGTTCGGGTATTTTTATGACCACAGGCGGTAAGTTTGAAGTGAAGGCTGGGCAGCATTTGTTTATGGGGGGCGGGAGTGCGAATGCTAATGTTCCTGCATTGCCTGTATTAGGTGAGATTAATAAATATAACTTGAGATATTTTTTGCAAGATAAAGATGGCAATAACTTTGCAAATCATAAATATATCGCTTTCTTACCTAATGGAGATATTGTAGAAGGTCGTACGGATGATAAGGGATATACAGATCTATTTAAATCCTACCAACCAGAAGAGATATCACTTCATTTATTTAAAGATGAAAAAATTGATATAGAGTAAAAATAATAATGGCAAAGTATTATCCGTATGTTGTTTTGGAAACAAATGTAAAACCTAGCTTATTGAAATATAGGTTGTATGTTTACAATACTGTAAAAAATAAAGCAGAAACTTCGATACTTTTTACGAATAATGAATTCAAAAAAGTAGGAAATAATCTTTATCAAACAAGATCTGCTGAGATAGATGGTAGTAAGTTAGGTATTGAAAATATAAGAGACTGTGTAATTCTTTTTGACTTATACCGACTAAGTATCAGTGGAAAAGAAGCTTTAGTATTAAGTAATTATATTGTGCCAGATAAGATCGAATCTTATCCTTCTGCAAGTTTTAACCAAAATAATAAGATATCTAAAGTGCAATATAATGAAGCAAGTAAGGTCACTAAAGTCGTTGAAGAGGTTAAGTCTAAAAATACATTCCAGCTCAATTTGAGCAGAGATAGAGTTTTTCAATGCATTGATTCAGGCTGTAGGCCTGGGGAAGCTAAGGATCCATTTTCTAAGATACAGATTGAAGCTGGTTTACAAGCACGTTTAAATGAGCCTTTACCTGACCAATCTGATGCTTCTTTGTGTGGCCCAGCGGCATATTTTTTCTGTCTTATTAATTTAAGCCCGAATAAATATAAGTTCGCAGTTAAACAACTGTGGGAAACAGGAAAGACAAAGATTGGAGATTTAAATATAGAGGCAAATTTAGATGGGTGTCGTCGAGTAAAAAATTATTATAGGAAAAATGGAACTCCTAGGTTACCCCCTATTGATTGGATTACATTAGCTAGTTTACGAGAATCAGAAAATATTGCGCTACGGTTAAAAGATCCTAATCAAGAAGTTGCAGGTATTACATTATGGGGAGAACTAATAAATTGGTTTAAAAAAAGTGGATTTAGTGGGGTGAAAACTTTTCCATTTTATATTAATGGTTATAACCCTAGTTTAATTAGTGAACTTAATCAATATGCTGGAGATGGTTACTATGTGGTTAGTTTGATTTCTGCGAGTTTATTAAGTAGTGGTTCTAGTTCAGGTACGCAAAGTTTTCCCGATCATTGGATTGTTTGGACTGATAAATTAAGACAGACTAATGGTCAACCTGTAACAAATATAACAGATCCATATAAGACGGAAGTTAAATTACAAGCCTTTTCTTGGGGGGAGAATAAACAACAATTAAAATCTAGTCTGTCTCTATATGATTTTGAAAAAGCAGTTTTTTTTGCGTTAATATTAAAAAGGGAATCTTTCTAATGAAATTTAATAAATTAGCTATAATATTTTTAACTTTGAGTATTTGTGGTTGTAGTAAGGATTACAATATTGAACCGAATAAACTTCCGATAGCACATATTGGCCAAGAATATAATCAGACATTAAAAATTACTGGTGGAAGAGTAATACCACAGTCTTTTGAAGTGAAAGATAATTTTCCAAGTGATATGAATATTTCTGTTGAACCAATAGATCAAAATGAAGCGGATGCTTATAATAATTTAAAAATTTCTGGAGTTCCAAAACATAAGGGAACTTTTACTATTAATATATATGCTGGTTTTTATGCTGGTGGTGATGGGGAGTTGGATAAGACCTATGAGTTTGTAGTTAAAGAATAAGATATATGTTTAGATATATCTTATTAGGGTTAATACTAAGTGGTTGTAGCAGAGTTGAAGTCCATCCCAGTAAGTTACCTGATGCCCACGTTGGAAAGTCATATACACAGTTTATTAAAATTACAGGTGGTAAAGTCTCTGAGCAACATTTTGAATTAACTTCTAATATTCCAGAAAATCAGGGAGTTAAAATTGCTCCAGTAGATGATATAGATGGATACAATCATATAAAAATAGAGGGTATTCCTAAATATAAAGGAAGATACAAAATTGTAATAAATGCATATTTTTATGGGCGAGGCGATGACAAGCTAAATAAAACCTATGAATTTGTAGTTAAAGAATAAAAGATATTTTTAATAAGAAGTAGATATGAAAAAGAATTTATTAATTACCATACTAATTTTACTTTTCATCGTTCAGTCTTTATTAAACTATTACTTCTGGAAACTTACAAAAACACCAGAAATTCATGTTCTAGAGAAACCTTTAAAGATATATTCGTTTGAAGGTAAATATTCGAAAAATAGTACTTTGCCAGAAGGTACTGTTTTATATGATGATAGTGACTCTTTAAACAGAAGGGTTATGGTTTATTTCAACTTGCAAGGTGTTGATTTTAAGTTTGAAGAACAAGATCCAGAAATATCTAAACAACCAAGTGAAGTACGCTCTATTAGAAGCACAGAGCTAAGTGATATTTTAAAAACTATTCCTTTAACTAAGAAAGATATTTATTTAATCATTAAACATGATGACAGTATAAATGATTCTGTACGCTCTATTTTATTTAAAAAATACAAAATTGATCCTTCAGAGTATGAAAATAATTAAATAATTCTGCACCCAAAAAGTATAAATTTAAAAAAGTAGAAGAAGCGTAATTTATTACGCTTCTTCTGGCATAAGAAATAATTTTATGCAGCTTGAATTGCTTCTCCACAAAGAGAAACAGTTTCTTGTTTACGTTGATGTAAGTACCAGAACTGCTCTGCAATGGTTTCGGGATGTACTGTGTACGTTTTATCTTGAGCGCCTGATGTCCCATCAACAAAACCATTCACAATCACTTGGCTCACGTAAACATTTGAGTCAGCGAGACTATGAGCAAGTAAGTTGGTGGTTTTATATTGGGCGGCAGCAGTAATTGCTAATGATGAATATTCTTTGGCAACTAAATCTATTCCGACCGCATCGAACGCGAAAATTCCATTTGTCGATAAAATGCTGCCATGATTTTTTTCTAAATCACGTAGGCAAGCTTGTACCGTAGCAATATAGCTCGAAACGCGAATATGAAAGCTTTTGGTGAGCTCCAGTGGAGGGGTTTCTAATATGTTGCCTTCAATATCATGGAAAGCATTCCAATGAATATTTTTAATCTCTCCTAATTGATCTTTAATACGTTTAATAAGATTTGGTATATTTTCAAGAACGGCTAAATCACATGTAAAAGCGTAAGCTTCAATACCATGTGTTTTAAGTTCTAAAATGGCCTTTTCGAGTTTTTCGGCATTTCGTGCCACTAACCCGATTTTATAGCCTTCTTTACCAAATTTATGTGCTACGGCTTTAGAAATACCTGTTCCATAACCAAAGATTATAATATTGTTGTTCATTATAAAGTTCCAAAAACCAATTATTTGGTTAGAAATAGTTTATAATATGTTTTTATAATGTATTCAAGCGAAAAAGTTATCTATAAAAAATAATACTGAAAAGAGCAAAACAGAAAATCTTAAAAGCAGTAATGAGTAAGTTTGGTTTGAATGATCCAGATGGGACAACGATTGATAAAATAACTTTTAATTTGACTTCTCTATCTTCCTATCATAAATTAATTGGAACGATCGTTCCTTTTAAGTCTACTTATGCGAACCAAAGAATTTGAAACTGATGAAATTGCTGATGCTGCAATGCAGGTTTTTTGGCGTCGTGGTTATGCTGCAACTTCAGTTCAAGACTTGGTTGACGGTACGGGATTATCTAGAAGTAGCCTTTACAGCACCTTTCAGAACAAACAAGGGCTTTATCAAAAAGCATTACAACGCTATGAACTTTTAACTACACTTAATAATGTGAAGTTGTTGTCTGGTTTAGGCTCGCCAAAAGCACTGATTCGGCAATTACTGATTAATGTAGTTGAAGATGAGCTGAATGATGCAGAACACAAAGGCTGTCTGGTCGCAAATGCTTGTTTAGAGTTAGCTGGTCATGATGAAGATGTCACTCAATTTGTTGTAAGTAATTTACAGAAACTACAACATGCTTTAGAGAGTTTATTAATTAAAGCTCAACAATCTGGTGAAATCGCTTCTACCCAAAACCCGCGTGCGTTAGCAAGTTTCTTCCTAAACACCATGCAAGGTTTACGTGTTTTAGGCAAAGGCAGCCCGCTTAAACAAAGAAAGCAATCTTTAATGGATGTGGTCGAAGTTGCTTTAAACGTTTTATAAAATTCATTTAAAACTTAACTATTGTTGAGCTGAATAGTTAAGGTTTTTATTTAACTTAAATTGGAATGATCATTCCAATTTAATGATTTTTTAGCTCACATGGGGAACAAATGTCTTCCCATTCTAACCTGATAAAACAAACCTATAGCGATACAGAGCAGAGTAAGTACGCTTTAAAAGAATTTAAGAGTAAAGCTTTATGAATATTCCACGTCATGAAACATCTCATCAGTTAACTGATGAATCCTCTACTCAATTACCGATTTGGAAACTGTTGGCTTTTACAGTGGCAGGCTTTCTGACCATTATGACAGAAACCATGCCAGCAGGCCTTTTGCCCCAAATCAGTCAAGGGTTACATATTTCAGAAGCTTATGCAGGGCAGCTTATAGCAGTGTATGCCTTAGGTTCGGTTTTAGCGGCAATACCGCTTATTAGCCTTACCCGTAGTTGGAACAGGAGACCCTTATTACTCAGTGCTATTGCAGGGTTACTTTTATTTAATGCGATTACTGCCTTATCAAATCATTATATTTTAACGTTAATCGCTCGTTTCATTGCTGGTATGGCGGCGGGCGTTATTTGGGGGCTTTTAGCGGGTTATGTAAGACGCATGGTCCCAGCATCTTATCAAGGTCGAGCTTTAGCAATTGCTGGGGTTGGGCAGCCAATTGCCTTATCGATTGGGGTTCCTTTGGGTGCATGGTTGGGAACGTTGTTTGAGTGGCGTGGCGTATTTTGGATCATGTCTTTACTGGCATTAATTTTATTTGTCTGGATTCGTTTTAGTATTCCTGATTTTGCAGGGCAGTCAGCACAAAAGAGATTACCTATTTTAAAAGTTCTTTTAATGCCAGGCATTAGAGCTATTTTAGCAGTTGTCTTCCTTTGGATATTAGCCCATAGCATTCTTTATACTTATATTTCGCCTTTCTTGGCTTCGACAGGGCAGGCATACAAAGTCGAGACGATACTTTTTGTATTCGGTATTTCTTCAATTGTGGGTATCTTGATTACAGGTATGTTTATCGATCGATCATTAAGAAAAATAACGCTTTTAAGCTTATTCGTATTTGCAATTGCAACAATACTATTAGGTGCTTGTAGTTCTTCGAGTTTTATAGTGATAACTGGCGTAGTGTTATGGGGAATAACTTTTGGCGGCGCTCCAACACTATTACAAACAGCATTAGCAAATACTGCGGGTAATGAAGCAGATGTCGCACAGTCTATGCTGGTCACTATGTTTAACCTTGCTATCGCATTTGGTGGAATGGTTGGCGGGGGATTACTTGAAAGTCTTGGCGCAGCGTCTTTTCCATGGTTTATGCTAGTTTTTGCCCTGATCGCGTTATGTACCGTTTACCATGCTCGTAAACATGGTTTTATTTCTTCATAAAAGATTTTTGCCCTTCATGGTTAAAAAGTGAAGGGTGATTTACTTTTTATAGTCTGGTGCCTGATTGCTAAAAATAGTTAATGATTTGGTAAAATAAACCGAAAAATACGACTAAAATGGAATTTAAATACAACTAATTATTAGTAAATGGTAATAAATTCTTTTAAATCTGCATAATTGCGTAAAAATTCCCAAAAATAGTGAAAATTAGCTTTTCTTAGAAAAACAATCCCGCAGGGTGCTGGCTAAACTATATCTCAAGGGTGTGATAGGGATCGAAAAGAGTAGCATGCACCAAAACGTATAACGTTAGTGTGTACTCACCCAAAAGGTCTCGATTCGGCTTAGGACGCTATAGATCAAAAGTTTATAGGCATAAGGTTCTAACTTACAAAGTTATAATTGTTGAAGTAAACCATAGATGTTTTCCCTTGACACCCTAAAAAATTCTATATAATAAAAACGATACTTTACAAGAATATAATTTATGAATAAGCCCTATCTTTCTGCTTTGCCACATGACAGTCAAATCTCATCTCAATTGAGCAATGCCTACTTCCACGACTCGTGGAGTATTGTGCTTGGTCAGCCCGAACTGAATGTATTTGAGCAGCTTATTAAGCTGTTCCAGCACACTCCAGAGTGGATAGAGTGGTGCATGAATATGCGTAATAAAATTACTTCAAAGATTGGGCTTAAAGATTTAGGAAGCTTTAAGCAAATTGATTCGAATAAAAAAGAAAATGAGTATGTCGCAGGCGACCGAATTGGAATTTTTACCTTGCGTCAACGTACCGAAAGTGAGTTAGTGATTGGAGATGATGACAAGCATTTAAATGTGACTTTATCTGTTTATAAGAATGAAAAGACACAAGTACTGACCATAACTACAGTGGTGCATATTAAAAATTGGCTTGGACGACTTTATATGGTGCCTGTGATTCCTGCACATCGCAAAATAGCGCCAGCAACTTTACAAATATTGGGTTAAAGCATTATTTTTATTTACGATGTTCTCGACTGAAATCATTTATATAATATTTTTATTATCATAATTGCGAGCTGAATAAGATGGAGAATAAAAACCAGTGTCGCCAATGCGCCGTATGTGGAAAGAATTTTCCGTTAAAAGATCTAGTCTCTGGCGAAGTCATTCGGAATGTGATTAGTGAGGAAATTATACAAGATCATCCCGACTGGTCTTCCTCAAGCTTTATTTGCCGAGCTGATCTGGCAGATTATCGAGTTAAATATGTGCAATCACTATTACGTTCTGAAAAAGGGGAGCTATCTACATTAGAACATGAAGTGATTGGAAGTATGCAACGGCATGAGCTGATTAGCCGAAATACTGAATCTGATTTTGATCAGAAGTGGACGTTTGGAGAAAGGCTAGCAGATAAGATTGCGACATTTGGTGGCAGTTGGGCTTTCCTCATTTGCTTTGCTATTTTTTAATAGCTTGGATTATTTTAAATACAGTCGTGATGGTAGTACGTCCTGTCGATCCTTATCCATTTATTTTGCTTAACTTGGTGTTGTCATGCTTAGCTGCAATTCAGGCACCTATTATTATGATGAGCCAGAATCGTCAAGAAGCAAAAGATCGCTTACGTTCTCAACATGACTATCAGATTAATTTAAAAGCTGAGCTTGAGATTCGACACCTGCATGAAAAAATGGATCATCTTTTATCGCATCAGTGGGAAAGGCTTACACATATTCAAGAAATCCAGCTCGATCTTTTAGCTGAAATGAATAAAAAACGATAAAAATTTTCCGAGTTTCACGTGGAACATGAGTAAAGCGTTATAGATTATTTTGCGGTAGATCTGAAATTTCTTTATGATCTGCCGCCATGCTCCATTGCTGTTTCTACGACCATGCCTTTAAACGACCACTTTGTTTACGCTCCGCCACAAGATCCGCTTTCAATTTTATTTGAAGATGACGATTTAATTGTGGTTGATAAACCCGCGGGTCTATTGTCGGTCATGGGTCGTTTACCTGAGCATCATGACAGTGCTTATTTACGGGTGCTAGAAAAGTTCCCTTTAGCTAAGGTCACCCATCGTTTAGACATGGCGACTTCGGGTTTGCTTATGTTTGCCAAGCATCGTGATGCAGAAGTTGCGATAAGTAAAATGTTTCAGGCCAGAACAGTCAAAAAGCACTATATTGCCTTGGTACAAGGCCAAGTCGTACAAGAGGGGAGCGTCGATGTTCCGCTGATTACGGACTGGGAAAATCGCCCGAGACAAATCGTGCATTTTGAGTTGGGCAAACATGCCAAAACCTTATTTCAGCCTCTAGTTTATGATGCCCAAACTGATCAAACTCGTGTTTTATTAGAGCCAGTAACAGGACGTTCGCATCAGCTACGTGTCCACATGATGCATATTGGGCATCCGATTATGGGTGACAAGTTGTATCACCCTGAACCTAAATGTTTTCATTTAAACCGAATGGCACTACATGCCGCATATTTGGCTTTCCAACACCCATTAAATGGAACGAATGTGGTGATTGAATCGAAGGTGCCTTTTTAAAATTTATATAATTAAAAAAATTAATTTGATGCAATTGGGAACGGAATATATACCCAAACTGCAATAAAACTCGGGTATTCTTAATGCCGAATAATATTAATACGGCAACAACAACAAGGGATCATATTATGACTCGTGATTATGAACAATTTCCAGAAGACGATAACGGCAATGTACTTTGGCAAATGGCTGAAGACGGGGATGATTTAACCGATCTACATGAAATTGAATTTTCTATTGCTTTTCAAGATCAGAAAAATGCAGAGCAATGTGCGCTGTATTTGCTTTACCAAGAACAAAAAGTCTCACTTTTCCAAGATGACTCTGTTGAGCCAAATGAATGGGTGATTACGGTCTTTGTCAACATGGAACCAGAGTACTCAGATATTGTTGACTTGGAACAATGGTTTACCAGCATCGCTGAAAAATTTCAGGGCGAATATGATGGATGGGGCTGCATGGCCTATGTCTTTGATGAAGATGACGAAGAAGATGACCTGCTACAATAAGGTCTAAAATAAAGAGTAGGAGATAATCATGAACTTATCTCAAAAACAAATTGCTGTACGGTTTTTAGAGCTTGCCGCTGCTGGTGAAGTCGATGAAGCCTATAGCAATTACACTGCTCCAAACTTCAAGCATCACAACCCTTATTATGCGGGTGATGCAACTTCTTTGAGGGAAGGGCTGCGTGAAAGTGCGGCTGAAACTCCAAACAAAGTCTTTGATGTTCAACATGTGATTGAAGAGGGCAATTTGGTTGCTGTGCATTCTAAACTTGAAATGCAAATGAATGGGTTAACCACCTTGGCTGTGGTCCATATTTGTCTTTTTGAAAATGGAAAAATTGCTGAGTTTTGGGATATTGGCCAAGTACAGCCCGACCCACTCGTCAATGAGAATGGTATGTTCTAATAAAAAAGCCCGAAATAATTCGGGCTTTTTTATTTATGTATGAATTAAAACTTCCACTGTGCCGAAATTGAAGCGTTGAGTGGTTCCCCCGGTTGAACCCATAAATCGCTATAGCTTGAGACATAGTAAGTTTTATCAAACAGGTTGTTCACATTCAGCTGATAGCGTAAGCGGTCAGATGGGGCATAGTAGGCATTTAAGTTTACGAGGGTATAGCTTGGTAAATTAAAGCCATTATCAAGGTTATGTCCACTGCGTTCACCAACATAGGTAAGGTTGGCACCTACACCTGCTTTTGTTGAACCTTCTTGTAGAAACTCATAATTAGTACTTATAGCACCTTGGTGTTTTGGCACATTGCTCAGACGAGCGCCTTTTGGCAAGTCTTGGTCTTTTTCAATTTGCGCATCGGTATAACTATAGTTGGCATTGATGAACCAGCGGTCAGTGATTTGACTATTTAAGTCAAACTCAATTCCTTTACTGCTTACTTCGCCTGCTGCGGTTTGGAAGTTACCGTCGATTGGGTCGGTTGTGAGTACATTTTGCTTTTTCATTTTAAACAAAGCGAGACTCAGCACACTTTGGTCGTTTATTTTATATTTGGTACCGACCTCGTAGCTTTCGCCTTTTTCAGGAGCAAAAGTTTGTCCATTTCGGTTCATACCACTATTCATGGCAAATGAGCGGCCATAGTTGGTGTAAAAAGCCCATTGGTCAGAGGCTTTAAAATTTACTCCGAAACGCGGACTATTTTGATGAAGCGTCTGGTTGCTTTCAGTCTGAGTCAGGTGATTTTTAAAATCTTGTTCGACCTGATCAAAACGGTTGCCAAATAACACACTCCATTGACCATTAAAAAAGATCTGGTCTTGTACATTAAGCGCGAAGTAACGCTGGCGCTCTTTGGTGTTAGTAAACGGAGCTAAGTTCGGTAAATATTTGCCGTATTCAGGTTGGTAGATATCAATTGTGTTAGGCATGCCAGCACTGTGATTACGACGAAGCTGGTTTTGTTTATAGTCGAGTTGACCAAGCTCAGTTGAAAGTAAAATTTCATGACGAGCCCACGAGGTATCAACCTTGCCAAGTAACTCTGTCTGAGCCAGTACGTCTTCACTCGTATAATCACGATAGCGACGTTGACGCTCTAAAGTACGGCCATCTGCTTGCATACGACGAGGTTCGGTTGCAAAGCCGACCATTTGTGCATCTTTATAACTGACTGCACTATTTAGCTTCCAGTCAGAGTTAAACTCGTGACTAAGACGTAATTGGTAAAAGTAATCTTTTATTTTCAAATCGCCATCGTCAGGTTCACCTGTAAAGGTTTTCGGGTCCATCACAAACTCATGATTGACTGTGCTGACACCGCGGTCAAAGGTTCCTTTGTGCTCTGTAAATTCACTATCAAAGTCGAGTTGCGTTTGGTCTGAGATTTTCCATGTGAGCTGTGGTGAAAAGAACCAGCGTTCACTACTGACATGATCACGGAAGCTTAGATTATCTTCGTGAGCGACTGCTACACGATAAGCCAGTTCATCGTTTATAGGGGCAGTGTGTTCCAGACTAATGCGATATTGTTCTTGGGTATTGGTACGTAGATTAACTTCACTTTCACTTTCCCATTGTGGCTTTTTACTGTTGAAGTTGAGCAAACCACCTGTTTCGCCACGGCCATATAAAGCCGCCATCGGCCCTTTTAAAAACTCTAAAGATTCAATGTTCACTACATCTTTTGGAGCACTTATCCCTCGGTTGACACTCAAGCCGTTTCGAATCATAGAGGCACCTAAATTAGGATCGGTACTAAAACCACGGAAAGAGTAGTTATCCCAAAAGCCGCCACCAAAACTATTTTGATGAAAAACCCCGCTCACTAAGCTTAGTGCATCGTCAATCCGTTGAACGTCCTGTTGTTCCATCATTTGTTTTGAAACAAAAGCACGGTTGAAAGGGACATCCAAAACATCGTGAGAAAATTTAGTCGCCGAGCTATTTTGACTCACACCTTCTTGGGTACTTTCAGCTTGAATACGTATGGTCTCAAGTACCGTTGACGTTTCTTCTCCCCAACTGAGTGTCGATATAAACGATAATCCTAACGAAGACAACAATCCTAATTTGTGTTGCATAAATGAGCAGCCATAAAAGACAAAAGGAATTAAATGTAATATTATAACGTTACATTATTTTATTGATTATCGCTATGTCTTTAGAAAAAAATATTGAGCGTTTACAGTCGATTGATGCCTTACGTGGTTTGGTCATCCTAATTATGTTACTCGACCATGTGAGAGAAACTTTCTATTTGCATAAGCAGGTCATAGATCCAATGGACGTCACAGTGACTGAACCTGCATTATTTGGTAGTCGGTTATTGGCACATATTTGTGCGCCCGTTTTTGTACTTTTAACCGGAATTTCTGCATTTTTATTTCAATCAAAAAAACAGGATTTACAGCAAACCCGTGCATTTTTATTGAAGCGCGGTCTATTTTTAATTGTGTTAGAGCTGACATTGGTGAACTTTGCTTGGACAGCGACTTTTCCACCAGATGTTATTTATTTGCAGGTGATATGGGCGATAGGTATTAGCATGGTAGTGTTGGCAGGTTGTGTGAGTTTACCGTTGCCTGTCATTGCTGGCGCAGCTTTAGTGATTATTTTTGGGCACAACTTTTTAGATTCTGTGCATTTTACAAATGGTTTTTTACAGAATGTATGGTTCGTTTTACACGAGCGTGGTTGGATCGAGTTTGCAGGTATAAAGCTCAGAACAAGCTATCCTGTTTTGCCTTGGATTGGTGTTATTTTGCTGGGTTATGTTTTAGGCCAATTCTTTAGTTCAAAATATACTGCAAAGCAAAGAAGCCGCTATTTATTGAGTATCGGACTGGCAAGTATTGGATTATTCGTTTTACTGCGTTTTATCAATATCTATGGTGACCAGCCGTGGCAGCATTTTGAGTCATTACAACTCACTTTAATGAGCTTTTTTAACCTCACCAAGTATCCACCGTCTTTGCTGTTTATTTTGCTGAATGTTGGAATCGGTTTAATTGTGCTGGTTGCTTTTGAACGAATGCAGCAATACTCATTTTTAAAACCATTGGTGGTGTTTGGCTCTGTGCCTATGTTCTTTTATTTACTGCATTTATATGTGTTGAAACTGATGTATGTATTTGCAATAAGTGTATGGGGAGTCAACCATGGCAATTATTTGTCGGTTAACCATGTGTGGATGCTGTGGTTAATCACGATTGTGTTGTCTTTTGCGCTTTATCCTGCTGTTAAATGGTTCTCGAAATTCAAACATCAAAATAAACATATTTCGATTTTAAAATATTTCTAATGTTCAAAATGTGAGTAAAGCGAGTTCAATAGTAGCCTTGCTTTACTTGCTCACATCTAGATATAAAGTTTCTTTAACTTCTTCCATGACCACATAACTATGTGACGATGCCGAAGCGGGGAGTTTCTTTAACAGATCACCCAATAGGCGGCGATAGGCACTCATTTCTTTTAAGCGAGCTTTTACAAGGTAGTCAAATTCACCTGAAATAAGGTGACATTCGAGTACTTCCGGAATCTCGACTAAGTCTCTGGCAACCTGATCAAATACATCGCCTGATTTGGCCGATAGCTTAATTTCTAAAAAGACGAGCAGATTACGGTCTACATAGGCGGGGTTTAGTCGTGCGAAGTAACCCATGATGATTCCATCGCGTTCAAGTCGTTTGACACGCTCTGAACAGGGGGTGGTCGACAGGTTGACTCTCGATGCCAACTCACTAATCGCAATTCGTCCTTCACGCTGCAAAATATCCAGAATCATGCGATCTATACGATCTAAGGGGCGCATAGATATTTCCTCTTTTTTTAAAATTCTTGTGATAAAAACATAAATTTACCTAGATTATAGCCTGAAAAACAGTGAAATAAACTATTGAAGCAGAAATATACTAGTTAAATAAACTGGTGTGCGTGAGGGAATAGAAATGCGCGTAATTGTATTAGGTAGCGGCGTTATCGGAGTGGCAAGTGCCTATTATCTAGCTCAACAAGGAGCTGAGGTCACTGTTCTTGACCGTCAGGCAGGTCCTGCTGAAGAAACAAGCTTTGGTAATGCAGGTCAAATTTCGCCTGGGTATTCGACCCCTTGGGCAGCACCAGGAATTCCTTTTAAAGCTGTGAAGTGGATGTTCCAACACCACGCACCGCTTGCAATTAATTTAGATGGCAGCATGTGGCAGTTACAGTGGATGGCGCAAATGCTAAAAAACTGTAATCCACAAAGTTATGCTGTGAACAAAGAACGTATGATGCGTGTGGCTGAATATAGCCGTGATTGCTTACGTGAACTTAGAAAAGATACAGGCATTAATTACGAAAACCGCGCTAAAGGTACTTTGCAGCTATTCCGTAAAGAAGCACAAATGGAAGCGGTTCAACGCGACATTAGCGTGCTACAAGAATGCGGTGTAAGTTACGAATTATTAAATGGCAACGAACTTGGTCGTGTAGAACCAGCGTTGGCAAATACGCAAGATAAACTCGTTGGTGGTTTACATTTACCAAATGACGAGACAGGCGACTGTTATTTATTTACTAATGCTTTAGCTCAAATTGCTAAAGAGCTGGGGGTTAACTTCCAGTTCAACCAGAACGTAGAAAAATTGATTGTTGAAGGCGATGAAATTAAGGGCGTTCAGGTCAATGGTAAAGTTTTAACTGCTGACCGTTATGTCTTAGCATTTGGTAGCTATTCACGTGATTTCTTGAAACCACTTGATCTACAGTTACCTGTATATCCTGTGAAAGGTTATTCGTTGACGATTCCAATTGTTGACCCTGCTTTTGCTCCACAATCTACTGTGCTTGATGAAACTTACAAAATTGCGATTACTCGTTTTGATCAACGTATTCGTGTGGGTGGAATGGCTGAGTTAAGTGGCTTCAATTTGGGTTTAAATGAAGACCGCCGTGCAACCTTGCAAATGGTGACTCAGGACTTGTTCCCGGGTGGTGATATGGCACAGGCATCTTTCTGGACCGGTTTACGTCCAATGACACCTGACAGTACCCCAATTATTGGTGCGACCCGCTTTAAAAATCTGTTCTTGAATACAGGTCACGGTACTTTAGGTTGGACCATGGCATGTGGTTCAGGAAAATTAATTAGTGACATTGTATTGAATCATAAGACTGAAATCAGTACCGATGGCCTTTCAATTCAGCGTTATTCACACGCGCATGCTGCATAACGGACGTTAGGAAAGTAATCATGCCTCGTCCTATTACCGCAGTGATCCACCGTCAAGCCTTACAAAATAACTTGGCGGTGGTACGCAAGGCTATGCCAAATAGTAAGGTCTTTGCCGTTGTAAAAGCCAATGCTTATGGACATGGAATTGAACGTGTCTATGAAGCATTTAAAGCAGCAGATGGCTTTGCCTTACTTGATCTTGATGAAGCAAAACAAATTCGTGCTCTAGGTTGGACAGGTCCAATTTTGTTGCTCGAAGGGATCTTTTCTCCTCAAGACTTATTCGATTGTGTGCAGTATCAACTCAGTTTCACCATTCATAGTGAAGCGCAAATCGAGTGGGTAGAAAAGCATCCTTATGCGGCTCAATTTGATGTTTGCCTAAAAATGAACAGTGGTATGAACCGTCTTGGTTTTAAACCACAGCACTATGTTCAGGCGTGGGAACGTTTAAATAGCTTGGCAAATGTGTCCAAGATTACGCACATGATGCATTTTTCTGATGCAGATGGTGATCGTTTCGGCCAGCAGGGTATTGATTATCAAATTACTGCCTTTGAAGACATTATTAAAGATTTACCGGGTGAAAGATCGGTAAGTAATAGTGCAGCTATTCTGCGTTATCAAGACCAGCTCAAATCAGATTATGCACGTAGCGGCATCATGCTCTATGGCAGCTCGCCAGACTACCCGACGCATAGTATTGCGGACTGGGGCTTACAACCGACCATGAGCTTACGCAGCGAAATTATTTCCGTTCAGCATTTAGAGCCGAATGAAAGCGTAGGTTATGGCTCAAACTTTGTCGCAGAGCAACCCATAACGATTGGGATTGTTGCTTGTGGCTATGCCGATGGTTATCAACGTATTTCACCAACAGGTACGCCAGTTTTGGTGGACTCTGTCCTCACTCGCACAATTGGCCGCGTTAGCATGGATATGTTGGCAGTCGATTTAACGGGTATTGAGAGCGCCAAAGTCGGCAGTGAAGTCGTGCTTTGGGGCCAATCAAGTACAGGCGTCTTTTTACCTATTGATGATGTCGCAGTTTCATCCGGTACGGTGGGCTATGAACTGATGTGTGCAGTCACCGCCCGTGTTCAATTTATTAATCAGGTATAAGGAAATCCGAATGTCTAATTCAGATATACAAAAGATTAACACTAACGAAGTCATGAGCGCCGTGACTGTTTTTAACAAAGTGGTTTATTTGTCAGGTCAGGTCCCTAAAAAAACCGAGCAAGACGTGGCAGGCCAAACTCGTGAAATTCTTGCAACGATTGATGAACTTTTGGCACTTGCCGATACCGATAAATCTCGTTTGCTTTCTGCGCAGCTCTATTTAAAAAATCTTTCTGACTTTTCAACCGTAAATGCAATTTGGGTTGACTGGTTAAAAGGGTGTGTTGCTCCATCGCGTGCCACAATTCAGGCCGATTTAGTCAATCCAGATTGGTTAATTGAAATTGCCGTGACGGCAGCACAAAAGTAATTCGTTTTTACTCCAAAAATGATGATGTATCTAACAGAAGGAAGATAGATACGGTTTAACCAGTCATTTTTGGTGAACAGATTCAGTGACCTATGGCATACGGTTCGATTTTCGCCATAGGTTGCTGATCTTAACAAAGGAATTCAAAAAGGAATTTTAATATGACAACGGCTCGTCATTCAGATACAGAAAATTCTCCTGATCATCTGCAACGAAAACTGTCTAACCGTCATTTACAACTGATTGCTATTGGCGGTGCAATTGGAACCGGCCTATTTATGGGCTCGGGTAAAACCATCTCCCTCGCAGGTCCTTCAATCCTTTTGATCTATATGATTATTGGAGGCATGTTCTTTTTCATGATGCGTGCAATGGGCGAGTTGCTCCTTGCAAATCTGCACTACAAATCTTTTGTTGATATGGCTCATGACTTGATTGGTCCTTGGGCCGGTTACTATTTGGGTTGGACCTATTGGTTAGGCTGGGTGCTGGTCGGTATTGCGGACCTTTCAGCGGTCATTAACTATTTAGGTTTTTGGCTACCCGATGGCACGAGCTTTTCTCCAATTCAGCAAGCCATGATTAGCGCAGGCTGTGTATTGTTTGTGATGGGTCTTAACCTACTGACAGTACGCCTATTTGGTGAAATTGAATTTTGGTTTGCACTCATTAAGATTTTGGCGATTATTGGCCTGATTGGTGTGGGTGGCTACATGATTTTCAGCCATTTCCAAGCTCCACAAGGTGCTGTAGCAAGCATAAGTAATGTTTGGTCGCATGGCGGTTTATTCCCCAAAGGTACAGAAGGCTTCTTGGCTGGTTTCCAGATTGCTGTCTTTGCTTTTGTCGGGGTTGAACTGATTGGTACAACGGCTGCTGAAACGAAAGATCCAGAGAAGAATTTACCGAAAGCAATTAACGCAATTCCAGTACGTATTATTTTGTTCTATGTATTAGCACTCTTTATTGTGATGTCAGTAACACCTTGGGATCATATTCGTGCAGACAAAAGTCCGTTTGTTGAGTTGTTCTTAAATGCGGGTATTCCGGTTTCTGCCATCATCATGAACTTGGTGGTGCTGTCTTCGGTGATGTCTTCAATGAACAGCGGCGTGTTTTCAACCAGCCGTATGCTGTTTGGTTTATCAAAAGACGGTCAGGCACCGGGTGCATTTGGTCGTTTATCAAAACGCGCAGTACCTTCAAATGGTTTGATTTTCTCTTGTATCTTTATCATGGGTGGGGCAGTACTTCAGTACTTTGTTCCAAACACCATGGAAGCATTTACTCTGGCAAGTTCACTCTGTGTGATTCTATTCATTAGTGTTTGGAGTCTGATCATGGTGTGCTATTTACGCTATCGTAAATTACGTCCTGAATTACATGAAAAATCTACTTTCAAAATGCCGGGTGGCATTTGGATGAGTTATATCGTTTTGGCATTTATGCTTTTCACTTTAGTCATCTTGGCACTTGAGCCAGATACATTGAAAGCACTTTATGTTAGTCCAGTGTGGTTGATCATTTTAGGTGTTACCTATCATGTGCTCTATAAACCACGTTTGAAAAAACTAGGACGCGAACTCGTCAACGATCATTAAGTTTTATTAAAAGCCAATCAATCATGATTGGCTTTTTTTATTTTCTTTCGATTTTTTATCGGAATAATATTGTTTATTTTTAACTCATCAGTGCAATTTGGAGGGTGTTGGAAAAGTACAGATAGCATTATCACATGCTACACTTCGGCTAATCTGGAGAATCCAGATATGTTAATTAAAATTGCCGTGAAGGCAGTACATAAATAATGTGACTTAAAAAAAACAGGACAAACGATTTATCAATTAAGGAAAAATATACTTGAACATCTTGTCCTGAGGTATAGACTCAGCAACCCACGATATATGGTTCGTTTTTCTCCCTATAGGTTGCTGATTTTAAGTTAAGCAAAATATAAAAAGGACTTCTAATATGACAATGGTTCATCATCCAGATGAGGCAGGCTCCCCTGATCATTTACAACGGAAATTAAATAATCGCCATCTACAAATGATTGCAATTGGCGGTGCAATTGGAACCGGCTTATTTATGGGCTCGGGCAAAACCATCTCCCTCGCTGGTCCTTCAATTCTCGTTATCTACATGTTAATTGGTGGCATGTTCTTTTTTCTGATGCGCGCATTGGGTGAACTACTGCTTGCCAACTTACATTACAAATCATTTGTTGATATGGCATATGATTTGATTGGCCCATGGGCTGGTTATTATATAGGTTGGACCTATTGGTTAGGCTGGGTACTTGTCGGTATTGCGGATTTATCTGCGGTCATTAACTATTTAAGTTTCTGGCTGCCCGAAGGCGCCAGTTTCTTACCAATGCAACAGGCCATGATTAGTGCAGGCTGTGTACTATTCATTTTAGGGCTTAACCTTCTTACCGTGAAGTTGTTTGGTGAAGTTGAATTCTGGTTCGCACTCATTAAGATTTTGGCGATTATTGGCCTGATTGGAGTCGGTGGTTACATGGTCCTCACTCATTTTCAAGCTCCACATGGCGAGGTTGTGAGTGTAAGTAATGTGTGGTCGCATGGCGGCATATTTCCAAAAGGCGTAAGCGGATTTTTGGCAGGTTTCCAGATTGCCGTGTTTGCCTTTATTGGTGTTGAGCTGATTGGTACAACAGCTGCTGAAACGAAAGATCCAGAAAAGAACCTACCGAAAGCAATTAACGCGATTCCAGTACGTATTATCCTATTTTATGTGTTGGCACTTTTTGTAGTGATGTCAGTGACTCCTTGGGACCACATCCGTGCAGATAAAAGCCCATTTGTTGAGTTGTTCTTAAATGCAGGTATTCCGGTTTCTGCCATCATCATGAACTTGGTGGTGCTGTCTTCGGTAATGTCTTCAATGAACAGTGGTGTGTTTTCAACCAGCCGTATGCTGTTTGGTTTATCAAAAGATGGTCAAGCGCCAAGTGCATTGGGGCGTTTATCAAAACGTGCCGTACCTTCAAATGGTTTAATCTTCTCATGTATTTTCATTATGGGCGGGGCAGTGCTTCAGTACTTTGTTCCAAATACGATGGAAGCATTTACTTTGGCAAGTTCACTCTGTGTGATTCTCTTTATTAGCGTATGGCTTCTGATCATGGCGTGCTATTTACGTTATCGTAAAACTCGTCCTGAGCTTCACGCAGCATCAACCTTTAAAATGCCGGGTGGCGTTTTGATGGCGTATGTTGTCATCGCATTCTTCTTGTTCACTTTGGTGATTTTGGCACTCGAGCCAGATACCTTAAAAGCATTATATGTCAGTCCATTATGGCTAGTTGTTTTAGGCGTTAGCTATCATGTGTTTTATAAACCGCGCATGAAAAAACTAGGCCAAGAAAGTTTTGATTAATTATTCATAATTTTAAAAAAGCCAATCATCCGTGATTGGCTTTTTTATTTACACTCTCTAATCAACCAACAAATGCTGATATTTATCGGCTTGTTTACGCAAATAATCCCAGACGAGTTTAATGCGCGGTTCATGCTGTAAATCAACAAAAGTCAGCATCCAGAAGGTATGTGTAAAGCGAACTTGCTGCTCTAAAACGACTTCAAGTTCTGGCTTATCATCTGCCAAAAACTTAGGCAAAATCGCAAGACCTGCACCAGCACTCACCGCAATTTGTTGCGCCAAAATACTGCTGCTACGAAAGTTGGCATTAAGCTTTAAGGGTAAACGTTCTAAACAGTACAACTCAGGGCTATAGACCAGATCATCAATATAGTTCACAAAGCGGTGTTGGGTTAAATCTTCTAAACCACGAATGGGTGGGTTTTGCGCTAGATAGTTTTGGCTACCATAAATTTTCAAGCAATAGTCTGATAACCGCGTAATGATGTAGGGACCAGACGTTGGGCGATCAATCGACACCACAATGTCTGCCTCACGGTGTGAGAGCTTAATCATTTTGGGTACTGGAATCAGGTCGATGGTAAGTAGTGGATATTGAATCGAGAACTCAGCCAGTAAACGGGCTAAAAACGCAGTGCCAAAACCCTCAGGTGTGCCAATTCGCACACGACCTTGCAAAGGTTGATGTGGTTTTTCAATTTGTAAGAAAGCTTGTTCCATTTGCTCAACTCGAGGAACTAGTGCCATCCCTTCAAGTGTCAACTCATAACCAGTCGCTTCACGCTTAAACAGCGTTGTACCCAAAGCAAGTTCTAGTGCCTGAATCCGTCTTGCAACCGTACTGTGCTCGACACCAATAATCCGCGCAGCGTTGGTCAGCGTTTTAGTCCGAGCTAAAACCAGAAAAAAATGTAGATGATCCCAATCCACTTTCATTTTTGTTGTAATCCTTGTGCATATTTGCACAACAATCGTGCATGAATTTCCGTTGGTGGTCAAAGTTTTCTTTGCTAGTCTCAATTGAAACTGGAATAAAGAAAATACGATTAAAAAGTATTTTCTAATAATTGAACACAATAAAAATATGGCCTACGGAGAGGTTATGAACACAATCCAAAAAATCGAATTGGAAACCGCTAAATTACTCATTAACGGAAATTTTATCGAATCTGAAACACAGGAATGGCAAGACATTGTTAACCCTGCAACTCAAGAAGTGATTGGTCGTGTACCATTTGCAACGATTCAAGAAGTTGACGCTGCTATTGAGGCTGCACAAGATGCTTTTGCTTCTTGGCGTCAAACCCCAATTCAAACACGTATGCGCATCATGCTTAAGTTACAAGACTTAATCCGTGCCAACATGAAGGAAATTGCACAAGTACTAACGGCTGAACAAGGTAAAACCTTGGCAGACGCAGAAGGTGATATTCAACGTGGCCTAGAAGTAGTGGAACATGCGTGTTCGGTCGGCACTTTGCAAATGGGTGAATATGTTGAAGGTGTAGCACGTGGTGTAGACACTTATACATTGCAGCAACCTTTGGGTGTCTGTGCCGGTATTACGCCGTTTAATTTCCCTGCCATGATTCCACTTTGGATGTTCCCAATGGCAATTGTGTGCGGCAATACCTTTGTTTTAAAACCATCAGAACAAGATCCGTTATCAACCATGATGCTGGTTGAGCTTGCGATTCAAGCAGGCGTTCCAGCAGGTGTGCTCAACGTTGTGCATGGTGGTAAAGAAGTGGTTGATCGTCTATGTACACATAAAGACATTAAAGCGATTTCATTTGTGGGTTCAACTGCTGTTGGAACACATGTTTATAACCTCGCAGGACAACATGGCAAACGTGTGCAATCGATGATGGGTGCAAAAAACCATGTGGCTGTTATGCCAGATGCTAATAAAGAGCAAACCTTAAATGCCTTGGTCGGTGCAGCATTTGGTGCAGCAGGGCAACGCTGTATGGCATTGTCGGTTGCAGTCATGGTGGGTGAAAGTAAACAATGTATTCAAGAGTTAGTTGAAAAAGCGAAAACTTTAAAAGTAAACGCAGGCCATGAGCCAAATACTGACATTGGCCCAGTCATTTCAAAACGTGCTAAAGCGCGTGTGCTGGACTTAATTAATAGCGGTGTTGAGCAAGGGGCAGAGTTGCTACTCGATGGCCGTGATGTTCAAGTTCAAGGCTATGAATCGGGCAACTTTGTAGGTGCAACGATTTTTAGCGGTGTTAATACCGACATGCGTATTTATAAAGAAGAAGTCTTTGGCCCTGTACTTTCCATTATTTGTGTAGACACCCTTGAGGAAGCGATTGCTTTAATCAATGCCAATCCATTTGGTAATGGTGTAGGTCTATTCACACAAAGTGGCGCGATTGCACGTACTTTCCAAAACTTAATTGATGTTGGCCAAGTCGGTATCAACATTCCAATTCCTGTGCCAGTACCTTTCTTTAGTTTTACTGGTTCAAGAGGTTCAAAACTTGGGGATTTGGGACCATACGGCAAACAAGCTGTGCAGTTTTATACCCAAACCAAAACTATTACCAGTCGCTGGTTTGAAGATAGCCATGAAGTTGGTGCAGTAAATACAACCATTAGTTTACGTTAAGGGGATCACGGATGAATATCGCCTTTATCGGCCTAGGCAATATGGGCGGCAGAATGGCCCATAACCTACTGAAAGCCGGACTCAATGTTTATGGATATGACCTCAGTGAAGTTGCTATTCAGCACTTCGCCGAGGCAGGTGGTGTAATCTGCGACAGCCCACAGGCAGCAGCAAAACAAGCTGATGTGGTCATTAGCATGCTGCCTGCGGCCAAGCACGTTAAAGAAGTTTACTTGGGTGAAAATGGTGTATTGGAAGTGCTAAAAGCAGGTAGCTTATGCATTGATAGCAGTACCATTGACCCACAAACCATTAAAGACATTGCTGCTGTTGCAGAGAGCAAAAATATTAAAATCTGTGATGCGCCCGTCTCTGGTGGAACCATTGGTGCTCAAGCCGGAACTCTAACCTTTATGGTGGGTGCCGATGAGCAAACTTTTAATGAAGTGAAACCTGTACTTAGCCACATGGGCAAAAATATTGTTCATTGTGGTGATGTCGGTGCAGGTCAAATTGCCAAAATCTGCAACAACCTGATTTTAGGTATTTCAATGGCTGCTGTTGCAGAAGGTATGGCGCTGGGCGTGAAACTCGGCATCGATCCACAAGCATTGGCGGGCGTCATTAATACTTCAAGCGGTCGGTGCTGGAGCTCGGACGTATGTAACCCATGGCCGCATATTAATGAAAATGCGCCAGCATCTCGAGGCTATCAAGATGGCTTTGCGACTCAGCTGATGCTGAAAGATTTAGGACTCGCTGTAGAGGCCGCGGGCCAAGTCAAACAGCCAGTTGTATTAGGTGGCATGGTGCAGCAGCTCTATCAGCAAATGTGCATGCGCGGGAATGCCAATCTCGATTTTTCGAGCATTATTCAGCAATACCTGCCTCAAGAGGCATAACGGTAAAGCCAAAGGATGGCTTTAAACACATTAAACCCTGTCGTGAATAACAAAAAATCCGGACTGAGGGAAAAGATATGATGGATTATCAAAATGCTGCACAGGCTTTCGATTTGGAAAGTACTGCAAAACAGATGTTATCAGGTTCACTTGATGCCTTAAATGCTTGTTATGAATGCTGTGATCGACATGCAGATGGCGACAAAATTGCGCTGTATTGGCAAGGAAAAGACGGACGAAAAGAGCAATATACCTTCCGTGAATTAAAAGAATGGTCGAGTCAGTTTGCTAACTTTTTAAAATCACAAGGTGTGAAAGCAGGCGACCGTATTTCAGGTCTATTACCAAGAACACCTGAATTGATCGTGACCATTTTTGCAGCTTGGCGCATAGGTGCAGTCTATCAACCACTCTTTACTGCGTTTGGTCCAAAAGCGATTGAGCACCGTATTCAGCTTGCGCAAAGTAAGCTGGTGGTGACTGATATGGGCAACCGTAGCAAGCTTGATGAAATTGAAAATTGCCCTGCAATTGTGACGGTGGCCGACGCACAAGGTACTCCGCTTAATGCAGGCGATTTTAACTTTTGGAATGAAGTGAAGCAGCAGTCCGATCAATGCGATCTGGTTATGCGCAGCATTCAAGATCCTTTCTTGCTCATGTTTACTTCAGGCACTACAGGTCCTGCTAAACCCTTGGAAGTGCCATTAAAAGCACTGATTGCCTTTGGTCGATATATGCAAGATGCCATTGGTTTAACTGAAGAAGACTCGTTTTGGAATATTGCCGATCCGGGTTGGGCGTATGGCCTGTACTATGCGATTACTGGGCCGTTATTCTTGGGTCACGCTACTTTGTTCTATGAAGGTGGTTTCAGCACAGATAGCCTATGCCAAATTGTGAAAGATTATAAAATTAACAACTTGGCAGGTGCTCCGACTGCTTACCGCATGATGATGGCGGCTGATCCAGCACAAATGGCGCCGTTAAAAGGACTATTCCGTGTGGTGAGCAGTGCAGGCGAGCCGCTTAATCCAGAAGTGATTCGTTGGTTTAAACAAGTGCTTGATGCTCCGATTTATGATCACTATGGACAAACCGAAGTAGGCATGGTGGTGTGTAATCATCATGGTTTAAAACATGAAATTCATGCTGGTTCAGCAGGTTTCCCAAGTCCGGGCTACCGTGTTGCGATTGTCAATGAACAAGGTGAAGAGCTTCCAGCGGACACCCCAGGAATTTTAGCGGTCGACATTAGCCAGTCTCCAATGATGTGGTTTGGTGGCTATAAAGAAAGCCGAAAATCGCCATTTGTTGGTCATTACTATTTAACTGGCGACACTGCCGAGTTACATGCCGATGGCAGCATGAGCTTTGTTGGTCGTAGTGATGATGTGATCACCACATCGGGTTATCGGATTGGGCCTTTTGATGTAGAAAGCGCTCTGCTTGAACATGATGCTGTCATTGAGGCCGCAGTGATTGGTGTGCCTGACCCAGACCGTACCGAAGTGGTTAAGGCATTTGTAATTTTAGCTGCCGATGCTCAACCTTCAGATGCACTTGCTGAACAACTCAGCCAATTTGTTAAAAGACGACTTTCTGCACATGCGTACCCACGTTTAGTTGAATTTGTGAGTGAATTACCTAAAACTCCAAGTGGTAAAATTCAGCGCTTTTTATTGCGTAATCAAGAAATTGCTAAACAACAAGCTAAAGCAGGGTAAAGGAAATAACAATGCAATTTACCGAAGAACAATTACTCATTCGTGATATGGCGAAAAGTTTCGCCCAAGAACAAATTAAGCCTAATGCCAGCGATTGGGATCGAGACGGGACATTCCCGAAAGATACCTTAGCTCAAATGGGGCAACTCGGTTTTATGGGTATGCTTGTTTCAGAGCAATGGGGCGGTTCAGACACGGGTAATTTAGCCTATGTACTAGCTCTCGAAGAAGTTGCGGCAGCAGATGGCGCAATCTCAACCATTATGAGCGTACATAACTCGGTTGGCTGTGTGCCTATTTTAAAATTTGGTACCGATGAGCAAAAAGAGCGTTTTTTAAAACCGTTGGCGCAAGGTGAAATGATTGGTGCTTTTGCTTTAACCGAACCACATACTGGCTCAGACGCAGCAGCACTTAAAACTCGTGCGGTTAAGGACGGTGATGATTACATTTTAAATGGAGCCAAGCAGTTTATTACCTCTGGCAACAATGCAGGCGTGATTATTGTGTTTGCAGTGACTGACCCGAGCGCAGGTAAAAAGGGCATTAGCGCATTTTTAGTCCCACGCGATACACCGGGTTACGAAGTGATTCGTGTTGAAGAAAAACTAGGTCTGCACGCTTCAGATACCTGTCAGATTGCTCTGACAGATGTACGTATGCATAAAAGCCTCATGCTAGGCAAAGAAGGTGAGGGCTTGAAAATTGCACTTGCGAATCTAGAGGGTGGTCGTATTGGTATTGCTGCACAAGCAGTGGGTCTGGCACGTGCGGCGCTCGAAGAAGCAACTCGCTATGCTAAAGAGCGTATTACTTTTGGAAAACCAATTTTTGAGCATCAAACCATCGCTTTTCGCCTTGCTAGTATGGCAACTGAAATTGAAGCAGCAAGACAACTGGTTCACTACGCTGCGCGTTTAAAAGAAGCAGGTCAACCGTGTCTCAATGAAGCTTCAATGGCCAAGCTATTTGCTTCAGAAATGACTGAGCGTGTGTGCTCGAGTGCGCTACAAGTGTTTGGCGGCTACGGTTATCTTAGAGACTTCCCAATTGAACGCATTTATCGTGATGCGCGTATTTGTCAAATTTACGAAGGCACAAGTGATATCCAACGTTTAGTGATTGCACGTAGTCTATAAAATCAGAACAAGGAATAAATAATGCAGTGGCAAAGTATTTTATTAGAAAAGCGTAATGGAGTTGGACTGATTACATTAAATCGCCCTCAAGCGCTCAATGCTTTAAACAGCGAATTAATTAGTGAAATTAATCAGGCATTAGATCAGCTCGAAAAAGACCGCGAAATTGGTTGCATGGTATTGGCAGGTTCTGAAAAAGCTTTTGCCGCAGGTGCAGACATTAAAGAAATGGCTGATTTAGCATTTCCTGATATTTATTTTGATGACTTTTTCCATCTTGCAGACCGTATCGCACAGCGCCGTAAACCTCTAATTGCTGCGGTCAGCGGTTATGCATTAGGTGGTGGCTGTGAATTGGCACTTATGTGTGACTTTATTTATTGTGCTGACAACGCCAAGTTTGGCTTACCTGAAGTCACCTTAGGGGTAATTCCGGGTATTGGTGGTACACAACGCTTAACCCATGCTATTGGTAAAGCCAAAGCAATGGAAATGTGTTTTACCGCTCGTCAAATGGGCGCTGTAGAAGCAGAGCAAAGTGGTTTGGTTGCACGTGTGTTTAGCAAAGAAGAATTACTTGAACAAACCTTGCAAGCAGCTGAAAAAATTGCGGCACGATCTTTAACCGCAAATATGATGCTTAAAGAAACCATCAATCGAGCTTTTGAAGTAAATCTGACTGAAGGCTTGCGTTTTGAAAGACGTATGTTCCATTCAATATTTGCAACATTTGACCAAAAAGAAGGAATGCAGGCGTTCGTTGAAAAACGAAAACCAAATTTTAAAAATCAATAAGAGATCAATAAAATGAATACAGAAAATCACTTAATGATTGAGCGACAAGGTAAACTCGGCGTGATTACCTTAGACCGTGTGACTCATCTCAATGCATTGTCGCTAGATATGATTAAAAGTATTGGTGCCCAATTGGAACTGTGGCGAAATGATGCTGCTATTCAGGCAGTTTTAATCAAATCAAATAGCCCAAAAGCCTTCTGTGCAGGTGGTGATATTCGCTATCTCTATGACAGTTATAAAAATGGCACGGCCGACTACAAAGGCTACTTTAGTGCCGAATATAAAATGTTGAATGAACTGCGTGAATATGCAAAGCCAGTCATTGTTGTACTTGATGGCTATGTATTAGGTGGCGGTTTTGGCTTGGCTCAGGCTTGTCACATTGTGGTAAGCAGTGAAAAGTCTAGATTTGCCATGCCTGAAACTGCCATTGGTTTTTTCCCAGACGTTGGAGCAACACACTTCCTGTCTCGACTTGATGATATCGGCGTTTATATGGCAATTACGGGTGAGCAGATCAGCAGTAGCGATGCACTCTATCTCGATTTAATTGACTACCATGTGCCAAGCGAGCAGTTACAAACATTGCAAGAAGCACTTGTTGATACGCCAAGTTTAAGTAAAGAAGGAATTGAGCAAATCATTACTCAATTTATTACTCGTCCTGCCGAAAGTGAGCTCAAACAATTGGCGGAAGGCATTCGTAAACACTTCGGCTTTCAGCATTTAGATGAAATCGAGCAAAGTCTTGAAAATGAAAAAGATGAAAGCTTAAAAACTTGGGCAAGTAAGATGCTCAGTATTTTGCAGCAGCGTTCATTTATTGCCAAACAAACCAGTTTGAAATTACAACATTTAGGCCGTGGGCTTTCTTTACCGCAGTGTATGCAGCTTGAACGTGATTTACAGGATATCTGGTTTGAGCATGGTGATTTTATTGAAGGTGTTCGTGCACTCATTGTCGATAAAGACAAACAACCACAGTGGCAAGAACGTAATTCGAAATTTGAGCCAATTTTAGAAAAATTGAGCTAAACCGCATTACAAAAACATAAAAAGCTTAAGGAGATAAAGCGAGACCTGAAAATGCTTATGGTCAGGGCTGGTCATAAGCATAAAAAAGATAAAACAAAAAAATCTAAAAAGGATATTACGATGCAAACAGTACATGGAAACGGTTCAAATACTAAAAAGTCGTCACATCGATTAGCAGGCATCTCTAGCATGGTCGGCACCACCATTGAGTGGTATGACTTTTTTATTTACGGTGCGGCGGCGGCGCTGATTTTTAATAAATTATTTTTCCCAAATCTAGATGCCCTTACGGGTGTGCTTGCTGCATTTGCCACCTATGCCGTTGGGTTTATTGGGCGACCACTAGGGGGGCTAGTCTTTGGTCATTTTGGTGACAAGATTGGCCGTAAGTCGATGTTGTTGTTAACGCTGATGTTAATGGGGATCCCAACAGTACTGATTGGCTTATTACCGACTTATGAGTCAATTGGTTACTGGGCTGCGATTGGTTTGGTGATCTTACGCTTCATTCAAGGGATGGCAATGGGCGGTGAATGGGGGGGTGCTGTGCTCATGGCCGTTGAACATGCACCTGAAGGCGGTAAGGGCTTTTGGGGAAGTTTACCTCAAGCCAGTACAGGTGGCGGTTTAATGCTAGCCTCAATTGCACTCGGGCTGGTGTCGTTATTACCTGAAGAAGCGCTGTTTAGCTGGGGTTGGCGTTTACCATTTCTTGCCAGCATTATTTTACTGGCAGTAGGTTGGTACATTCGGGTGAAAGTACCAGAGTCACCAGATTTTGAAAAAGTAAAACAGCAGTCTGAAGAAGTTAAAGTTCCTGCTTTACAAGTTTTTAAAAACCATCCGAAGCAACTCATCACTATTATTTTGGCGCGTGCTGCCGAGAACGCATGGTTCTATATTGCTTCAACCTTTACATTGGCTTATACCACTGCACAACTTGGAATTCCACGCCAAGACATTTTGTTTGCTACCATTTGCGGTGCAATAGTCATTCTATTTATGACCCCATTCTGTGGACATTTGTCAGATAAAGTCGGTCAGCGCAATATGTTCATGTTTGGTTTATGCATATTGGCACTTTACTGCTATCCATTTTTCACCATGCTTAACACAAAAGACCCGGTATTAGTCTGGACAGCAATTGTTTTAGCGATTGGCGTTGTGTTCCCAATTATGTATGCGCCGCAAGCTCAGCTTTTTGCCCGTCAATTTCCGGCAGAAATCCGTTATAGCGGAATCTCAATTTCGGTACAGTTGGCTGGGGTACTTGGTGGTGGTTTAGCACCGTTAATTGCGACAAAACTTTTAAGTGTTGGACAGGGTAATCCTTATTTAATTATGATTTATATTGGATCTATGGCTATCGTTGCGATCATATCGACTTCATTTATGCCACGTGATTGGCAGACTAAAACTGATGAGAATTATCATAAGAAAGCAGAATTAAATTTGAAAACCAAAATTACTGATTCTTAATATTAAGTTCGAAACTTTAAATAGAGAAAAGCCCTAATCTTTTGACTAGGGCTTTTGAAATTTAGCGAGTGAAACGAGATTTGGGCTTAAGATCTTCACTTTGCAATGTCACCAATATTCTTAGACTTTGATTTAACCCACTACACTTCAATCAAGCATGCAAACATGGCATATCCATCGATAACCATTGGCGGGCCTGCACGATGAGCACGAAAACCCGCAGCACGTAATAATCGCTCTACCCCAAGAGGTGAGGTGGTAATAAGTTGTTTTGCACCTTGTTCTCTTGCAAAGTCGATCGCTTCTTGCAGAATTGCAATAGAGACTGGGGATGACACTGCTTGATTAGCAGAGGTCGGTGGATTCGAGAAATCTACGGCTGAAAATCTTGATAATTCCCAAATTTCTGGTGAGCAAGGAGTAGGCATTCCATTCATTAATTGAGGAAATATTTCACCTAGTAAATAGGGCTGAGTCGTGGGGAGTAGTCTGGCACAGCCAATAATATTGGATTCTCTATCTTGAGCGACGACGTAAGCTGTATCGATTTTATCAAATTGATCTAGTTCTTCATTATTTGGACAGTTCAACTCCCAACCCAAATGTTCAACAAATACCTTGTAGCGGTAACTTTTAAATTTGGTATATAGGACTTCTGAAAAATTGTTTTGGAATCCAGCAATAACATTCATTACAAGTGCTTCCACTTATTTTTCAGGCGACTTTACTTGACAGCTGGAAAGGTGGTAACTGTAAGAATTTACAGGTTTCTAAGAGAAATTTGGACTTAATTTAGTCTTTGTTTGCGTTGTATTGATTTGAGCATAAATGAACTGTTCCCAAAACAAAGTATCTATTTTTTTTTCGATTAATGTTTCAGTAATATCAAACCCAATATCTGTACCAGATATATCAACAATCATGATATTGCTTCGAGGTAGCCCAATTCGTTTTAAGCTAGCAATTCCATTGTCCTCAATAAATTCCCAGTCCCATCCAGTGCTTAAAGCTGGAGTCAGTGATGTTGCCCATTCAGTAAAACCATAATAGAGAATTTGAGAATCTTCAATTTGTGTTGATTCAACAGTAGATATGAGGTGCTGGAGGGGATAATTCATAAGCTGGATTTCATTCATCCGAATAAAACCATCAGTTGAGATTGAGAAATCAGGGGGGATTGTGACCATGCTACCTGTTCAAGTGACTTGAATTGCAGTTCTGTAGATAAATAACATAAATTATTGCCAACAAAATACTGTTAGGTTTTACAGGTTAACCGTAATCTGGTGATACACAACGTTAAGCTGTTCTTTAGAAAGTACTCCAGACAGCGAGTTTTACATATACAGAAATTGAGCCTTTTATAGCTTCCATATGAGAGTTGCTTGTTTCAAGATTATCAATAGTTTAAGTTTATCATGTGCATTGTAGATAATATCTATCCTATTATTAAAACAATATTTTCGGAGTCATTATAATTATTCTAGGCTATCACTAGATAATAAATGTAAAACTATAGACTGTATCGCTAATAGAAATTATTCTTTAGTTAAATTAATAGAAATATACAAATAAGAATAAATAATAGGCTCTATTTAAAAGTAAAAAATACTCATTTTTGGAATAAAATGCATCCTGTAAATCTGAGGCTTTCAAGCATAATCCGCATATGCAATATAACAACCTTAAAAAGCTTTCTGAAACCAGTTTATCCAGAAAATTTACCATCCTCTCAGGCTCAAAAATGTTGTTAATTGGATTATGAATTCACTATATGCAACTAAATAAAAATGATTTATGCATGAGGTTTAATGAGAGTAAATGGAAAATTGGCAAGAAGATCTACTATCAGCATCTCTGATGGTAAAAAATGAATATCAGCTATTTGAGGTAGTCAAATCTACAGCTTCAAAGCTTGGATTTGATTATTGTGCTTATGGTATGCAGTCGCCATTATCTATTGCTGAACCAAAAACGATTATGTTGAATAATTATCCCGAAGCATGGCAGAAACGTTATGTTAAACAACAATATGTGGTGGTAGATCCAACTGTACAGCATTGTATGCTGTCACTTCAACCTCTTGTCTGGTCGAGCCAATCTGCGAACACACAATCTCAAAAAGATTTTTGGGAAGAGGCACGCTCTTATGGCTTAAATGTTGGTTGGGCGCAGTCAAGCCGTGACTTTATTGGTACAAGGGGGATGTTAACGTTAGCAAGATCCACTGATCAATTATCAGAAAAAGAGCAGAAAGCTCATTATACCAATATGTACTGGCTGTCTCAGACTGTGCATTCCAGTATCGCTAAAATTGTGAATGAAGCAGAATTTGCTCAGTTTAATCTTTATTTAACGAACCGAGAAAAAGAGGTTCTACGTTGGACTGCTGAAGGTAAAACGTCAGCAGAGATTGCGCAGATTCTCGGGGTGACTGAAAGAACAGTAAATTTTCATCTTGGAAATTCAATGCAGAAGCTAAATGTGAATAATAAAATTTCAGCAGCTATTCGAGCGGTGATGTTGGGAATTTTATAGAGGTAGATATATAAATAATCAAGGAGTTTAATATAATAAATAATTATTAGGTTTGTATTTAAACTAAAAAATTTTGTTAAAGTTATTTTTAAATTTAAGAAGATTTTAATTAAAATTAAATTTGTATAGAATGGTTTGTTTGTAAGAGATTTATATTTTTCAATTGAATTTAATGGAGTGGTTGAGTTGTTATAATCTTTTGGTGTTAATAATAAAATAACGAATAAACTTATTTTATAAATAAAAATATTTTTTTAATTAATGCTCTTGTTAGAAAATTGAGTATTCATAATTTATGAGTCCTCCGAAGATGAAATTTATTGATTTATAGGGTTATATATTAGTCACGGTGTTGTGCATAATTTTAAACTATTCAAATGCCAATTGAAGCAGATTTATTTAGGTACTTTATCCTTGTAAATAAAGGCTGTTAGGAGATTTTACCTGAATCTTCTATGGCCATTAAGAAAAGAAAACACACAGTAAATTAGATGCTGAATACGTGATCTACCATCAAGAGATTAACAAAATAAGAATACGAACAGTGCCTATAGTTAGCATGCAAAAACCTTTAGAAGCCTCGTTAAATATTATCGAAATAGAAGCAAAAGATGGGGTGAGATTTAATTTAATTACCAGAGCTCACGATATTAAACTGAATAAAAATAATTTATGAGAGAAATCTAGGGTCTTAATTTTCAATAAATACAAGTCAACCTGTAAACCCTTACAGGTGTAATAAAATACACTCGCACATAAAATATAATGTGAATTTATATTTTAAACAAAAAAGTATATTCATTTTTATTAAAAGCCCCAGCTAGAAACGTAATTTCTGAATTAGCGAGTTTTAAGGGTGAATTATAATTAATCGGAGTAAGTTATGGCTGTAATGGATACGGATAATATCATTGCAACATTGGAATCCCACGCAAATTTAAATGGAGCTAAGGTTGCTTTCGAGTATTTAGGACGCCAATCTGGTGGTATTCAGTCTCTGACGTATGAAGATTTGAATGTGCGGGTTCAACGTCAAGCTCAAATATTAATGAATCTTGTAGACAGTGGCGATCGCGCCGTGTTGCTGTTCGAGCCTGGGCTGGATTTTATTGTATCGTTCTTCGCCTGTCTGAAAGCTAAAATTATCGCAGTACCAGTCAGCTTGCCTTTTAACCGCAACGGTTTTTCTAATATTTTGAATATTATGAATGACTGTGAGCCAAAGATAGTACTCACAACTAAAAAGATTCTTGAGCTATCAGGTCTTATCACATTAAAAGCTCAAAATGAAAATTTAATATTGCATGCCGTTGATGCCGAATTACAGCGTGACTTGGTGGAAAAGGATTTTCCTCACATTGCTGAAGAAGATATCTGCTTCCTTCAATACACTTCTGGGTCAACAGGTTGGCCTAAAGGTGTGATCGTCACACATAAAAATATCATGGCAAACGAAGTCATGATTGCTGAAGCTTTTGGTACACAACCCGATGATATCGGTCTTACATGGCTACCCGTCTATCATGACATGGGATTGATCGGTTCAGTTTTACAGACTGTGTATGTGGGCCTGACCTGCTATGTGATGTCACCGCTGGATTTTATCCGTAAACCTCTTAAGTGGCTGAAATTCATGAGCGAAAAAGGTGTCACGATTAGTGGTGGGCCAAACTTTGCCTATGAACTGTGTCTGCATCGCATCTCGGATGATGAGGCTGCATCGCTTGATCTGAGCCGTGTGCGTGTGATGTTTAACGGTGCCGAGCCAATCAAGGCTAATGTCATGCAGCGTTTCATGGAGAAGTTCAATACTCAGTCGAAATTGAGACTGGATACTTTCTTACCGTGCTATGGCTTGGCAGAAGTTACGCTCTTAGTCAGTGGTGTGACTGGTCCTCTCAATGCTATTTCAATCGATCGTGAAAAGTTGAATGCCAATTTGGTGCAGACCAGTCAAGACCAGACAGCCGTGCAAGTGGTGAGCTGTGGCAAGATCTCCGTACATATTGATTGCCGTATTGTCAATCCGAATACCCACAAAGAGGTAGGGGCTGATGAAGTCGGTGAAATCTGGTTAGCAGGTGAGAGTGTCACTGCGGGTTACTGGCAAAAACCCGAGGTCAATCAGGAAATCTTTGCTGCAACCATCCTTGGCAAAGCAGGCAAGCCTAGTCAAGGGCATTACTTGAGAACGGGTGATATGGGCTTTGTTAAAAATGGAGACCTGTATGTGACTGGTCGCCTTAAGGATGTGATTATTATCCGTGGCAAAAACTATTACCCACAAGATATCGAGTGTTCTGTTGAAACGGCACATCCTGCTGTCCGTAAAGGCTGTGTCGCAGCAGTGAACTTCGGTAATTCTGACGGTGTCACCGTTGTACTTGAGATCAAAAAGAAATCGATAGACAAGACTCTTAATTTTGACGCCATCAGAACTCAGGTTAAAGAGCAAGTGGCGGCTGATATCGGCTTGCCTGTAGAAGGTGTTTATTTGCTGCATCAAGGTCGGATCAATAAGACCACCAGCGGAAAAATCAGAAGAAGAAAAATTAAAGAGCAGATCGAGCGCGGTCAACTGATTTGTTTAACCCATCCAAACCGTAGAACGGTGATGGCCCGAAACTATGTCAAGAACGGCTTAGAAGTCATCCGTGATCGTGAGCAGCGGGGGCAATTGATTCGTTATAGCTCCAATCTACTCAACTCAATGATCAAGGAACGTGAAGTACGCGCGCTCATTTTTAATCGTCTGAAAAGTGCTTTGTTTTAATCCTTACCCTTTAATCATTTGAGCAAAAACTCATGTCACTTACGTCCAATTTGCGGCAGTTTCAATCTGCTGCTCGTCTGGAGCAAATTTTAGGCTCCGTACATGATACCAATAATGATTTTTCTTGGTCCGCTGCCATTGAGCGTGATGAGAAGGAGCAATACCCTCAGCGTGCTGTTGATTTTCTGAATGCCGTGGGCATGAACCGTTTTTATGTACCTTCAGAGCTAGGAGGTCGCATGGAAATTGGTGAAGAGTTGCTATATCTGCATCGTGTGCTGGCACGACGTGATCTAACCATCAATTCGACCTATAGCACGAATGCTTGGTCGGTGATCGTATGGATCGGTGGTAATGCGAACCAATGCCAAAACATCGCTAGTCGAATTTTGAGTGGTGCTGCACCTGCACTGGCTTATAGTGAAAAAGCGCATGGGGCTGACCTGTTATCTAGTGAAGTAACTGCACAATCTGCCGAGAACAAGTACGTTCTAAATGGCGAAAAATGGTCAATCAATCGCGCGACTCTAGGTGACTCTTTAAGTCTGATTGCTAAAACGTCGGATGACCGTGGACCACGTAGCCTGAGTGCATTCTGGCTTGATAAGCGTCATATGGTTTCTAAGGGGACTTATAGCCTGAACCGCCTGCCAACAGTGGGTATGCGTGGGTTAGATATCAGCGGTATTGGCTTTAACAATGCTGAAATTCACAAAGATGCTCTGATTGGTGAAGAAGGTCAGGGGTTGGAGCTTGGACTCAAGACGCTACAGGTGACGCGTGCATATTGCAGCAGCTTCTCTTTGGGGGCGGGCGATACGATGCTGCGCATCGCGACTGAGTTTGCTATCGAGCGCGAGTTGTATAACAAAAAAGTAATAAGCATTCCGCTGGTGCGTGAGCAACTGGCTACGGCCTATGCATATCTGTTAGCGGCTGAGGTGTTGTCACTGGTTGGCGCGCGTGGGTTACATGTTTGTATCAATCAGTTCAGCACATGGTCACCGATCATTAAGGTATTAGTGCCTGAGTATGTAGAGTCACTGGCTAAGATCACTTCCTCAGTGCTTGGGTCGCGTTTTTTCTTAAGAAATGCATATGCAGATGGAATGTACCAGAAAGCCTTCAGAGACCATCTGATTGTTAGTGTGTTTGACGGCAGTAGCACCGTCTGTCTAGACAGCCTAAGTTTTCAAATCAAATCTGCCAATAAAGGACGCAGCAAAAAAGCCGACCATCTCGATCAAGCCGAAGCTAAAGCACGCTATTGCCAGTTATATGACTTACAGGTGGAAACGGACGCTATTGATTTTCGCGAGCTTGAGATATTCAACCGTGATGGTGACTTAGTGATGGAGTCACTGGGAACGATCATCGAAATGCTCAACGATGCTGACGCTACAGTGGGAGTGACTGCTGAGACCCTATCCACGCTACGCGAGCGAGCTGATCAACTTCTTATCGAGCAACGCACGCTAGATCAAAAAATTCAGGATTATTTCTCAAATTCAGAGGCGGCTAAAGAGTTTGAAACTTTGCGTTTCAGTTTGGCCCGCGACTATGCCGAGTTATTTTCTCGTATTGCTGTGCTGGGTTTCTGGATCTTTAACCGTCATGGCTTAAGACCTGCTTTGCAGGATGGTGCATGGCTGATCATTTTCTTAAATGCTGCTGAAGGGCAGACCTCCCCTCCGAAGACGTCACTACGTGAAAGCACATTGGCAGATCTGCTGGACCGAATTTCAAACAACCATATGTTATCTGTTATCGATTTTGCATTGGCACCGCGTGATGCCAAACCAGTTAAAGAGGAGATTACCCCATGAATAAGGATAAAACTTACTGGAGCGCGATCATTCGTACGCTAGTAGCTAAAGAAATGCGTGTAGAGCCTGAGACGATTGATCCAGAGCAAAAATTTACCAGTTATGGACTTGATTCAATCGTTGCTTTGTCGGTGTCTGGGGACTTAGAAGATCTTACAAAACTGGAACTTGAACCAACACTACTCTGGGATTACCCAACAATCAATGAGTTGGCTGAATACCTCGTTTCTGAGTTGCAGCAGGGAGTTGCTTCATGAACAACATTGCACGCCTAGAACCAGAAATTCTGTCGCGTCACGCGATTTCTGCAGAGCAGCTTGGTATTTGGTATATCCAGCGTCTTGAGCCAACTTGCAGTGCCTACAATATGGTGGTGGCTTTTGATATAAAGGTCAACCAACCATTAGGCAATAAGCCGATGGAGATTCTGGAAGCGGTGATGCATGATTATCCGTTACTACGTGTAAGCATGCCTGCCAATGATCAGGGAATTGAGCAACTGATCTGGGATCGTATCTATCCTAATATTATTTTCTCTGATGCTCGCCATGTTGAAGCTTCTGATTTGACGCAATTGGTCGAACAGGATACCAAGCAACCATTTGACCTGACACAGCCACCATTGTGGCGTATTCATTGTTATGAGCGCGGTCAGAATCACTACGTGATTGCGGTCGTGATTCATCATGCCCTAATGGATTTCTGGTCGATTGGCCTCTTGCTTCGTGATGTCTGTAAACGTTTTGGACTGGTTACAGAGTCGAATGCAGTGAACGGAATCGAGTTCGCACAGTATGCGGATAAGCAGCAGAGCGCCGCGACCGATGATGCTGATGAAAGCCTAATTTTCTGGAAAAATGCGTTGCAGCATGCACCACATGTGCATAGCATTCCGCTTGATTATTCGCGTCCCGCTGTGCAGCAACATAAAGGCAGCTCGGTGACTTTCCGTGTGCCTGAGTTAGTATCATCTGGCCTTGTGAACTTGGCGAAAGATTATGAGATCACGTTGTTCGGACTCGTACTATCTGGCTTCTATATCCTGCTGCACAAACTATCGAATGAGAATAATCTCGTTGTTGCTACAGCAGTAGCGGGTCGACTTGAACGTTCTTTGCGCAATGCGCTGGGGCAGTTTGTTAATACAATTGCTCTTAACATAGACATGGACGCTGATCAGACTTTACGTCAATTTACACAGCAGGTGCAGGAACAATTAAAACAGAGCCTAAAACATCAAAAAGTTGCCTTTTCCAGAGTGGTTGAGGCCGTATCGCCAAAGCGTGATGGGAGTATCAACCCATTGGCTCAGGTGGGAATGTTCTGGGAACGTCTAGGTGGCATGGATGAGTTTAAAGAACTACTCTTGCCAATCCAGACCCCAGCTACCTTGGTTGGTCAAGACCTGACCTTAGGAAGTTTTCCAGTTCGCCAGCAAGAAGGTCAACTGGATCTTACGCTGGAAATGGGCGGTGAATATCAGGGCGAGCTGGTTGGCGTACTGAAGTATAATTCCGAGCTATTCTCTGCACAGTCTGCTGAGAATATGGTGCAACTACTGCAAGTCGTACTATCAGAGATGGTGGCTCATCCTGAGCGTAAGATTGTTGAGTTAGATATCGCACCTAATTATGCGGATAATATCCAGCTAGGCCTCCTGCGTGGTCAAGTTACTGACTATCCAAGACATGATCTAATGGGAATGATTCTGAAGCAGGTTGATAAGTGTGGTGACAACTATGCTATGACTTCTAGAGATCATGCTGTCAGTTATCACGAGTTAGGTCAGCATATCGCTGGTATCGCTGAATATTTGCGTGCACATGGTATTACCAACGGCGATCGTGTAGGTCTGATGCTAGACCGCACTGTGCTATTGCCAGCGGCCATTCTTGGAATCTGGGCGGCAGGAGCAGCATATGTACCGCTTGATCCTAATTTCCCAAGAGAACGTCTACATAACATCATCGAAGATGCTGAACCTAAAGTAATCTTGGCCCAAACCGAGTTGATGGATGCTCTCACAGTTTCTGTACCGCTTCTGGATATCAATCAAGCTGGTGTTGTGCCCCTTGAGCAAGTGCGTGAGACGCTTGCCTTTGGTGATACTGCTTATGTGATGTATACCTCTGGCTCGACAGGTAAGCCTAAAGGCGTGCGTATTGGGCATAGCTCAATAGTCAATTTCTTACTGTCTGTGAATGATAGGCTGCAAGCAACTGCTGAGACTCAATTGTTAGCGATCACCACTTATGCATTTGATATTTCAATTGTTGAGCTGCTGATTCCATTGATGTACGGTGGTGTGGTGCATGTGTGCCCGCGTGAGGTGTCTTTAGATGGTAATCAGCTGGTGGACTATATGCAGGCGAAGTCGATCAATGCTATGCAGGCAACACCATCCTCTTGGAAAATGCTCTTGGACAGTGAGTGGAACGGCACCCCAGGTCTGACTGCACTTAGCGGAGGGGAAGCGCTGGATCCTATACTCGCAGAAAAACTGCTGAGCAAAGTCAGCTGTTTATGGAATGTCTACGGGCCGACAGAGACTACAGTGTGGTCTAGTGCAGCCCATATCACTGATGCAAAATATATTGATTTAGGCGAACCACTGGCCAACACTCAGCTTTATGTTCTAGATGAACAACAGCGGTTGGTACCACGGGGCGTTATGGGAGAGCTCTGGATCGGAGGCGATGGTCTGGCAGTTGATTACTGGCACCGACCTGAGTTAACAGATGCGCAATTTAGAACTTTGCCATCTCTTCCAAATGCTGGTCGACTCTATCGCACTGGGGATAAAGTCTGTCTGCGAATGGATGGACGTTTGACTCATCACGGACGTCTGGATTTCCAAGTCAAGATCCGTGGATTCCGTATTGAATTAGGCGAAATCGAGAATGTTCTCAAACAGATCGACGGTATCACAGATGCAGTCGTGTTGGTTAAGACGACAGCCAGTAACGATCAGAAACTAGTAGCCTATGTGATCGGACACGAGATTGACATCGCTGATCTGAAAAAGACCCTACAAATCCATCTCCCAGCTTATATGGTGCCAAGTACATTTATTACATTGGATGAGTTTCCAATGACGGCTAACAATAAGTTGGATCGTAAGGCATTTCCTGAGCCAGTGTTTGAGCAGAGCAATGACTATGTTGCACCACGCGATTCGATTGAAATCGAGCTGTGTACTACCTTTGAGCAGATTCTGTCAGTTAAGCGGGTCGGTATATATGATGATTTCTTTGAGTTGGGAGGACATTCATTATTAGCAGTGAAGCTTGTCAATCATCTCAAAAAGGCATTTAGTACAGACCTACCAGTTGCCTTGCTGGCACAATACTCCACCGTGGAGAGTTTGGGCGAGATCATTCGTGACAATAAAGAAGTCAAACCCTCTATCGTAATCGAAATGCGCCGAGGAACCTACGAGCAACCATTGTGGCTGTTCCATCCAATTGGTGGTAGTACCTTCTGTTACATGGAGCTTTCGCGCCATCTCAATCCGAACCGTACCTTGCGCGCTATTCAGTCTCCTGGACTGATTGAAGCAGATGCTGCTGAAGTGGCGATTGAAGACATGGCAACGCTCTATATTGCTGAAATGCAAAAGACGCAGCCTGAGGGGCCTTATTTCCTTGGTGGCTGGTGCTTTGGCGGTGCGATTGCATACGAGATCAGTCATCAGTTACGTCAAATGGGGCAGCAGGTCACAGGGATTGTCATGATCGATACCCGGGCTCCAATTACAGAGAATGTGCCTGAAGATGCTGACGATGCCATGCTCTTGTCTTGGTTTGCTCGTGATCTGGCTGTGCCTTATGGCAAAAAACTGACGATACCAGCGCAATACTTGCGTGAATTGAGTCCAGATCACATGTTTGATCATGTGCTTAAAGAAGCTAAGGCTATCAATGTTATACCTCTGGATGCTGAGCCATCAGATTTCCGACTTTACTTTGATACCTATTTGGCGAATGGCGTCGCACTCCAGACTTATTTCCCAGAGCCAGAAGATTTTCCGATCCTCTTGGTTAAGGCCAAAGATGAGCTGGAAGATTTTGGCGAAAGTCTGGGCTGGGATCAGCTGATCAAAGATACGCTTACTCAAGTGGATCTGCCTGGTGACCATTCATCGATTATGTTCGCTGAGAACGTCGCGGCTGTGGCTCAGACGATTGATCAGATGTATCCAATTCCCGCATAAAAAATACAAGAAGGTAGAACCACTATGGTGATCATAGAACATGCTTTCCTCATACCGGCCGAGATTGACAAGGTTTTTAAATATCTTGCAAATCCGGGCAATGATGCAAGCTGGCAATTGTCATGTAAGCATTCTGAACTGCTAGATAATACTCCGCGTGTGGGCAGCAATTATGAAATCGGTTTGAGCTTTGCTGGTCGTGAGTTGGCCTTTAAAGGTGAAATCACACATCTGGTACCGAACGAATTGTATGCCTTTCAAGTGCTAGAAGGCCCTTTTCTTTATACGGGTACTTACCACTTCAAACCACATCCTGAAGGTACATGGATTGAGTGGCTCTTTGAGGCAGAACCAGGCGGCTTTTTTGGTGTATTTCCCGATGCACTACTAAAAAAGATGGTTCTTGCCCAGTTCAAGAAAGACCTTGCTAATCTCCAGGCACTGGCTCAGAAGGGTGGAACCTATGAGGCAGTGAGTCAGCAAACGCAAGAGATCGAAAAACCATCGCAAGAGATCGAAAAATCATCACAAGAGGTTGAAAAGCCAATTCAAAAGACTCATCCAATAATGGAGCAATATGCGCGATGGATTCTCAGACATCGCCGTATTGTGCTGACTGTGGTCATGCTTTTGACGATTTTCTTGGCATATCTTGCATCTGGCGTAAAAATTATTATTGATCCAGGCGCACTTGCACCTAATGGACATCCTTATATCACCTCGACCAAGCTGATCGAAAAAAAATTCGGCTCCAAGTACATGGTCGTGATTGGTATTACACCGAAGCAGGGTGATATTTATCAGCCGCAAGTGTTAGAAAAAGTCAAACGCATTACCGAAGAAGTTGATAATGCTCCGGGCGTGGTTCGATCTACTCTGATGAGTCTGGCTGCACGTCAGGCCAAAGGGATCACCGCCAATTCGGATGGATTTGATGCCAAGAAACTACTGCCGAACAGTTCTGTAACCGAGAGTGATGTTGACCAGCTGAAAAAACTGCTGGCACTGAATCCAATTTACATGAATTCAGTGGTATCTAAAGATCAGAAAACTGCTGCTATTTTGCTTGAGCTTGAGGAAAGTCCAGAGGGCTTCCAAAAGATGATGGGCCCGATCAACAAAATCGTAGCAGCTGAACAGTCTAAAGATATGACCATCAGTGTCGGCGGCAATCCTGTTTATTTGGATAAAGCTGAAGATTACTCTAAACGGATCAATATCTTGTTCCCGATTGCCATACTAGTCATTGGTTTATTGCACTTCGAAGCATTCCGCAGTAAGCAGGGTTTGATCCTTCCACTAGTTACAGCTTTACTGGCTGTGGCGTGGGGTATGGGCATGATGGGTCTGTTCAAACAGCCAATGGATATTTTTAACTCTCCTACACCTATTCTGATTCTGGCAATTGCGGCAGGGCATGCAGTGCAGTTGCTCAAGCGATACTATGAAGACTTTGATCGACTGACTGCCCAAGGGATGGAACCTAAAGCTGCGAATAGCGAAGCCGTGGTGCAGTCTATGGTTCGTGTTGGTCCGGTTATGATATTGGCTGGCGGAATTGCAGCGGCTGGATTCTTCTCGCTGTTGACCTTTAATATTCCGACCATCCGCTCATTCGGTATTTTTACAGGAATCGGGATCATCAGTACGCTGATCATTGAGATGACTTTTATTCCTGTACTTCGCTCGATGCTACCACCGCCTTCGGTTACCAAGGTCGCACGCAAAGGTTTACCGATTTGGGACTGGATTCCAAAACGCATTGGTGATGTCATTCTGTCAGTTCGTCCGCGAATGATGCTAATGACTGTGATTGCAGTATTGGGTGTTTTTCTTGCTCTCGGCACTAGCCGTATTGTGGTGGATAACGATAGCCGCAACTTCTTCTCGCGCAACTTACCGATGCAGCAAGATGACAGGTTTCTGAATCAGTCTCTTGGTGGTACAAACAGTCTCTACATCATGGTCGATACAAAGGTTCGTGATGGTATCGAAAACCCAGAAATCCTAAAAGCGATTGATAATACAGAAAAGTTCGCGAATTCAATTCCAGAGGTCGGTAAAACAATCTCTATCGTGGACTATATCAAAAGAATGAATCAGGCAATGAATGCCGATCAGCCACAGGCATTTCAGGTCCCTGCAACCAAAGATGTTGTTGCCCAGTATCTGCTGTTGTACTCAATGTCTGGTGAGCCGACTGATTTTGAATCTTACATTGATACGACTCAGCGCTATGCCAAGATCACGATTCTGCTAAAAACAGGTAGTAATCACCGTATCAAAGAAATCCTTGAGTCGTTAAAAACGTATATGGCGGGTCAATTGGGTGATAAAGCTGTAGTAAGTTTTGGTGGCGATGTGACTCAAACCATTGCTTTAACTGAAACCATGGTTCACGGCAAGCTCATGAACATTCTACAGATTTCATTTGCCGTATTCTTTATCTCTGCGCTAGTTTTCCGTTCGTTCTCTGCGGGACTCATTGTCCTGACACCACTTCTATTCTCAATTCTTGCGATCTTTGGTGTGATGGGCTGGCTCAACATTCCGCTCAATATTCCTAATTCCCTTATCTCCGCCATGGCAGTTGGTATTGGTGCTGATTATGCCATTTACTTCCTCTATCGCTTGCGAGAAATCTTGAGTGAAGAGGGTGGTGATATCAAAGACGCTATTCGTAAAACTTTAAGTACTGCTGGTAAGGCTTCGCTTTTTGTTGCGACTGCTGTTGCTGGTGGGTATGGCGTATTGTCCTTATCACAAGGCTTCCATGTGCATCAATGGCTAGCGATGTTTATTGTGATTGCGATGCTTTTCAGTGTATTTGCAACCTTAATTATGGTACCTACAATGATTCTAATCTTGAAACCTCGTTTTATCTTTCCCTCAAATAAGAAGAACATTACCGTTGCACAAACTGTTGTGACAAGTCTTTTGTTGGGTACTGCACTCACCATGTCAATGCCTAAAACATCTTATGCAGATGAAGTTCAAGACATTGTTAATCGTAGTGATGATGCCTCTAAGTTTTTGAGTTCAAGTGCTAGTGCGAAATTTGTGCTGACGTCTAAAAGCGGCGAGCAACGCGTACGTTTGACTAAAAATATGACTAAGCTTGCTGGAAATACTCAGAACAATATGCGTTTGACTGAATTCATCTCACCAGCAGATGTACAGGGCACCACGACGCTGTTGATTGAGAATGCAAAAGGCAGTGATAGCATGTTTGTCTATTTGCCTGCATTGAAAAAAGTACGCCGTTTGGCATCGGCGAATAAAGGCGATGCTTTTATTGGTACGGACTTTAGTTATGGTGATGTACTTGGCTATAAGCTAAGTGACTGGAAGTACACTAAACTGGCAGATGGTAAATTTAATGGCAAAGATTGCTACACGATTGAAGCAACGCCAATCAATAATACTGTGAAGAGTGACTTTGGTTATAGCAAACGTCGCATGTGCATAATGAAAGACAACTTTGTTACAGCAACTATCGACATTTGGGATACTGCAGGTAAACCGTTAAAGCATATTGAATTCACGAATATCCGCCCTTATGGCAAAGTCAAACCAAGATGGCAGGCCATGAAATCTATGGCGAAAAATCTGCAAACTCAACATATGACACAAGTTATCGTCAATGATTTTGTCGCAGAAAAAACCTTATCTGATAAGATTTTCTCACCGCAGAGTCTTGAGAAATGACGCAAGGTACCTATTGGGTATTTGTATGCTGCAGTAGCTTTATGCTACTGCAGCATGCTCATGCAGATGACAGCGAAATTAGTTTCGTGAGCCAGAACTCGGCTAGATTCGATATGTGGTCATCGGATCGTGATTTAAGTTCATTAAAAAACATTGGACAAGCAAGTTTCTGGTCCAATGGTACGCTCAAGTTTAATCCAGAGTTTAAGATCCATTACGACATAAATATTGGAGACGAAACGGACCATACTGTAAACCCAGATCGGGTGAGTAAGGTAAATCGCAACTTACGTGAGTTGTATGCCTCTTATAACTTGGATCAGACAGTCTATGTCGATGTTGGTCGCCAGATTGTAGTCTGGGGGAGAGCTGATGGGATTAACCCAACGGATAATCTATCACCCCGTGACTATACGCGGCTGGTGCCAGATGAGACAGATCAACGTCTTGGAAATGATGCTCTCAAATTGACATATATTCCTGAATCAGGAACCAATAAATGGACGGCATTGTGGTATCCGCGTAGTCGATCAGATGTAATTCCATTGCGCCAGATTTCTGGTGTCCAGTATGAAATAGATAAGAAGAGCCGCCCTGCATTTGCAATGCGCTGGGATTATTCTGTAGATGGTTTGGATGTTGGAGCATCGTACTTCTCAGGTTTGGATCATATGCCCGATCTGTCAGTTCTTTCAGCGTCTCCAACAGGGGCAACATTGCAACTGAAAAACAATCCTATGTCCGTCTATGGATTTGATTTTAGTTATAACCATAACGATATCGTGTGGCGAGGTGAAGCGGCATATACGCACACTGATTCGAATGGCAGCGAAGATCTTACGCACAAAAAAAATAATCTGACCGTGGTCATGGGTCCAGAATTAGCATTGAAGAATTCCACACTGAGTTTAGTAGGCGTATACAAACATACCGAGGATTTTAGATCTGCCAACAGCCTAACAAATCCATCATTGAGTACAGTCTACCGTTATCAGCAAACAATCAGTAACCAATATGAGCAAGATCAGTATGGAGCTATGCTACGCTATGCACTTAACCTACTGAATGACAATCTGAAATTAGAAGTAACAGGGTTTTACTTTGCACCAGAGCCTAATGAATTGTTAAGAGTACGTATTAATTACAGCCTTGATGATCACTGGCAATTGAATGCAGGTGGAGATCGCTTCTGGGGCAGAAATGATACGGTGTTAGGACAATTTAGAGATAACAGTCTGGTGTATGCCCAGATTCGATATAATTTTTAAGATAATTCGCTCCAAAATAATGCTGGAGTTTGCAGTCCCTAATAAGGTGATTTATGGATAATTTAAATAACGCAAAAAAAGATAATTTTTCACGGAAGACCATATTAGTAACAGGTGCGGCAGGTTTTATTGGCAGCAGATTGATCGTTGAACTTCTGCGGGAAGGTCATCAAGTGATTGCTGCGCTGCGCAATGCCGCAACCAAGAAAGATAAGCTGTTAGGCTTCATTGCAACGCAAGGATTGGCTAATCCGTCTATTTCTTTTGTCGAATATGATTTGAGCCGCGACTTTAAGCTGGACTCTCTACTAGCGGATGCTCAGGCAAAGATCCATGTTATCTATCATCTTGCTGCATCATTTAATTGGGGCATTAGCAAAGCTGAAGCTGAGCGTACGAATATTAAATCAGGACTCACTTTGATTGAATGGGCTGCAACATTGAAGCAGCTTGAGCGATTTATCTGGATTGGTGGATATCGTGTGGCTACTCCGCCACAAGAGTCGGCTGATGATTTGTATTGCAAATATGGTGGTTACGAGGCTTCGAAAATTTTAGGGCATCAAGCTTTCATTGAGACCTGTAAGCGTTTAAATGTGCCATGGACTGCAATAAATCCAGCGACAGTCATTGATGGTTTCTATACGTATGGTGATATGCAATATATTGGCATTGCTGACATGATTGATAAGCTGTATCAGGGACGTCTGCTGGCATTGCCAGGTGGGCGTGATACATTCCTGCCATTGTGCAATATGCAGTATATCGTTAGCTTTCTCATCCGAACGATGTCTTATCCTGAGACCATCGCTCAGGAATATATGTTGCTTGATCCAGCGACACCAAAGTTTCATAGCTTGGTTCACCTAGCTGCCGAGCACTTAGGAGTCAGCGCACCACATTTACAGTTACCCAAAGTTCTGCTTGAGAAATTACCTGAGGTATTGCTTGGTGGTTCTAAAGAGCAACTCGCTTTCATTTCTACCGAGCACTATCATGTCGCTGGGGCAGAAGCGCAGGCCGCGAAAATGGGCATCGCGGACCTAATCAATATCAGTCCCTATTACTCTCGCTGGATTGATCGCTTGGTTCTTACACGTTTTGGTCGCATGCAAGTACCTACACCTAGTTGTTTCAGTTATCAGAATCGATATTGGACAGAAATTTATACTAAACAGCCAGTTATATCGGGAAAATCTTCTGCATTATTTTTACATGGGATTCCATTTGATAGTACATGTTGGTCTCCAATAATCAATAAAATCACATATGATCAGATCGCTATGATGGACTTGCCAGGGCTTGGACGTTCAGGTAGTTATGAGATGATGGAAGATAACAACCGTCAGTTTATTGATGCAGCTTCAGAGCTTTTAGCACCAAATAGCGTTGTTATTGCACATTCGTTAGGATGTCTTTTTGCGTTGAATCTTGCAAAGAAATATCCAGATAAAGTTGCACGCCTTATCCTCATATCGCCTTATTTTGTTCAGGCGCAGGCTGCTAAAATGTTTCAGATACAAGCCATATCTAAACTAATTTTCCGTTTTGTACCGAAAGATATGATTGCTAAAGACCTACATCCAGATGGACAGCAAAATCCGTCTGTTGATTATGCGATGGATTCATTACGTCGGGTGTCGGTAGCCAAGCATATTAGTGAGTATATGCACCGCATTAGTTTGCCAGAACAGCGAGCAACTCAGACAGCTTTGTTAAACGAGCTTAGCTCTAAAGTTGAAATCATTGTGGGAGATAAAGACCCAATTGTTACCACAATAAGCTCAGATATTCCTGTACATATCATTGCAGGCGCAGGCCATAATCCGCACGTTACCCATGTAGATACGGTTTATGACTACCTTGCACCAGCTCTGACGAAGTACAACAGCACCACAGCTTCCTAATGTCTGATGTAGTCCAAGTACAGGTTTATGTCTGCCCAGTTTCAAGGGTACCACAAGACCATTTGGTATTGAGTCATTATCTCAGCTTTCTCAGTTCGGCAGAGAAGCTGAGATATGATCAATATCACCCTAAGGCAGCTCGTCTTTTTTTGATCTCTCGTGTATTAGTGAAGACTGTCTTGGCGGGTAAGCTAGGCATCTCACCCTACGAGATCAAGCTCCAATTACATCCCAACGGCAAGCCTTTTGTACAAGGCAGCAAGGCTGTGTATTTTAATCTTACTCACTCAGCGGATGTAATTATCCTTGCTGTGACTGAAGAAGGGGAAATAGGAGTTGATATTGAACAAGTGGATCATGAGTTTGAGTGGAGGCGTGTCGATAGTGTGTTAGACCTAAGTGAAATTGAATGGATTAAAGAGAAAGAACTCACTGATTCATCCAGTGTATACCAGCGGTTTTTTCAAATATGGACTTTAAAGGAAGCCTATATTAAATGTACTGGCGAAGGAATGAGCCGTCATTTAAAAATGCTCAACTTTCATGTATTGCCTGAACATATACAGTTTCTCGATTCAACCAGTGATGCTCAAAAGACAGAAGAGTATTATTTTGAAAGCTATATATACGATTCTAACTTCATCTTTTCTATATGTTTACAACAAAGTCGTAGCCTAGAAAGATTTAGTTTAGAATGCTTTCAATTATTACCCTTTATATCTAAGCATCAAATAACCCCCAATGCCTTGTAAATATAGCTAGATTGAAGCGTTATAACTGACGATTTAAAAATGTGAATCTAGTAATGAAATACTTGGCCTTGAACTGAGCCATTCTCAATAAAGTATGTTGTGAATACATAGACCGCAAAAATTATGACTCAATAAAAAGAAAAAAGCCCCAGTCTTTCGACTAGGGCTTTTTAAATTTGGAGCGGGAAACGAGACTCGAACTCGCGACCCCAACCTTGGCAAGGTTATGCTCTACCAACTGAGCTATTCCCGCATATATAAGCAGTTTTTACGAAAACTTTCTCAAAAAAAACCAATTTGGAGCGGGAAACGAGACTCGAACTCGCGACCCCAACCTTGGCAAGGTTATGCTCTACCAACTGAGCTATTCCCGCGTGCCGCTTATAATACATTAAGCGAAACATGGGTCAACAACTTTATGCAAATAAATATGCTGATTGCATAAAATAAAAACAGAAATGGGTAATTAGATGTATTTTTATCGTTAAGTTGCCGAATAAATAGACATTTTGTTTGGAGTCAAAGCATACAAGAGCAACTTTTGTTTGTGTGTAGACAGGGTATACTAGGTTCAAATATACGAATAATCGTAAAGGAAAAGCTATGAGCCTTGAACAACAATTGATTGAACGGTTACAAACCCTTGCACCTAGCCATTTGGAAGTTATTAATGAGTCGGCTGGACATGGTGGTTATTTCCCAGGTAAAGAGTCACATTTTAAAGTGATTGTAGTGAGTGAAGAATTTAGCGGATTACGTTTGGTTCAACGTCATCAAAAAGTTTATGCCTTAGCTTCAGACTTAATGAATCCAGGTCAAATTCACGCTTTAGCAATTCATGCCTATTTACCAAGTGAGTGGCAAGGTCAGGCGCCTGCTAGCCCAGAATGTGCACATGCACCTAAAAGCTAAGGGCTAATTTCATGGATGCACATTTACTCACTAAAATTATTCATATGACTGCGGTGGCTGCCGCACTTATGGTTTTTGTCTTACGCGCTTCGACTCTATTCGTGGGTGTGCAAGGCGAACAACCAAATCCGGCGGGACGTAAAATATTAGTTGCCTTACAACATCTATCATTTACCGTAGTTTTTATTACTGGTGCAATTTTATTGGTCATGAAAGACTTTCAGGTACAGCCGTGGTTTTACGCTAAAATTATTCTATTTTTAGTCTTGTTATCTTCTCTGATGAAAGCCTTTAAAAAGGACGACACTATTTTGCTGGCTCAGCGCCGTGTGGGTTTAGTCATTAGCGCGATTGCATTTATTGCTATTATTATTTTAGTGATTGTGAAGCCTGTTTTTGCTTAATTGTTCTACATTCTTTGCCTTTTTGCTTAAGCTCTAGGTTAAACTGCGTACAGTAAAAAAATATGCAGAGGGAAACATGTTAACTCGTGTGGTGTTTAACCAAAAAGGCGGTGTAGGGAAATCAAGTATTACTGTAAATTTGGCCGCAATTAGTGCCAAACATGGCTTCAGGACATTGGTCATTGATCTTGATCCTCAAGCCAACTCTAGTCAGTACCTTTTAGGGGATGACGCAACCTATTCTGCTGAAAAATCAATTTTAGAACCAAATATCGAAAATTTCTTTGATGATGTGTTGGGAAACAATCAACAAAAGAGTTTAATCGGTAATGCATTAGGTTCGATTTTAAAAGCCCCACGAAATAAAGATATTGATAGCTTTGTACACTCAACTCCCTTCGCAAAATTAGACGTGCTTCCTGCTAGCCCAACACTTGGTGCTCTTGAACATGCACTTGAAAGTAAACATAAAATTTATAAATTACGTGATTCGATTCAAAACTTAATTGGACGATATGATCGTATCTATATAGATACGCCACCTGCATTTAACTTTTTTACTTTATCGGCACTCATAGCAGCAGATAAAGTCTTAATTCCCTTCGATTGTGATGTCTTTTCAAAGCGCGCGTTACAAACATTGATTGAAAATGTTCTCGAAACGCAAGATGATCATAATGATCGCTTGGAAATTGAAGGAATTGTCGTCAACCAATTTCAAGCTCAAGCAAAATTACCTCGGGAAGTGGTTCAGCAGTTAAAAGATGAAGGGTTGCCTGTACTTAATAGCATGTTACCGCCTTCGGTTTTAATGAAAGAATCACATCAGAAAAATTTACCTTTGGCTCATTTGGCACCAGAACATAAATTGACTCAAGCTTATGAGACATTGTTTGATGAAATAGAGCCAAAACGATAAGAGAAAAATGATGAAAGGCTTATATATTGCGCCTTTGGTGGCAGCCACTTTATTGCTAGGCGCTTGTGCTACGACGGTAAAACCGACTTACGTGTCTCCGACTCAATATCAATCTTTGGGCTGTCAGCAGCTACAAAGTGAATATAACCGTATCCAACAATATATCGACAATGGTGTACAAACTCCGAAAAGTACTGGTATGGGTGTTGGACTTGGACTCGGTGGTGGCTGGGGAAGAGGCGGTTGGGGATTCGGTCCATCCATCTCTGTAAATATGGGACAATCTTCTTCAACGAAAAATACTGAACTATCACGTGTTTTAGGTCAGCAAGAAGCAATAGTTCAGGCTGCTCAATTCAAAAACTGCCCAATTATTGTTCGGAAAAAGACGAATTAATATTCAATTTTGCATCACAATATGCTAACAAAGGCATATTGTGATGAATAAAGTTTAGCAAAATGTTTCATAATAAAATTAATATAAATCAATGTGGTTTAAATTTTAAAGCTTAATAAGTCTTGTATTTTCTATAATCAAAAGCCCTCACAAACTTGCTATATTTTGCCTATTTCGTTTAAGGTGGCCCCATCTTGGATGTTGTGGAAATTTTATGATTGAGAGTTGGTTTTTTGTATTGGCAATGTTGGCTGTTTTGCTCATTCCGGGGCCGACAAATGCTTTACTTGCAACCGCTGCTCATTCTCAAGGTTTATCTAAAGCATTCTGGCTTATTCCAATGGAATGGTTAGGCTATGCCTACGGTATTAGCTTTTGGGCTGTATTTATTCATTTAGCAGCTCCAATTTGGCCAGCACTACTGCTCATTTTGCATATTACGAGTGTGTTCTATGTATTCTGGCTTGCTTTTCACTTATGGAAGAACACGCATTTACAACAGTTTAGTCAAAGTCACCACAATATTCGCCCTCGTCAATTATTTTTATCAACTTTAAAGAATCCTAAAGCTTTGCTGTTTGCAGCTGGTATCTTTCCTGCTGAAGCATGGAATTCGCCTGAAAATTTTCTTATGGTATTTGGTGTCTTTACATTAATCTTAATTCCGGCTGCAAGTTTCTGGATGATTTTTGGACGGGCATTGTTAGCGGGTCCAATCAAAAAAATAAAAGCCGATCATTTATATAAAGGATCGGCCATGTTACTCATTTTATGTATGCTTCCGGTGGTATTCCGTTTCTTTTAACTAATCTCAAATATTAGCTTTTCGGTTTTTTAGTTTTTCACGTATAAACCCGATGATGCCTGGTAAAACACTAATAATAATGATGCCGAAAATAAGATGGGTAAAGTTATCTTTAACGATTGGCATATTTCCAAATAGGTAGCCTAAAGTTACAAAAGAAGCGACCCAACAGAGTGCTCCAATCAGGTTATAAGTTAGGAAAAACTTATAGTTCATGCTACCAGCCCCAGCAACAAAAGGTGCAAAGGTACGGGCAAATGGTATGAAACGAGCAAAGATAATGGTTTTGCCACCATGGCGAGCAAAGAATTCTTGAGTTTTAACTAAGTGGTGTTTATTAATGAATCGAGAATTCATTTCAAATACACGTGGACCGATAAAACGTCCAATATGGTAGTTTACCGTGTCGCCTAAAGCGGCAGCAGTGAAGAGTAGAGTGCCCAATACCCATGGATTCATCGCACCTGTAGATGCAGCTAAAGCACCTGCTGCGAATAACAAACTATCTCCCGGTAAGAACGGCATAACCACTAAACCGGTTTCAACAAAAATAATTAAAAATAAAATGCCATAAATCCACGTTCCGTAATTTATAATAAATTCGGCAAGATGTTGATCAACGTGTAGAATAAAATCAAGAAGTTCCATAATAAGAGCAAGTGGTAAACCGTGCTCAAATCCTAGCAGTGAGCCTATAGAAAGTCAGTATAAAACATCAAAAAAATACAAATTGATCATCTCGTTTATGCAACGATATATATGGATTTTGAGTATTTAATTATCAATGTCCTAAACCTAGAATGAGCTCATCAATAAATAAGCATTTAAATAAAGGTGGCAATATGTTTAATCCAAATGTAGTGGTCAAAAATATCGTAACGCAATCAGGCGCAGACAGTTTCATTAGCCTTATTGCGCGTCTTCTTATCGCCTATATCTTCCTTGTTGCTGGTTGGGGGAAAATTACCGGTTATGCAGCAACTGCTGGATATATGGAAGCAATGGGGGTTCCAGCTGGAATTCTTCCTTTGGTTATCTTGGTTGAGTTTGGTGGTGGTTTAGCCTTGTTGTTTGGTTTCCAAGCGCGCTTTGCCGCTTTTGGACTTGGAATCTTTAGTATTCTTACTGCATTTTTATTCCACCAAGGTGGTGCTGATGCAGCGGCGCAATATAACAATGGTATCCATTTCATGAAAAACCTTGCAATGGCAGGTGGTTTATTCTTCTTGATGCTTCATGGCGCTGGACGTATTAGTTTGGATCATGCAATCGAGAAATAATATTTAAGACAAAATAAAACCGGATGATCAATTCATCCGGTTTTTTTTATTTCTAGGATTGTAAAATTACAACATGAACTGGATTTGTAATTCCCCAACAACAAAACCAAGTACTGCACCCACTGCAATGAGTGCCCACTCATCTTCTTTGAACGCAGGACGTAACATACCTTCAAATTCAGATGGTGTTAATTTTTGCATGCGTTCAATTAAGGTACTGCGAATGTTCATAGCATCTTCTGCATAAGACTCTACATATTTCATTGTCTCTGGAAGCCGTTGCAGAATGCGTTCAGCAACTTGCGATTTCATATCCTGATATTTTTCTCCGCCAATTGCGTATACAACTAATGGGCGAATAACACCTGCTTGCATATCAATTTCTTGTTTAACATGACGGTTAACCAGATCAATAACACGCGCAGAATGTGTACCAGAAAATAATTCTTCCATCATGTGGCGAGAAGTTAAAAGCTGTTTGGAAATTAGCGCTGCGTAGTCGGCCGCAACTTCATTTTGGCGTTTAATAAACAAACCTTGCCACGTATAACCCAATATTTTCTTAGGATAAAGGGGTCTAAACATCATTTGTAATGCAATCCAGTCACTGAAAAACCCCACAAAGCCACCAAACATTGGCAGCATCCAAGGGTATTTGCCTTGCGTGACAATCCAGCATAGCATCTGAATCACACCAATACCGAAACCGAAGAAAAATCCGACATTACTGAAAAACTTAAATTCTTGTTTTCCTACTCGCTTAAAAATATTGTTGAGCAGGCGTTTGTCTTTGAGTAAGTTACTGATAACCAGGTGTTTAATATCAAAATATCGGTTCACATCACGTTGAACTTCACTCATGATGTGTTCAACAATCTCGGGTGCTTTTGATTGCACACGACGAATGAGTCTTTGACGTGCAAACTCTGGCATGCCTTCCCATAACCCCGGCTGATATTCTTGCGCAACATCACGGGTAATATCTTCAGCTGCGGCAAGCAGTGGTTTTTCTATTTCTTTGGCAATACGTTTAGGATCTAGGCGTGCAAAAATTTCTTCAGGTTTAATGAGTTTGGCTGTCATGAGCTCAACAGCAATTGTTGCCATTTTCTCGGCTTTGCGTGGCACGATGCCTTGCCAACCTAGAAATGGTTTAATGCCTTTAAATTCAAGTGGCGAAAACATCATTTGAATGGCAATCACCTTGGTGATGTAGCCAATTAAACCACTCATAAAAGGAATAGATATATACAACCAAAAATGTTGCTGGAAATCTGCAATCATAGTTTGAAGCATTGTTGTTCCTTGGATTTCTATTGATTTTGATAGGGGGCAACAAGCCATAAAAATGGATAATTGTTTAAGCACAGACAAATATCGCTTATGGTATTTACCGTTCCATGGTAATGCCTGTTTTATCGGCTCATCTTAACATCAAATTCATGGTGATGTTGAATAGAATGTGATGAATTTATCAATACGTGTGAAGTTTTTAAGACTAATCCAGATGATTGATAAATATAGTTAAATATTAATTTATATCAAAGAATTCAGCGATGGAAATGATTCAAAAATGAAAAAAATAAGATATATGATGATTTGCGGTGCGCCGAAGCGTGAAAAATGTTAAAATGGCGCGCTTAATTCTTTTGCCATTTAGTGGTTTGTCATGACTACCAATACTCAAATTACTGAAGATCGTATCCTGATTCTGGATTTCGGCTCTCAATATAGCCAGCTCATTGCACGTCGTGTACGTGAAGCCGGTGTTTACTCTGAAATGTATGCTTTTGATATGTCTGAAGAAGACGTTCGCGCTTTTAAGCCAAATGGCATTATTTTGTCAGGTGGACCTGAGAGTGTGCATGAAGAAGGCAGCCCACGTGCACCACAAGTGGTGTTTGAGTTGGGTGTTCCAGTATTGGGTATTTGCTATGGTTTACAAACCATGTCTGAACAGTTAGGCGGTAAAGTTGAGCCGGGTACTGTACATGAGTTTGGTTATGCCGAAGTTGATATCGTTAAACGTGACCAACTGATTGGCAACTTACAAGATCGTGAAGACCAACTTCATGTTTGGATGAGCCATGGCGACAAAGTGAGCCAGATTCCAGAAGGTTTTAGCATTACTGCAAGCACACCAAGTTGTCCTGTTGCTGCTGTAAGTGACGAAACACGCCGTTTCTATGGTGTGCAATTCCACCCAGAAGTAACGCACACGGCAAAAGGTGAAGAATTACTTGCAAATTTTGTTCATAAAATTTGTGGATGTGGTGGTCTTTGGACACCTGAACACATCATCGACTTACGTGTAGAACAGCTGCGTAAACAAATTGGTGATGAAAAAGTTCTTTTAGGTCTTTCTGGTGGTGTTGACTCCTCTGTAGTTGCTGCACTTTTACACAAAGCAATTGGCGACCAGTTGACATGCGTATTTGTTGACAACGGTTTACTTCGTTTAAACGAAGGTGACCAAGTGATGCAAATGTTTGCTGAAAACATGGGAATCCGTGTAATTCGTGCAGATGCTGAACAACGTTTCTTAACTGCATTGGCTGGTGAAGTTGATCCAGAGAAAAAACGTAAAATCATTGGTCGTGAGTTTATTGCAGTTTTTGCCGAAGAAGCACGTAAACTTGATGGCGTGAAATTCTTGGCACAAGGTACGATTTATCCAGACGTGATCGAATCTGCTGCAAGCAAACAAGGTAAAGCACACGTTATTAAATCTCACCACAACGTGGGTGGCTTACCAGACGATTTAGAGTTTGAGTTAGTTGAACCTTTACGTGACTTGTTTAAAGATGAAGTTCGTAAATTAGGTACAACACTTGGCTTGCCACACAACATGATTTACCGTCATCCATTCCCGGGTCCAGGTTTAGGCGTTCGTATTTTGGGTGAAGTGAAAAAAGAATATGCAGATATTCTTCGTCTTGCTGATGACATCTTTATGCAAGAGCTTCGCGACAGCGGCTGGTATGACAAAACAGCTCAAGCATTTGCCGTATTCCAACCTGTTAAGTCAGTTGGTGTAGTCGGTGATGGTCGTCGTTATGCATGGGTAATCGCACTTCGTGCAGTTGAAACAGTTGACTTTATGACAGCTCGTTTTGCGCATTTACCATATGAACTAGTTGATAAAATCTCAACGCGTATTATGAATGAAATTAAAGATGTATCACGTGTGGTATACGACGTGTCATCTAAACCACCAGCAACGATTGAGTGGGAGTAGAATCGGAGTTTCAAAATGCAATGCATTTTGCCGATTTTACGCCAAGAGCTATGCTCGCGGCAGAGGGTTTTCTAAAAGCAGTAGCTTTTAGCTAAATTTATGCCATGAACGAACTTAAAACATTGTTTTAAGTAAAGTGCAAAATGCTCGCAGTAGAAAAGTTTCTAGAATGAATTAATAAAAAGCCGACTTGGAAAAGTCGGCTTTTTGCTGTTTTACAATGAAGTGAAAGTTTTAAATATTTGATTTTTACTAAAGGCGTTAACTTAATTTCATATAAGCCGTGTTATGTTAATTTTAGGCAAATTAATAACAGGTTCTTTATTAATGGATTTAAATACTTTTGAATTATTAGCTCGATACAACGTTTGGTCTACTCAAAAATTAAATCAGGTTTTGAGGAATGTTTCTAATGACGACTTCAATGCTGAATGCGGACTTTATTTCAAAAGTATCGCCGGAACTTTAAATCATTTACTTGTTGGTGAGCACTATCTTTGGTTTCCTCGTTTTTTAGGTAAACCTTCACCGATATTAAAGCTAAATACCATCATAGAAAATGATAAAGATAAGTTGATATTTCAGTTAGAAGATAAGGCTAGTAATTGGATAAGTTTTTTAAAATGTGTTGATATTGAAAAATTTAAATACGATCTACTGTACAAAACATCTATTGGTAAAGAGATGAGCCTGCCATATGCTGAAACATTATTACATGTTTTTAATCATGGAACTCATCACAGAGGGCAAGTCACCGCAGCCCTAACCTCAATGGGATATGATTGTCCTGAGCTTGATTTGATATATATGCTAATCGAAGAAAATCATCACATTTAACATAATGGTAAATGTATTAATTTAAAACTATTATTTTTCATGTGGTTATGCGTTTATTGGGGTTCTGTAAAAGAATAAAGGTGGCATTCGAAATAATTTGGTTGTTTTATAAATATATTTGTTGCGTATTGTTAGTAGATGGAGTGCTTAAGCACTCTTTTTTATTACTTAACTTTTAAAGATGGAAATTAATTTTAATAATTATCAGGGTGATAAATCTATTTTTATTACTTATACTTGATAAAAGATATATTAAGATATATCTTAATAATTATAAATTGATCATTTTTAGGTTTTAAAAGATGAAACAACAATCAGAACATCATCATATTGAACACAGTGAGCATCATCGCGACCATCACCGTTCAGGGCGCCGTGGAAGACTTTTTGAAGCAGGACGTATGAAACTTTTAGTACTCCATCTCATTCAGCAAAGTCCTAAGCATGGCTATGAAATAATTAAAGAAATAAGTGATTTGGTGGGCGACGGCTATACACCAAGTGCAGGTACCATTTACCCAACTTTAACTAGTCTGGAAGAAATGAATTTCATTACTTTGTTAGACGTGGAACGTAAGCAGTATCAAATCACAGAATTTGGTAAAGCTTACTTAACCGAACAACAAGACAAGTTGACCGAGCTACTAGAAAAATTACGACTTAGACGTGAAATTCACAGTAATGATGAACTAATTGAAATTCACCGTGCGATGGAAAACCTAAAAACAGCCTTACGTTTGAAGTTGAACTCGGCGAGTTTACAGCAAGAGCAGATTTATCAAATGGCCGAAAAAATTGATCAGGCTGCGGTTGCGATTGGACGGCTATAAGTTGGGAATCAAAATGTTAGACCTACAGCACAAAATCAAAGAAGCGGGCCTAAAAGTTACTCATCCAAGACTTGCTGTTTTGTCTTTAGTTCAACAGCAAGCAGAAGATCTGACTGTTAAACAGATTTATCAAAAGTTATATGCCCAAAAGCAGAAATTAAGTTTAGCTACAGTTTATCGCGTAGTGAACGACTTAGTAGGAGTGGGTTTAATTTCAAATCGTCAGCCGCAACGAGATGAGGCTAAATTTAGCTTGCCCACAGTCGAGAGTAATCAATTATTAAAAATTCGCTGCACGGACCTAACGGCTGCTAAACAAGAGGAGTTTTTAGCCTCTTTGCGGTCAGTATTTACACAATTTCAAATCGACCTTAAACAGGTTGAAATCATCCAAAGTCATTAAATTTTAAGAGAGAGTTTAGATATGAAACAACATCAATATCATGTTGCTGTACAACATTTAAAAAATCCCAAAGGAGAGGCCTCTATGTATACCGAGCGTCTTGAGTTCTATACGGGGAATCATGACGATATTTTTGAAATTGTAGAGCGCTTAAAAAAAGCAGATTTTTTTGATAATGAAACCACAAAATCTTTTGGAGTTGGACTAAAACTTTTTAGTGAAGTCATGTTAGAAAATCGAGACCATCCTATGTTTCAAGAATTTTTCCCACAATTTGGGCAATTCATGAAAAATCTAAAACAGCTTGTTAAAGATTAATCTGCTTAAGCATTTTTCATTTAGCCTTGATTTTTCTATAATTTAAAAATTATTGTCTCATTCATAACACCCTGTGTATTACTAAAAGACTATATTGAATAATGAGTGTATTGTTAAGATCAGTAAAACAACTCATTGCAAAAGCATAGGTAAAAGAGAGTAATATCATGAGCAATAATAATGATTACGATATTTCTGATTCAAAGGATTGCGAGAAATTTGCCAATCAGTTTATTCAGGAGTTTCCAATTCGCTCTGCTGAAATTGGACAGGGGACGGTCATTAAGCGGGCTTTACCTAGCCGACAAAAACGAATGATTGGTGCGTGGTGTTTTTTAGACCATGCAGGTCCAGTGTCTTTTCAAGCGGGTGATGGTTTAGATGTTGGCCCTCATCCTCATATTGGTTTGCAAACCTTCACTTGGATGATTGAAGGGACCATGATGCATACCGATAGTTTAGGTTCAAAACAACTGATCCGTCCTAAGCAAGTGAACTTAATGACAGCGGGCCATGGAATTTCGCATACAGAAGTTGCACCTGATACAGAAACTCAAATGCATGCTGCTCAGCTGTGGATTGCTTTACCAGATCAAAAGCGCGATATGGATCCAAAATTTGAACATTACCCTGAGCTGCCTATTGTTGAAAAAGACGGTCTAGAATTTACTGTTCTTGTCGGTGAATATTTGGCAACTACTTCTCCAGTAGTGGTCCATACGCCTTTAGTTGGTGTTGACTTAATTGCTGCCCAAGATACTAAAACTCGTATTCCATTAAATCCTAATTATGAATATGGTTTTATGGCGCTTGAGGGTATTGCCCATGTGAATGGCCATGAGTTAACTGCTGACAACATGGTTGTATTAGATACTGGGCTGAGTGAAATTGAGATTGAAGTAAAAAAAGGCAATCGTATTCTTTTAATTGGTGGTGAACCGTTTGAAACGCCAATTTTGCTCTGGTGGAATTTTGTTGCGCGTACAATGGATGATTTAAAAGAAGCTCGTGATCAATGGATTAATCATGATGTGCGTTTTGGTGAAATTCCAGATTATGTTGGTGCACGTTTAGAAGCCCCTGTTCTTCCAGATCAAATGAGAGCATCAAAATGACAGCAGTAATCGCAAGTAGTAAAGCAAAGTCCCTTGCTGAGCAATGGAAGGGTGAGATTACCAGTGGACGCCATCAATATTTTTGTGATGAGCCTGAAAAGCTTGAAGGACAAGATCAAGGCCCAGCACCTTATGATTTACTTACTGGAAGTTTAGCCGCGTGTACGCTCATTACTTTAAGAATGTATGCAAAGCATAAAGGTTATGATTTGGGTGAGTTCTCGGTTGAAATTGATTTTCATACCAATAGAGAGCATGAAGAACATATAGAGCGTCGTATTGTTTTTAAAGACTTACCAGATGAAGAACTCCAACAAAAAATCTTGTTGGTATGTAGTAAAACTCCAGTCACTAAAACTTTGTTACGTAGTTTAGACATTCATACTGTGCTTGTTACAGTGTAAAAATGCTATTTTGTGAAGGTGGATGATTTTATATCCATCCCACAAATGGAATAAAACAGCATGTTCACATGCTGTTTTTTATGTGAAAAGAAAAATAAAAGCAGGCAATAACATGATTAGTTTACACCACCTGGAATGTTCGCGATCGTTTCGAATTTTATGGGCTTTAGAAGAATTAGGCTTAGATTATAATATTCATTATTATCAACGCTTACCTAACTATTCCGCTCCAGAAACATTGAAATGTATTCATCCCTTAGGTAAAGCTCCAATTTTGACAGATGATGAGCAAGTCATCGCAGAATCTGCTGTGATTTTGGAATATCTACAGCAGCGCTATGATCAGAAACATCAATTTAAGCCCATTCAAGCTCAGGATTTACAGCAATATATTTACTGGATGCACTATGCGGAAGGCTCACTAATGCCACTCTTAGTCATGACTCTGGTCATGAATAGTGTAAATAAGCATGTGCCATGGTTAATTCAGCCAGTAGCAAAAAAAATTACGGAAGGGGTGAAGGCAAATTTTGTCCGCCCACGCATGAAAGATCATATTAGTTTTTTAGAAAATTATTTGGCAGAGCATGAATATTTTGCAGGCGACTTTTCATTTGCTGATATTCAAATGAGTTTCCCTCTAGAAGCTTTACAATCACGCTTGCAAGGGAAATATCCTAATATTCAGACCTTTTTACATCGTATTCAGCAAAGACCCGCGTTTCAGAAAGCGAAACAAAAGGGAATGGGTTCTAATGAAAGGGATTGTGCTGATATTTAAAAGAAAAGGAACAATTCTTTGTTCCTTTTTTATTTGCAGTTTATTTGCGTTTGATCACGATAGAATCAATGCCGCTATGTTGTAAGGTCTGTTGAGCAGCCAAGGCCGCATCTTGGGAATCATAAGGTCCCGAAATAACACGGTACCATGTTTGCCCGTTTTCAGTACTCTTAACTACATCCGCAGATAAGCCATTTAAAATGATTTCTGCACGGCGAGCATCAGCTTGATCTGGGTCATTATAGCTGCGAACCTGTAAAATATAAGTAGGTTGCTGAGGAGTAGTGGCTGATTGATTCGTATCAATTCCTACACTTTCTGAAGCAGGTGGTTGAGCTGCACTTGGTGCCTCAACAATCATGGCTGTGCCTTGATTTTTACTTTCAGGAATTGCTTGTTCCGGAATAGGAGTGACTTGCTGTTGGGGTAATAGATCGTAGAAACGATAGTCTTTATTCGTATCTTCTTCTTTATAGTGATCAGAAGTAATCTGATTTTTTGCAGGAACAGGTTGCCAAGGTTTCCAAAGCATAAGCATTACAGCGATACATAAGACCGCCAAAATAGCGACAAGTGTCCCTAACCATTTGGGAATTACGGGCTTTTTAGGCTTGTTAGGTCTTTCAGATACACCGCGTTGCGTTTTGCCAAACACGTGGATTATTCCTCTGTATTTTGATTGTTTTAATTCGAGTTTGATCTCGTATTACGATGCTGAAACAGTGGTTCATATCAGCTATTTTAACTCTACAAACCACTGTTTACTATATATTGCATGACCTTTACTTTACTGCCATGCAATATAATTTTTACATAGATTCTGGTGCAGATACACCAAGTAATTCTAAACCATTATGCAACACTTGTTGTACATTGATTGAAAGTAATAAACGTGCTTGTGTTAGCTCTGCATCATCGCTTAATACTTTATGTTCATTGTACCAACCGTGGAACAAGGCAGCTAATTCTTTTAAGTAGGTACCTATCTGATGTGGTTCATACGCATTGGCAGCTCGCAACACTGCGTCTGGATAAGCTGCCAGCTTAGCAAGAATCTCGGTTTCAGCATCAAGAGATAGGCGAGTAGCATGTGTACGTGCAGCATTTGCATCGAATTGTAAGCCTGTGCTGAGCGCTTTTTCTAACATACGGCAAATACGTGCATGGGCATATTGAATGTAGTACACAGCATTGTCTTTACTTTGTGAAACAGCAAGGTCAAGGTCAAAGTCAATGTGTTGTTCACTCTTACGCATCACGTAGTAGAAACGAGCGGCGTCATTACCTACTTCTTTGCGTAAGTCACGTAAAGTCACGAACTGGCCTGAACGAGATGACATTTGAACCATCTCGCCGCCACGCCATAAACTTACGAACTGAACTAAAAGTACAGTCAATTTTTTAGAGTCGTAACCCATCGCATCAATTGCCGCTTTTACGCGAGAAATATAGCCGTGGTGGTCAGAGCCCCAAATATCGATTAGGTCGGTATAACCACGTTGTAATTTATTTAAGTGGTATGCGATGTCTGATGCGAAATATGTAGTTTGGCCATTACGACGTTTAACAACGCGGTCTTTTTCATCGCCAAATTCAGTCGATTTAAACCAGATGTTGCCATCTTTTTCATAAAGGAAGCCACGTTGATCAAGTGTTTCTAAAGCTTCGTCAATTTTTGCACTAAGAGATGCTTCACTAAACCACTGATTAAAGGTTACGCCAAAGTCAGCAAGGTCATCTTTAATATCATCTAAAATGGCATGAAGAGCAGCTTGATGGAATACGCGGTAGCCTTCACCTAGTAATTGTTGTGAGTTGGCAATAAGGCCATCAATATGTTTTTCTTTGTCGCCAGATAAAACGACTTTATTGCCGTCACTATCTAGTTCTTCTGCATATTGTACGTCTTCTGGCACATCTTTATAGACAGCTGCCACTTCGTGAAGATATGCATCGCTATCTTTATCAATAATAGTCTGTGCTATTTCTTTAACGTAATCGCCTTGGTAAGCATTTTTAGGGAATACAAGGTTTTGACCAAGTAATTCTAAATAACGTAAATAAGTAGAAGTCGCCAGAATATCCATTTGACGGCCAGCATCATTCACATAGTATTCGCGGTCAACTTTAGCACCTGTTGCTTCAAGTAACTTAGCAACAGTCATACCATATGCAGCGCCACGGCCATGGCCTACGTGTAGGCTAGATGTTGGGTTTGCAGAAACAAATTCGACTTGGATCTTTTTCGCTGCGTTTGCCTGACTGCGACCAAAAATTTCTTTTTGTGCTTGAATCTGGTCAAGAATGGCAAAGCGTTGATCTGCATTTAAAAAGAAGTTAATAAAACCAGGTCCTGCGATTTCAGCTTTGCTGATATCTGCTACTTCTGGTAATGCAGCTAGAACTTTCTCAGCTAAATCACGTGGTTTCATACCAGCAGCTTTCGAGCCGATCATGGCAATATTAGAAGCAAAGTCGCCATGGCTTCGGTCTTTGGTGCGCGTTAAGTTGCTTGTGTTATTCCAGTCGGAAGGAAGCACGCCTTCTTGTTGAAGATTTTGCACTGCATGGTCGAGAGCTGCTTGTATTGCCGTATTCATATCAATCGAAAATAGATGTCGCAGAAAAACGTCAAATATAGCAAATTTCCTATGCGTTAGGGGAGTGGATTTAATATTCCAGTAATTCTTTTTGTGCAACTTACTGGGGATTATTTCTTAAATGAATATTGTAGGGTGGATTACTTCACTATTCTAAAAACAAACAAATACAAGCCTTCTGGAGATTTTTGATCAGAAAATTAGGTAGTGAAATCACTATTATTTCTTATAGAAATATATAGTAGTATTAAAATATATAGTTTGGGCTTTAAAATTTAAGATAAGAAAAGATTTTTTAAAAATATAAAATTATTAAGATATTGATATTTATTATTTATTTTTATGTATGTAGTAACTAAATAGTGTTTAATTTTAACATCACGGTTTAAAATACCTATTTCGATGAAAATAGCCTTAAGCTTATACACACAAAGAGTTTTAGAGACCATACAAAACGTGTTTTTCTCTACTCTAAGCTGGAAAATGAGATAGGCAATGATATCAGGACACCCAAGTAAACATCCCCTTTATATCCCATATGCAGGTTTTACACTTTTAGAGTTACCACTTTTAAATAAAGGTTCGGCTTTCACTGAAGAAGAAAGAAGTAACTTTAACTTACACGGTTTACTCCCCCATATTATTGAAACTATTGAAGAGCAGAGCCAGCGCTCTTATCAGCAATATTGCGCTTTCACTGATGATATCAATCGACATATCTATTTGCGTAATATCCAAGATACCAATGAAACCTTGTTTTATCATTTAATCGAAAATCATCTTGAAGAAATGATGCCGATTATTTACACCCCAACAGTAGGTGAAGCATGTCAGCGTTTCTCTGATATCTATCGTCGTCATCGTGGTGTTTTTATTTCATATCCAGATCGTGATGTGATTGATGATATTTTGCAAAACGTAAATAAAAATAATGTAAAAGTAATCGTGATTACAGATGGTGAGCGTATCTTAGGTCTTGGTGACCAAGGTATTGGCGGAATGGGTATTCCTATTGGAAAACTTTCGCTTTACACGGCGTGTGGCGGAATTAGCCCAGCCTATACATTGCCAATTACAATTGATGTGGGGACGAATAACCCGCAGCTCTTAAATGATCCGATCTATATGGGTTGGCGTCAGCCGCGTATTAGTGGTGATGAATATTACGCATTTGTAGATATGGTGATTGATGCTGTGAAGCGTCGTTGGCCAAAAGCATTAATTCAGTTTGAAGATTTCGCACAAAAAAATGCGATGCCACTTTTAAACAAATATCGCGATAAAATTTGCTGTTTTAACGATGATATTCAAGGAACAGCAGCGGTATCTGTTGGTAGTTTGATTGCTGCGAGTCGTGCAGCGGGCAAACAATTAAAAGATCAAAAAATTGCTTTCTTAGGTGCAGGCTCGGCAGGTTGTGGTATTGCAGAGCAAATTGTTGCTCAAATGGTTGCAGAAGGTCTAACCGATGCAGAAGCGCGTGCTCGCGTTTATATGGTAGACCGTTTTGGTTTGATCACTGAGAATCAACCAAATTTGCTCGACTTCCAACGTAAGTTGGCACAAAAAGCTGAGGTGGTTGATCAGTGGGGCAATATTGAAGAAGTGATTTCACTACTTGATGTTGTTAAAAATGCTAAGCCTACAGTGTTAATTGGTGTTTCTGGTCAGCCTGGCTTGTTCACAGAAGAAATCATTAAGACTTTAGCTGCAAATTGTGAACGACCAATTGTCATGCCATTATCTAATCCAACTTCACGTGTTGAAGCTGTACCTGCTGATATTGTGGAGTGGACTGAAGGCAAAGCATTAATTGCAACAGGTAGTCCGTTTGCTCCTGTGAATCATCACGGCAAACTTTACAATATCTCGCAGTGTAATAACTCGTACATTTTCCCAGGCATTGGCTTAGGTGTGATTGCATCGGGTGCTAAGCGTGTTACAGAAAATATGTTAATGGCATCAAGTAGTGCTTTAGCAAATTGTTCTCCATTGCTTAAAGATCCACAAGCTGATTTATTGCCACCTTTAGGCGAAATTCAACAAGTTTCTAGAGTTATTGCGTTCGAAGTTGCGAAAGCTGCTATGGCTGATGGTGTGGCAGTAACGATTAGTGATGATTTGTTGAAACAGAAAATTGATCAATCATTCTGGAAGCCCGAATACCGCAAATATAAGCGTATTCCTTTCTAAGGGTGAGAGTGTAGAAAGAGGAGCTTAAGCTCCTCTTTTTTTATTAACTTACCTTGGCCTAAATGATTCTTATATTTTCTAAACTATAATAGTTAATAAAATATAAAACAGATTATCCAGTTTTTATAAGATGCATATTATCAATCTAAAATAATAAGTTATTAGTAAATCTTATTTCGGTTAATATTATCTATACTTACGGGTTGATGACTTTGATTAAGATCAGTTCTTAAATAACACATAATTATGAGCACTTTTTTATGAAGAATATTTATATTTTAATTTTTATAGGCGCTTTAATGGCTTGTAGTGATAAAAGTCCGCATAAAACGCAAAATGATTCTAATCATGAATCTAGTGTAGTGCAGACGGAGATAAATAAATCAGGCTCTGTTGCAAGTGAAAAGAAAGAGAGTGTGGATAAGGCGGTTAAAACAAAAGAAGTTGATCAAGTAGGGCAAATCTCTTGTTCAAATCCAAATATTACAAAATGGTATGGTTTCAATGACAATATTGTTGAGTCTAAATGTGAAGTCGTAAAGAGCTTTCAACTGTCAGCTTATAAGTGTGATATTTCTAAAAATGCCTTTGGTGAAAATAAAGATGCCATTTTGCTAGAAAATCAAGATAAACGAATTTTCGTTTATTCAACTTCTAAAGACTGTAATGAAATGGTTGAAATAAGAAATGCTAATGGGCCTTAAGTTTGTATTTAAGAGTAGTTTTTATTAATTTATGCGAGAGATCCATAATATCTATATAAAATGACAACGTATTTATTTTAGCTCTCTTCGGTCTGAAATAAAAAAGTAGCTACCTTGCTTGATAGCTACTTTTTTTTAAATTTTACCCTTCTAGAATTTCTTCTAGTAATTCTTCACTAGGTGCAAAGTAATAAGCACCATCAAGTGGAGTCACGAAGTGCAATAAGCGGTCGTGAATACCATCTCCACTTGTGCCGAACATGCGCTTTAACATGGCATCAATAATGGTGAGGTCTTTGGTATAAGCAATGAAAAATAAACCTTGATCACCTCGGCCGTCGCCATAAGGTAGGCTATGACGTAGAATTTCCATTTCTTCGCCTTCATCATCCTCAACAACAGTGCGAGCAACATGGGCATTTTCTGGTTTTACGTCATCATCTAATTCAATAGATTCAAGTTTGGTGCGGCCCATAACATTTTCTTGCGCATCAACTTTCAATTTTTTCCATTTTTCTAAATCATGAGCATAGCGCTGTGCAAATATAAAACTGCCATCGGCAAATACTCCAGCCTCTTCGGGTAGAAGAGCTGTTTCTGCACGGTCATCAGGGAACTGAGGATTTTCCGTACCGTCTATAAAGCCCGTCATATCTCGACCATCGAAATAGCGGAAGCAAACACGCTCATCAAGAACTTCGACTTTATCTTGAATACCTTCAAAAAATGCTTGGCTTAATGCAAAACAAATATCAGAGCGCATGCTGGCAATGTGAATGAGCACATCTGCTGGCACAGCTGGCATGTTGAATGCACCTTGTTCTGGCTCAAGCTGTTTAAATCCTTCAGGAGTTTGCGAATAGAGCTGTTTCCATAGTTCAGGACCAAAAGCGACTGCTGTTTTAATTTGGGCATCAGAATGCTGAGTCATTAGACGGTCACGTGCTTCAAATAAAGCTTCAATTTGTTTTTTTAATTCATCAATTGATAAGTCTTTTAAGCGAAGAACAATGAAACGAGCATGATCTGATGGCAATGGCAAAATGACAGATTGAGCAGTCATTGGAAGGTATCTCCTCAATTATAATTTAGTATGAGCTTTAATTATTGTGCCTGATGCGAAGAGTCGTTAGTAGTCTATTTGCTGATTTTATTGTTTGAATTATGACTAAGATAGCTTTATAAAACAGTATAATTCCACTTTTATAGTCTATTTTTTGCTATGTCTCTGCAAGTTTGGTTCGCTTATATGTTGGCCTGTTGGGTTATTAGTATCTCACCAGGTGCGGGAGCAATTGCTTCAATGTCGAGTGGTCTAAACTATGGTTTTAGGCATGGCTATTGGAACGCAATAGGCTTGCAAATCGCTTTGCTACTTCAAATTTTAGTGGTGGCAGCAGGCGTGGGGGTTTTATTTGCAACGACACCTTTGGCTTTTCAGTTTGTTAAATGGTTTGGTGTGATTTATTTGTTATACCTTGCTTATTTACAGTGGACAGCGCCTATAAAAGATATAGAAATCCAACAAGAAAAAAGAGATAAATCTGTATTCGCGCTATTGTTAAATGGCTTTGTGGTCAATATTAGTAATCCCAAAGCGATTGTATTTCTATTAGCTGTTTTACCCCAGTTTCTAGATTTGGGTAAGCCTCAGTGGATACAGTACCTGATTATGGCTGTAACAATGATTACGATTGATTTGATTGTAATGGCTGGATATACAGGGCTAGCATCAAAGGTTCTAAGATTACTTCGCTCCCCTAAACAGCAAAAATATTTGAATCGGGGTTTTGCTGTGATGTTTAGTTGTGCGGCTTTATTATTAAGTACAGTTCATCAGACGTCCTAATTTAGGCCGCCTGTGTTTGATTTTTTAGCTTTTGAGTTATAAAAATAACAGCAAAAGTTAATGCCATACATAAAACAATACTCAAGCCTGTAGAGATATTAAGTGCTGCGCTTGACCATAGGCCTACACTCACCCCAAGCTGGGCTAACACAAATGCCCAAACGACCATTTGCTTTGGCGAGTTTGCTAGTAGGCGAGCGCTTAAAGCAGGTATTACGAGTAATGCACCCATAAGCAACGAACCTACCGCACGTAAGGCTAATACAGTAAATAAAGCCAATAGCAGCATAAAAATAAGACGTTGCCAGTTCGCATTTACCCCTTCACTAATTGCAATATCTGGATCAATTGCAAACTGTATTTGCTGCTGCCAAAAGCGGTAAAGAATTGCGAGTGATATCGCAATAATTAAAGTGAAAACAGGTAAATCGGGCCAATCAATGCTAAGTAAATCACCAAATAAATAACTTAAAAGTTCTGGTCTTAAACTTGGAACATGTTGAATAAACAACAAACCACTACAGAGTAATGTCGCTGAACATAAGGCTAAGAGCGCATCATTGGGTAAGCGATTGTCATGTAGGGCCCATAAAATTGCGACCAGTAAAATCGCAGTGCCTGCAACCCCAAGCCAAAGAGGAAGACTTAAAGCACCTGCGATCGCAACTCCAAGTAATGTTCCGTGTGCCATCGTGTCAGCAAAAAAAGACATGCGTCTCCAAAGCATTAGACAACCAAGAGGTGCAGTTAAAAATACCAGCAAGGTTCCCATAATCCATGCGGGTAACAATAATTGTAACCATTCCATCATGGCTTAAGCTTCCGGTTCTGGGTGGATGTGAGGACGGTCGTTATGAGGGCAGGGGTGTGCTGCATCACCGTGAGCGCAATGATCATGATGATGTTGGTAGAAAACCCGTTGAGTTCCAAAAATAGCCTGATATTCAGGATGTTGTTGAATATTCTCGGGTAACCCACTACAGCAAATATGTTTATTCAAACACACCACACGGTGTGTTCCTTCCATCACCCATTGTAAGTCATGAGAAACAATTAAGATTGCACAACCATATCGTTCTGGCAGACTACGGACATATTCATAAAGTTCAGCTTCTGACTGAATGTCTAAACCTTGCATCGGTTCGTCAAGAACTAAAATGTCTGGTTGGCGAAGTAGTGCGCGCGCTAGTAATACGCGTTGGCGCTCACCACCGGAAAGTTGTTGTACTTTTGATTGTTGTAACTTGGAGATACCTGTGTCTTGAATAATTTCCTGACGCAGAGCAGGGCTGCACTTTTCTAAATCAAGTAGATCCTGCACACGTAAAGGTAGACTGTGTGAAGGATTAAATTTTTGTGGCACATACGCCATTTTGAGTTTTTTATAATTAACAATGCGTCCACTACTCGGCTGGAGAATACCAAGTAGAACTTTAATCAGTGTTGATTTGCCAGCACCATTTGGCCCGATCAAAGACACAATTTCATTTTGATGTAGAGCAAAATCAACTTTTTTTAAAATTTCCCGATTATCACGATGAACAGAAACCTGCTCAAGCTGAATTAATACAGGATCTAGCGAGTTGTGCGGCACTGTTGGCATTTCCCCGAAATTTCAATAATGCTATGTTGAGCCACGAACTCATCTGACGCTGCAAGTTGATCAAGCTGGTGAGTTAAGCCTTGAGAAGAGGCTTCTTTAACCATGTGACATTCGGTGCAAATTAAGAATGCTGCTTGATGACCTTCGCGAGGATGGCAACAGGGAATATAGGCATTAATAGAAGTTAGGCGATGGATCAAACCTTTTTCTAATAAAAAATCTAAAGTTCTATATACAGTTGGAGGAGCAGCTGGGCGATCAGTTTGACTTTTTATACGTGCGAGCAAGTCATAAGCACCCATTGGGCCCGACGCATTTAAAATGAGTTCCAAAACTTCTTTGCGCAAAGGCGTAAGTCGTGCGCCAGTCGCAGAACATAAATTTTCTGCTTCAGCTAAACGGTTTGCGACATTATGGTGATCATGCACCCCATGCAAAGAATCATGATGTTCATGCGAGCAGGAACTCATAGAAATAACCTCGAATTTTTAACGGAATATTAGCATGAAGCGATGCTTCATTCGATTAATCTTAGGTATTTTTGTAACTTTGTTATATTATAACATGCTTCGAGCTAATTTAAATTGATGGTCTGTCATGTTCCGTTTTTTTGTTTTCAGTATGTTCTCTCTTTTGAGTACGTTAGGGTGGAGTCAGGGTTTGGTGGTTTCTACACACCCGATCTATCTGATTGCAAAAGAAGTCACTCAGGGTGTTGAAGAACCACAACTCTTATTAAAGGGACAAACTGGGCATGACGTACAATTAACTCCAGCGCACCGTAAAGCAATTAATGATGCATCTTTAGTAATCTGGCTGGGTAAGGCTCATGAAGCACCTCTAAATAAATTGTTAGGTAATAATAAGAAAGCAATTGCCTTATTAGATAGTGGCATCGTTTCTGTTTTACCGCTGCGTAGTACACGCGGTGTAGCTTTACCTAATACAGTAGACACCCATGTATGGCTAGAGCCAAATAACGCAGTTCGAATTGGTTTCTTTATTGCTGCTTTACGTTCTCAGCAGCATCCTGAAAACAAGGCTAAATATTGGAATAATGCTAATATCTTTGCTCGTAAGATGTTTCAGGCTGCACAAGTTTACGACAGTACAAGTAATGGCAAACCATATTGGTCATATCATGATGCTTATCAATATTTAGAACGCTCATTAAACTTAAAGTTTGCAGGCGCTTTGACAGATGATCCTCATGTTGCACCAACAGCAGCTCAAATTAAGTATCTTAATGATAATCGACCAAAAGATCAGATGTGTTTATTGGCAGAAAGTTTTACCACTAAAAGCCAGTATCAAAAATTAGGTAACATTACTTTTCAACCCGTAGACGAGAGCATGAATAACGAGGATGATTTCGTCACTGCATGGAAGAAACTGGCTATAAAAACAGATAAATGTGTATTAAGTACGCAAAAGTAAGATAAAAAATAAACAAAGGCTGACTGTAGCGTCAGCACCACCTGTCATGAAAAACCCCGACTAAAGTCGGGAAAAGATTGCATGTTCAGGGGTGTAACTCTATAATGCCTGCGATTAAAAGCGATCATCAGCTAAACTTGTCAAGCATTTATGCTGTGAGTGGATAAATAATGAGCCGAACTAGTCGCTTGATTGACCGACGATTAGCAAAAGCTTTGGTCTTCTTACAAGCATGTATGATCCCTGTTTCCGCCCTCGTGGCGTGGAGCATAAAAGACATGACAGCAGCATTAAGTGCGGCACTTGGTGCACTGGTTTGCTGGCTTGCAATGAGTTATTTCTCGTGGCAATCCTTCAGAACAGCAGGTGCGAGAGCATCAAAACAAGTGCTGTCTAACATGTATAGGGGCATGTTAGGCAAATTTGCAATCATGATCGTTGGATTTATTTTGATTTTGAGCAATGTTAAACCTTTATCACCGTTAGCATTGCTGTTTGGTTTTATTCTCGTTCAGGCAATGTCGTGGGTCGCTCCGTTTTGGGTGTCACGTCAACAAAAACGGGTGTAGAAACAAGAAGAATTGAAGATTTTTTGGAGGGTGGCGAGATATCGACAGTACGCCGATGTTCGTAACCCTTCTTTTTAGTAATTGACATTGACCAGGTGTGATTTATGGCTGCTGAAGAACATGCCCTCACTTCGACAGAGTATATCAAGCATCACTTGACCAATATGACCTATGGCAAAATGCCAGATGGTACATGGAAATTGGCTGAGACTGCTGAAGAAGCTCATTCGATGGGGTTCACTGCAATTCACTTGGATTCAATGGGTTGGTCAATTGGCCTTGGTGTTATTTTCTGTTTGTTATTCTGGATTGTTGCGAAAACTGCAAAAGCAGGTGTTCCAACTAAATTCCAGTCAGCAATTGAAATGATCATTGAGTTTGTTGACTCAAGTGTCCGTGATACTTTTCATGGCAAATCGCGTTTAATTGCTCCACTTGCTCTCACTATTTTTGTGTGGATTTTCCTCATGAACTTAATGGACTTGATTCCAGTTGACTGGATTCCTCAAGTTGCAGCATTTGTAGGTGCAAACGTATTTGGTATGAATCCTCACCACGTTTACTTCAAGATTGTTCCATCTACAGATCCAAACATTACCTTAGGTATGTCTTTATCTGTATTTGTACTTATCTTGTTCTACAGCATCCGCGAAAAGGGTGTTAGTGGTTTCGTTGGCGAGTTGGCACTTAACCCATTTAACCCAAGTAATCCAGTTGCAAAAGCGTTGCTTATTCCAGTGAACTTGATTTTGGAATTGGTAACATTCCTTGCTCGTCCTATTTCATTAGCTCTCCGACTATTCGGTAACATGTATGCTGGTGAGCTGATCTTTATCCTAATTGCTTTATTGCCGTTTTGGATTCAATGGGCGTTATCTGTGCCTTGGGCGATCTTCCACATTCTTGTAATCACGTTGCAGGCATTCATCTTTATGATGCTTACCATCGTTTACTTGAGCATGGCAAGCGAAAAACATTAATGGTATTGCCTAACTATCAAACGATGGTTGGGCTGAATTTTTTTAATTTAATTTGGTAATAACCTAACCTCTGAGGAATTTTTCATGGAACTCACTTTAGGTCTAGTTGCAATTGCATCTGCTATCTTGATCGCTTTCGGTGCTTTAGGTACTGCGATTGGTTTTGGTCTTTTGGGTGGTCGCTTTCTAGAAGCTGTAGCTCGTCAACCAGAATTGGCTCCACAACTTCAAACTCGTATGTTCTTAATCGCGGGTCTTCTTGATGCTGTGCCTATGATCGGTGTTGGTATTGGCTTGTTCTTCATCTTCGCTAATCCATTTGTAGGTTAATCATCTTAATTCCTAAATCCACTATTTGAGGAATTGCAATGAATATCAACCTCACATTGATTGGTCAAGCGATTGCGTTTGCATGCTTTGTTGCATTCTGCATGAAGTTTGTTTGGCCACCACTAATCAATGCGATTAGTGAGCGTCAGCGTAAAATTGCTGATGGCTTAAATGCAGCAGAAAAAGCGAAAGCTGACCTTGCCGATGCACAATCGCAAGTAAAGCAAGAACTTGATGCAGCTAAAGCACAAGCGGCTCAATTGATCGAACAAGCGAACCGTCGTGCAGCACAATTGATCGAAGAAGCGCGTACTCAAGCTGCGGCTGAAGGTGAGCGTATTCGTCAACAGGCTAAAGAAGCTGTTGATCAAGATATCAATTCTGCTCGCGAAGAATTACGTCAACAAGTAGCTGCTTTGGCAGTAACTGGCGCAGAAAAAATCCTGAACCAGCAAGTTGACGCAGAAGCTCATAATGCCATGCTGTCTCAGCTGGCTGCTAAACTTTAAGAGAGGCGAATCATGGCTGAACTCTTGACGTTGGCACGTCCGTATGCCAAAGCAGCATTTGCTTATGCTTCTGAGCAAGGTGCAACAGACAATTGGTCGAATGCGTTACAAGTGCTCAGTGCTGCGGTGCAAGACGAAGCATTTTCCGCTTATTTAAATCGCCCTGAACTTACTCCTGTGGAGCAAGTGAAGCTTTTTGCTAAAGTTTTAGGTGAAGGTCAATCTCAAGCAGTGTCTAACTTTTTGACACTTCTTGCAGATAACGATCGTTTAATGTTGTTACCTGAAATTGAAGCAGAATATGAACAGCTTAAATCACAGAATAACAACAATGTGGATGTCGTGATTGAATCGGCTTTCCCATTAACTGCTGAACAAGAGCAATTGTTGAAATCTGCTTTAGAAAAGCGTTTCAATAGTACTGTAACTGTTTTAGTTGAAGTTAAACCTGAGCTTATTGCAGGTGTTGTAATTCGTGCAGGCGATCAAGTGATAGATGATTCTGCGCTTAACAAGCTTGAAAAAATGCGTACTCGTCTTCTTGCATAATGCAAATGATGAAGACTGAACTAATAAAAGATTGAGGAATAGCGCAATGCAACAACTGAATCCATCCGAGATCAGTGCGCTCATTAAACAGCGTATCAGCGATCTGGACACCAGCGCGACCGCTAAAAATGAAGGTACCATTGTTATGGTATCCGACGGTATCGTGCGCATTCACGGTCTTGCTGATGCAATGTACGGTGAAATGATCGAATTTGACGGCGGCTTATTTGGTATGGCACTGAACCTAGAACAGGATTCAGTGGGTGCCGTTGTCTTAGGTAACTACTTAAGCCTTCAAGAAGGTCAAAAAGCTCGTTGTACAGGTCGTGTACTTGAAGTTCCAGTTGGTCCGGAACTTCTTGGCCGTGTTGTCGACGCTTTGGGTAACCCAATTGATGGTAAAGGCCCAATTGATGCAAAATTAACTGATGCTGTTGAAAAAGTAGCACCAGGCGTAATTTGGCGTCAGTCTGTAGACGAACCTGTTCAAACTGGTTATAAATCAGTTGATACCATGATTCCTGTGGGTCGTGGTCAGCGTGAGTTGATTATTGGTGACCGTCAAACTGGTAAAACAGCGATGGCGATCGATGCGATTATCGCTCAGAAAAATTCTGGCATTAAATGTGTATACGTTGCGATTGGTCAAAAACAATCAACAATTGCAAACGTTGTACGTAAGCTAGAAGAAACTGGCGCTATGGCGTATACAACTGTTGTCGCTGCTGCGGCTGCTGATCCTGCTGCAATGCAGTACTTAGCTCCGTACTCTGGCTGTACAATGGGTGAATACTTCCGTGATCGCGGTGAAGACGCTCTTATTATCTATGATGATTTGTCTAAGCAAGCAGTTGCTTACCGTCAAATTTCATTGCTTTTACGTCGTCCACCAGGTCGTGAAGCGTATCCGGGTGACGTATTCTATCTTCACTCACGTCTTCTTGAACGTGCTTCTCGTGTATCTGCTGACTACGTTGAGAAATTCACTAATGGCGCAGTAACTGGTAAAACTGGTTCTTTAACTGCATTGCCAATTATTGAAACTCAAGCAGGTGACGTATCTGCATTCGTACCAACGAACGTAATTTCGATTACTGACGGTCAGATCTTCTTAGAAACATCATTATTCAACGCAGGTATTCGTCCTGCTGTGAACGCGGGTATCTCTGTATCTCGTGTTGGTGGTTCTGCTCAAACTAAGATCATCAAAAAGTTGTCTGGTGGTATCCGTACTGCTTTAGCACAATACCGTGAATTGGCTGCGTTTGCTCAGTTCGCTTCTGACCTTGATGAAGCAACTCGTAAACAACTTGAACATGGTCAACGTGTAACTGAGTTAATGAAGCAAAAGCAATATGCTCCTTACTCAATTGCTGACCAAGCTGTTTCTGTTTATGCATCTAACGAAGGCTATATGTCTGACGTAGAAGTTAAGAAAATCGTAGACTTTGATGCTGCGTTAATTTCTTACTTCCGCTCAGAATATGCTCCGTTGATGAAACAGATCGATGAAACTGGTGATTACAACAAAGACATCGAAGCAGCAATCAAAGCAGGTATTGAAAGCTTTAAAGCGACTCAAACTTACTAAGTTCAGTTTTAGTTAAGTTTGGTTCACGGATCAACCTTCGGAAGCTCGAAAGAGCTTTCGAATACTAGGTTAAGCGTATGGCAAATTTAAAAGAAATTCGCGCCAAAGTAGCTAGTATCAAGAGCACGCAAAAGATTACTCGCGCGATGCAAATGGTAGCTGCTTCTAAAATGCGTCGTGCGCAAGAGCGCATGGCTCAGGGCCGTCCGTATGCCGATAATATGCGCCGTGTAATTGCTCACTTAGTCCAAGCAAACCCTGAATACAAACACCGTTATATGGTTGATCGCCCAGTTAAGCGCGTTGGCTATATCGTAGTGTCTTCAGATCGTGGTTTGGCAGGTGGCTTGAACATTAACTTGTTCAAGAAAGTTGTGCAGCATGTCAAAGCACAACAACAGCAGTCAATTGAAGTTGAATTTGCTTTAATTGGTCAAAAAGCGGTTTCGTTTTTTAAGAATTACGGCGGTAAAGTGCTTGGTGCAACTACCCAACTTGGCGATGCGCCGAGTTTGGAACAGTTAACTGGCTCAGTTCAAGTTATGCTTGATGCATTTGATAAGGGCGAATTAGATCGTATCTACCTCGTATCAAATGGCTTCATTAATGCGATGACTCAGCAGCCTAAAGTAGAACAACTTGTTCCTTTAGCACCAGCAGAAGAAGGCGATGATCTCAACCGTACTTATGGTTGGGACTATATCTACGAACCAGAAGCAGAACAATTGTTAAATGGTTTGTTGGTTCGCTATATCGAGTCTATGGTTTATCAAGGTGTGATTGAAAACGTTGCATGTGAGCAGTCAGCTCGTATGGTCGCGATGAAAGCAGCGACAGACAACGCAGGACAACTTATTAAAGACCTACAACTCATTTACAACAAGCTGCGTCAAGCCGCGATTACTCAGGAAATTTCTGAGATCGTTGGCGGTGCCGCTGCCGTTTAACATTATTAAGTTTGAATTGAGGAGACAGCAATGAGTAGCGGTCGTATCATTCAGATCATCGGCGCGGTTATCGACGTCGAGTTTGAGCGCAATAGCGTTCCTAAGATCTATGACGCTCTCCAAGTTGACGGTACTGAAACTACATTAGAAGTTCAGCAACAGCTTGGCGATGGTGTTGTTCGTACCATCGCAATGGGTTCTACAGAAGGTCTTAAACGTGGCCTTAATGTAACTAGCACAAATGCACCGATTTCTGTTCCAGTAGGTCCAGCTACGCTTGGTCGTATCATGGACGTTTTGGGTCGCCCAATTGATGAAGCTGGTCCAGTTGCAACTGAAGAACGTTTGCCAATTCACCGTCAAGCGCCTTCTTATGCTGAACAAGCTGCTTCTACTGACCTTTTAGAAACTGGTATTAAAGTAATTGACTTACTTTGCCCGTTTGCAAAAGGTGGTAAAGTTGGTTTATTCGGTGGTGCTGGTGTTGGTAAAACCGTTAACATGATGGAGTTGATCAACAACATCGCGAAAGCTCACTCAGGTTTATCTGTGTTTGCTGGTGTTGGTGAGCGTACTCGTGAAGGTAACGACTTCTATCACGAGATGAAAGATTCTAACGTTCTTGACAAAGTAGCAATGGTCTACGGTCAGATGAATGAGCCACCAGGTAACCGTTTACGCGTAGCGTTAACTGGTTTGACTATGGCTGAATACTTCCGTGATCAAAAAGACGAAAATGGTAAAGGTCGTGACGTATTATTATTCGTCGACAACATCTACCGTTATACACTTGCAGGTACTGAAGTATCAGCATTGTTAGGTCGTATGCCATCTGCGGTAGGTTACCAACCTACACTTGCAGAAGAAATGGGTGTTCTTCAAGAGCGTATTACGTCTACTAAATCTGGTTCGATCACATCGATCCAAGCAGTATACGTACCTGCCGATGACTTAACAGATCCATCGCCTGCAACTACATTTGCTCACTTAGATGCAACAGTAGTATTGAGCCGTGACATCGCATCTTCTGGTATCTATCCAGCGATCGATCCACTTGACTCAACTTCACGTCAGTTAGACCCATTAGTTGTTGGTCAAGAGCATTATGAAATTGCACGTTCTGTACAGAACATTTTGCAACGTTATAAAGAGCTTAAAGACATCATCGCAATCTTGGGTATGGATGAGTTAGCTGAAGAAGATAAATTGGTTGTTTACCGTGCGCGTAAAATCCAACGTTTCTTCTCTCAACCATTCCACGTAGCTGAAGTGTTTACTGGTGCTCCTGGTAAATTAGTATCGCTTAAAGAAACGATTCGTGGCTTTAAAGGTCTATTAGCTGGTGAATACGATCACATCCCAGAACAAGCGTTCTATATGGTTGGTGGTATTGACGAAGTGATTGCTAAAGCTGAGAAACTCTAATTTAAGGAGATCATCTCATGGCGACTATGCAATGTGATGTCGTAAGTGTTAAAGAGTCTATTTACTCTGGCGCAGTAACGATGTTAATCGCGAAAGGTGCTGGTGGTGAGCTTGGTATTTTGCCAGGACACGCTCCACTCGTAACCTTGCTTCAACCGGGCCCGATTCGTGTTCAGTTGGAAAATGGTACAGAAGAAATCGTCTATGTATCTGGCGGTGTTTTAGAAGTTCAACCTCATGTTGTGACGGTTCTTGCAGATACTGCAATCCGTGCAGACAATTTGGATGAAGCTGCAATTTTAGAAGCGCGTAAAAATGCTGAACAATTGCTTGCGAACCAAAAGAGTGATTTGGACTCAGCTGCTGCATTGGCATCTCTATCAGAGATTTCAGGTCAGCTTGAAACTATCCGTAAGATGAAGAACCGCGCATTATAATTTGTGCAGTGTTCATCAAAAAAAAGCCACCGTAAGGTGGCTTTTTTTATGATATGGTTTTTAGATTAAGAGTCAGTTTTTGAATCTGATTTTTCATCTCCAGCCATAATCATAGCTGCGAGTTTAACCATATCCATTTGAATGGTATTCAACTGTTTTTCAATTTTATCAAAATTGATTTGATCTAATTTCCCGTTTAATAACGGCATACTAAGAGCTTGTTGATTGGCCTGTAATAAACTTTGGCGAATATTCTCAATTTCCTGACTTTTGATATCCAAAGTGAGAAGAGCTTGATTTAAACCTTGTAATTGCTGTTTTAAAGTTGCAACAGTTGTTTTTAATTCATTTTGATCTTTATCTTGAATTGCTTGTTCAACGTCAAGTTGAGTATCTTTAAGTTGTTCAACATAATCTCCAGCTTTAAGCTGTAAATTAGCAGCATCTCGAACCATATAGAAAATATTGCCGCTTTTAAGTTCATTTTTGCTCTGAGCAATATCTGAATCTTGTCTTTCAGTAGCTTGATCAGATGCCTGCTCAGTTATTTCAGTATTTTCTTGTTCAGTAGCATGGTCTTGTGCCTGATCACACCCGAGTAAAAGCATGCCTGAGGCAAAAATTACAAAAGGAAGAAATGCACCCTGTAAAACTTTTTTCATAACTACAAACAACATCAAATAAAGCAAAAGGTACTATAGGCATAAAATATGGAGAAAGATTGTATTTTTGCAAACAAACAACACTTTGACCAGATAATAAAAAAGAGCGTTTTATACGCTCTTTTTCACGTTTTTAAAACGTTATTTTGCCAATTCTGCTTCAACTGCTTTAACGATTTGTTCATCATCTGCAGTTATGTTTGGAGCAAAGCGAGCCACTACTTCACCATTCTTATTAATCAAGAATTTTTCAAAGTTCCATAAAACTTCTGGAGCTGGATTAGTTGGAATACCTAAACCTTCCAAACGCTCACGGAACGGACCTTCACCAGCACGTTCTGGTTGAGCGGCTGTCAAAGTTTCATAGAGAGGGTGTTTATCTTCACCTACAACAGATACTTTAGAAAATAAAGGGAAGTGAACATCATAATTTAATGAACAGAATTGCTGAATTTCTTCATCTGAACCTGGTTCTTGCTCTTTAAAATTGTTTGCAGGAAAACCTAAAATTTCAAGGCCTTGATCTTTTTTTGCTTGATAAAGCTTTTCTAAACCTTCGTATTGTGGAGTTAAACCACATTTAGAAGCAGTATTTACAATAAGTAAAACCTTGCCTTTATATTGTTCAAGGTCAACCGTTTCGCCTGAAATAGCTTTTACTGGAATGTGATATACAGATTGTGTCATGAGTATTTCCTAAAGATTTTAATTGATATCAAGTAACGCATTTGTTTTAACTGCTATTGAGGGGTAGTGCAATAATATTCGTGTTCAAAAAAAGAAAAAGTTTTTAAAGATAAACTGAATTTTAGTTATTTCTAATTTGTATAGGCGTTTGCCCAGTATAACGTTTAAAAAACTCGATAAAACTTGAGCTATGTTGATAGCCTAAATCATATGCTAAACGCTTAATGGGTGTCCCTTGGCGAATCTGATGAATAGCATAAATAATTTTGGCTCGGTTACGCCATTCCGACAACGAAAGCTGAAGCTCTTGTTGGCTCAAACGTAATAAGTGGCGATCACTGACCGAGAAATTTTGAAGCAACTGCTGTAAAGAGTGATCAAAAAGTAATGGGTCTGAGAGTTTTTCTAGTATAGGCAATAAAACAGGATGGCGTGTTTGCGGTAAATAATGTGAATATGCAGGGGCTTGTTTGAGTTGATCGAATAAAACTTGTAAAAGATGTTCTAAATATTCAGGTTTTTCGATTTGTTTTTGCTGTTCGAGAATTTGTAAAACTAAGATACGCAGAAAAGGTTGAATACTAAAGCATCGACAGATATCTCCTAAAATAGAACAGAGGCTAGGGTGTAGTCGAATACAGATATAGTGAATTTCGTGGTCGATATGAGTGGATTGATGAACAGTTTGAGGTGGAATCCAAAGTCCATAACTAGGTGGAGATAGATATAGCTGTTCTTCCACCTGCATTTCTAAAATGCCATTTAGGCTGAAATTAAAATCACCCCATAAGGAAGCATGAGGACGAACGATATCTTCTTTTTGATATAGAAATTCATGAACTTCTATACTGTCCAATAAAGAAAATTGTTGGTCCTCATTTTTCATTTATATGCTCTGACTCATATTTTAATTTTCACAAGTGGCTTTAGGATTGTTTAAGCCCTTTGCTAAGGTAAATGTACTTACGAGCGCTAAAGCCACAAAGCTTAATACACCATAAATTAAAGTATTTTCATTGAAATGATCAACAACATATCCACCTAATAATGAACCTATCGCAATCATGACCTGAAACATACCTACAAAAAGAGGCATACCTTTTTCAACTGCATTTGGTGCATGTACAAACATCCAGATATTTGCTGAGGTAGGGAAAGCACCAAATGCGAATCCCCATAAAGCTGTTAAGACAATAGCACCAAATTCATGAATGGCAAAAAGTGGGAATCCAAAAAATACAATGGCAAAACAAGCACTAACAAAGGCAAGCGTATATCGTACATTCAAATTACCGCTATATCCGGCAAACGCATTTCCGAAAATACCTGCAATTCCATAGAGCAATAATAAGGAACTAATCGTTGTACCATTAAAGCCTGCAATATTTTTGAAGAAAGGTGCTAAATAGCTATATGCACAAAAATGAGCGAGGCCGATAAGTAAAACAATCACCATGCCACTACGTGCTTTAGGCGTGCGTAACAATGCTGGTAAGTCCCTCAGATGGATTGGCGAGTCTGGAACAAGTTTAGGTAAAAAGATTAATTGTAAGATTAAAACAATTAAGCCAATTCCTGCTGTAATTCCAAAAGCACTGCGCCAGCCATAAAATTCACTTAACCATGTTCCAATAGGAACCCCTAAAACTGTCGCAAAAGTTACACCTGCCATCACTACAGCGGTTGCTTTAGCGATAGGAAGATGTGAGGGAGCTAATTTCCCACTTAAAGCAATTGCTGTTGCCCAGAACCCCCCAATCGAAATTCCTAAAATTAAGCGACTGAGCAATAAAATATTGAAGTTTTCGGCAAAGGCTGTAATGGTATTGGCAATAACCATAATTGCTGTGAGTAAAATGAGTACATAACGCCGATCAAGTTGTTTCACAGAAACAGGTAATAGAGGGGCGGCAATTGCTGCCATAATGCCGGGTACAGTAATAATAAGACCTGCTGTACCTACAGAAATATTTAAATCTGTTGCAACACTATTTAAAACACCAACAGGTAAAAATTCACTTGTTACTAATGCGAATGCTGCAATCGCAACGGCCAAAATGGCAAACCAGCTCCCTTGAGGGGAGGCCGTGGGTCGCGCTTTAGATATAGAAGATTGGTCCATAAGAAATCCTGACTTGGCTAAATTTGAAGTGAAGAAAGGCAATTTTTTAATTAACTAACGATCATTATGAAAATAAAATAGTTGATAATAAATCGAACGTCAATTAATTTAATAACGATTGTTATAAAAATAGATGTGATCTTTATGACAAATAGGCATGAAATGAATTTAGCTGTTGCAGAAGACGCGCTGAAAAAAAAGCGTGGACGCCCTAAATGCTTTGATGAACAACAGGTTTTGCAAAAAGCAATGTTGCTCTTTTGGGAGCATGGTTATGAAGCAACGTCTATTAGTGATTTAACCCAGGCTTTGGAAATTACGGCACCAAGCTTGTACAGTACTTTTGGCGACAAAGAAGGACTGTTTTACAGAAGTGTTGATTACTATTTAGCTCATGAAGGATGTCCGATTGACACAATATTTGTAGAAGCAAAAACTGCAAAAATTGCTGTTGAGTTATATCTTTATGACATTGTTAAAAGATTGGTTCAGCCGAATAAGCCAGCAGGTTGTATGGTGGTTGTTGCTGCTATGAATTGCTCTGATGCAACTCAAGATGTACAGCAAAACCTATTAGATAAGCGCATAAAGACAAAAGAAAAATTATTAAAACGCCTTCAGCAAGGTGTAGAGCAGGGTGATTTATCTTCTCATGCACCTTTACAGGAAATGACAGATTTTTATACCACTGTCATTCAAGGGCTTACTATTCAAGCTAGAGATGGTGCGAGTAGTGAGCAATTACATAAAGTGGTAGGGCATGCCGTGAAAGCTTGGGCATTATTTTAGATTCTAGAAAAAAGATGATGTCTTAAGTTCAATATCAATGTCGAAAATACGATATTTCAATTTATTAAGACATTCTTCAAAATAAAATCTCTTTTGTAGATGGTGTATTGCTATGAGTCAGGTCATGAAATATCACAAATGGGCATTTATATTTCCCATTTTGGCAGTACTGATTTGGTCTTTAAATATTGTAGTCACCCGCTATGTCTCAGACTATATCTCTCCGGTAAGTATCAGTTTTTATCGCTGGTTAATCGCATTTATTATTTTAACCCCATTTATGCTGTTACCCGTTTGGAAACAGCGACATCTAGTAAAACCATATCTGCCTAAGCTTGCAGTTTTAAGTGCATTTGGAATGGTGCTTTATCAAGGACTTGCTTATACGGCTGCCCATTATACCAGTGCAACCAATATGGGAATTGTGAATGCATTTATCCCTATTTTTACGATCTTTGTTTCGCTTGCGATTTTAAAAGATGTGCCTAATCGATTTGCAGTTTTTGGCAGCATTTTATCTTTCGCAGGTTTGCTATATGTCATGTCCCAAGGAAATATTAGCCACTTATTAAATGGTGGTGGACATCTTGGCGATGCATTAATGATTATTGCTGTGTTCTTCTATGCATTTTATGGGGTTTTCCTTAAAAAATGGCAGTTGCCTCTCCCAATCATGACGAGCTTATATGTCCAGATTGGTTTTTCTGTTGTGTTTCATCTGCCTTTAATTTTTTGGTTCGGGCTAGATGCTTTAAATGCACAAAATGCGCCAAGTGCTATTTATGCAGGTGTATTTGCTTCACTCATTGCACCGTTAGTTTGGATGTTAGCTGTTCAACAATTGGGTCCCAATAGAACAAGTATTTTTATGAACTTGGTTCCCGTTTTTACAGCAGTTATTGCAAGCATTTGGTTATCTGAGCAATGGACCATCTATCACACAATAGGTGGAATCATTATTTTAATTGGTATCATTATGGCTCAAAAGAAGGTCATTCCTAAAAAGAGCGACCTAATGCAAGAGCAAAACTAAAGTCGTTAAAAAAACTATGGCATATTTTGAAAAAAACTGATGAAAATATGCCATTTTTTTCTTAGTTAAAGTTTTTCTATATGATTTATAAATAGTTTATAAGAATAGGTTGAAATATAAATATTAAAAAAGCCGAGTAAAAATATTAATATAATTTTAATTTATAAGCGAAAATTCGTAAATTCCCTACACTTTTCATGCTTTTTTTAGAGAAATAATATATTTCTCTCATTTGATCTCTTACTACATAATGGCGACCATTACGAAAGACATGCTTTTTTTGCAAATTATCTTTCGTTGCAGAGATATCCAAACCCTCTGGATGCGGTAATACCCATCCTTTTTTATGCTCAGTTATCCCTATATAACTGAGCTTTTTTTTGTCTGAAATTAGGCGCGAATAATATCTCCAGTGAGAGCATTAATAATTCTACTTGGCTGCTGACTTTGGCCTAAATCACCATTGAGATAGTTTAATTGTGAACCAAAGTATTGGCAGGCATCTTGTAGTGAATGAGCAGGTTCTTGCCCACTTGGGTTAGCACTCGTCGAGACAATAAAACCATGAAAAGCATTGCATAATGCCACACACAAAGGATGTGTAGTGACTCGAACAGCAACAAGTGGATGTTCACCTTTAATCCAAGAAGGAATGTGTTCGCCAGCAGGCAATAGCCAAGTTGTAGCTCTTTCAGAAGGTTGATGATTCGTCCAACAATCAATAATTTCTTGTTGGGTTGTTTGAGGTAGAGAAGTTAGTAGGTGCTCAACTTGGCTAATATGACCTGCTAATAAAATCACTCCCTTTTCAATAGGCCTTTGCTTTAACTCAAGAATTTTTTGAAAAGCTTGTTGGTTAAAAGGGTCGCAACCTAACCCCCAAACTGCCTCAGTTGGATATGCCAAAACTTGACCTTGTTGTAAACATTCGGCTGCTTCGGTAACTGAGGTGGTAATCATGGTAATACTCTTCCTTTCAATCAAACAGAATTGCTATTGCGCTCCAGCACTAAGAGCGACAACGTAAATACAGCCCTGATTGTTGCATACATAAACCAAGTAGTTCTAGTTCCATGAGTGAAGAGGTGAGTTCTGCCACAGGTTGAGAGTGGTGTATGATAAGCTGATCAATATTTTGTCCGACCCAGTCTAAAGACTGATAAAGGTTAATCAAATGTTCAGGAATTTCTGGGGCACAAGAAACCACGACCTCTTCAGTTGAGTTTTGTTGCTGACTTTGCCATTGAGTAGGTAAAGCAAGATCTTCAATAATCTGCTCAGGATGATCAACTAAAATGGCTCCTTCACGAATAAGCTGATGGCAGCCCTGATGAAACTCACTGTAAATATGACCAGGAATGGCAAATACGGTTTTACCTTGCTCAGCAGCTTTGTTCGCAGTAATGAGAGAACCACTTTTTAAAGTAGCTTCTACCACTAACACACCTAAACTCAGACCACTGACAATTCGGTTCCTACGAGGAAAATGTTGCTGTAATGGTGGCGTACCCGGCAAAAACTCAGTAATGATGGCGCCGTTTTGAGCCAAGATCTGTTCTGCAAGTTTTTTATTTTGAGCAGGGTAGGTAGTATCTAAACCTGTTCCCGTTACTGCAATCGTACGTTGATGTGCTGAAGCTCCTTGGTGAGCAGCTTCGTCAATCCCATATGCCAAGCCACTACTTACATAAAATCCTTTTTCACTTAAATAATAGGCAAAATCATAAGCAACCTGACGACCATGCGGGCTTGGTTTTCGGCTACCTACAATAGCAACTTGTGGTTGCAACAAGGCTTGAGCTTGGCCTTTTCCAAAAATGATGGGTGGATGGTCTGTATAAGGTAGTAATTGCGTAGGATAGCCAGTATCATCTGAGGTTAAAATAAAGTCAGTATGTTGCTGGATCTGCTCAACCAGTTTTTCAAACTGAGCTTGACCCTGAGCAGTTTGAAATTCATCTACACGTTTTAAGTGGTTAGCATGTAATCCGAGATTGCGCCATTGGGACAATCCAGCAGGTTGAACTGCCTTTTCACAGCTACCAAAATAATCGACAATTTTTTTGAAACTAACTAAAGAGTGCTGCACCAAATACCACACTTTAAGCGTGTGGTAATGGTGTGAAGAAAGTTGAATAAGCATTGTAAAGAGTATATCCAGCGTTAATCATCAAAACGAGGTGGCTGAATACTTGAACCTACTTTAATAGGTAAGTCACTTTCTAATACATAGGCATAGCTAAGCTGATCAAAGGTTCTAAAAACCATCAGACTACCAATTTGTTGTCCAGGTAACTGTATTGGTTCTTTGGTTTTAGGATCTCGAATGGTTTCACCTTTTTGGGTAATATCAAAAACTTGTCCTACCTGAATCCCTTGAGCCGTACCTCGGTTTAAGGTCACCACACTATTTTTGGCGGCGCTACCAATTGAACCCATTACACGAATGATCTTGCCGGCATCTGTAACTTGTTGGGCATCTACTGGATAAAATAAAGTAGGCAGTGTTGCTTCTTCTTCTGGCATAACCCGATCGCCACGACGTACTTCGGAATCGTAGCTATCCGTTAACTCAAGCGTTGTTATGTCTTTTTCAGAAGAGATCGCAATCCCTGAGGCAACTTGTTGTAGTTCAATACCTAGGCTGTGCTTTTTACCTTTACTGTCTGTGAAATAGTAAGGTTCACCTTCACGGTAGACTGCATAACGTTGGCCATTCACTAAACCTTGTCCACGCGCATAAATAGTTTGGCCTTTTGCCGCAAGCACACGTTGATCAGCAGTTCCCACTATATAAGGGGTATGTTCAATTGCATCGGCTGGCAAAATTGTGCTGTGTTCTAACCACTGTTTGATATGTTCAAGTGGAATAACAGGTACGTTGTCGTTAAGCGATTCCACACGAACTTGAGGTTGCAAGTTTGTCATTTGGCCTGTGTAGCGACGAATAATGCCAATACAACCATCTCCCTCATCCTTACCGATCAATGGTCGACCAGCTAAACTGCATAACAATAATCGGTCACCAGGATAAATCCAGTGTGGATTTTTGACATGCTGATTATTTGCCCAGATTTCTGGCCAGCGCCAAGGTTTACTCAGGAAATGACCGGAAATATCCCATAGCGTATCTCCTCGTTTAACAACGTAGACATGTGGCGCATTACTTTTAAGCGAGGGTGGATTATGGTTTGGACTAGTAGCATGAACCTCTGCTACTGTACCCATTGCAACCCCTGTAAAAAGTGCGAAAGCAAGTAAATGCTTTTTTATCCCCAAAGCATGAAATTCAACCATGCCGTTAAAAACCTTTTTCATTATGATAATTCCTAAAAATTATGCGTGCAGATGCGTTATAATAGGCGGCTAACACACAATTTTTCGATGAAGTATTTCCTTCATTTGGTTTTTCAATCAATGGCATAAGTGAGGACGTCAGTATGGCCTTATTACCTATTTTAAGTTTTCCTGATTCCCGTCTTCGTACCATTGCTAAGCCTGTTGAAGAAGTTACTGATGAAATTCGTCAACTTGCAGCAGATATGCTTGAAACCATGTATGCCGCACCAGGTATTGGTTTAGCAGCTTCACAAGTAGATCGTCATATTCAGTTAATCGTTATAGATTTGTCTGAAGCTAAAGATGAACCCTTGGTTTTTATTAACCCCAAAATCACTCCACTGACAGAAGATAAGCAGCAGTACGAAGAAGGCTGCCTATCGGTGCCACAAATATACGACAAAGTTGAGCGCCCGTCACGTGTGAAAATTGAGGCAATTAACCTTGAAGGTCAAGCATTTGAGATAGAAGCTGATGGACTTCTCGCTGTTTGTATCCAACATGAAATGGATCACTTAAATGGCAAATTATTTGTGGATTATTTGTCGCCACTTAAACGTCAACGTGCTCGAGAAAAAGTCGAAAAAGTTGTTCGTCAACGTGAGCGTGAAAAAGTTGCAGTAAAACGTTAAAAATTTCTATTCTTGAAACATTAATATAGTGTGGATGTGATTTTTGGTTTTTCGTAGTGGTTTACTGCTTGCATGTGCAGCAGTATTTTTACAGGTCGCGGTATTTCTACAGCCGCTTTTACCGAAGCAATATCAAATTGCTCCGGTCTGTGAAACTATTACTCGTGCTTTGCTTAAACCCAAAGCGCAAATGGAAACCATGTCACATACCATGCATTCACATCATGAACATCATATTGAACAGGCACAAGCTTCTGGGCAACATGATCATCATGATGCAAATCACCAGTGTCAATATTGTACCGTCTATGCCAATCTGGTTTTACCACCTGAATTTGGTGTAAAAGAAGTTTTAGTCCGCATACAAGTCCGCTTAGTTGCCTATCAACAAGCATTTCGACATGTTTACTTTGCGCTACAGCGACTTTTCCTACTCCCTCAAGGGCGCGCACCGCCTCTATTTGCATAAATAAAAGCAATTTTTTGTTGGGGTCTTAACTGACTTCAATATCACTTTATTTATGTTTTAGAGCGTATAAAAATGCCACATTCTAAATTCTTATTACAACCTCTATGGGTTGCGATGCTTGCTGTCTCTCATTCGGGTCTAGTTTTTGCTGATTCAGAAAGAAATGATGCTGATACCAAAACACTTCACTCATTAGCACCTATTGTTGTTACAGCACAACAAGGTAACGATGCAAATGGTTTGATTGTACATGCAGACCCGAAGCAGCCCATTCAGCCAGTACCTGCTACAGATGGGGCAGACTATCTACAAAGTATTATGGGTTTCAACTCAATACAAAGCGGTGGAACAAATGGTGATGTGACATTCCGAGGCATGTTTGGTTCACGCATCAAAATTCTAACGGATGGTACAGAAAACTTAGGTGCCTGCCCAAACCGTATGGATGCTCCAACTTCTTATATTTCACCAGAAAGTTATGACCGTATTTCTGTCATTAAGGGTCCACAAACGGTTCAATATGCCAACACGGGTTCGGCAGCTACTGTTCTTTTTGAACGTCAGCCTGAGAAACTGACCTCTGAAAAACCTTATCGTGGACAAGCGAGTGTCTTGCTAGGTTCATATGGACGTATTGACCATAATGTTGAAGCGGCAATTGGTGATGAAAAGAAATATATCCGTTTAAATGCCAACCGTTCAGAGTCAAATAGTTATCAAGATGGTGATGGCAATACCGTGCCGTCAGCATGGAAAAAATGGAATGCTGATGTAGCATTGGGTTTCACTCCAGATGAAGACACTTGGATCGAACTCACGGGTGGGAAATCTGATGGTGAATCGCTTTATGCTGGACGTTCAATGGACGGATCTCAGTTTGCGCGTGAAAGCTTAGGTCTGCGGTTCGAAAAGAAAAACATCACTGATGTTATTAAGAAAATTGAAGGGCAGGTGAACTACAGCTATAACGACCATATTATGGACAACTTTAGCTTACGTACTCCGCCATTAGTTGAGATGAATCATGGTGGTATGACCATGTTGATGCCGAACGCGATGGCGATGCAAGTAACGCGCCGTACACTAAACTCGCGCTTAGCCATGACTTCTGAATGGAATAAGTGGAGTTTAATTACAGGTGTAGATTCTCAATTCAATAAACATGGCGGTAGCATGTCATCGCCAAATATGCCCTCTATGAATATTCCATATCGTCAAGATATGCGTTTTCAATCATATGGTGCTTTTGGTGAACTTGGTTATCAATGGAATGATCTCAACAAACTGGTTACAGGTGTGCGTTTAGATCGAGTCACAGTTGAGGATGAGCGTGCCGACTCTCAAGCACAAGGTTTTAACACCAAACTTGAAAAGACTTTACCAAGTGCATTTGTACGCTGGGAAAACCAACATCCTGAGCATGACCTAAAAAGCTATATCGGTTTAGGTTATGTAGAGCGTATGCCTGATTATTGGGAGCTTTTCTCGCCTAAACACGGTAATGCTGGCTCAACCAATACTTTTAACGGTGTGAATCCTGAGAAAACATTACAGTTGGATATGGGCTTCCAGCAGCAACATGGTGCTTTAAATACATGGGCTTCTGCTTATGCAGGCTTAGTAGATGACTACATTTTAATGAGTTACCACCATCATCCAAGTATGGGAATGGATGGGCATGACATGAGCCATGATATTACTGCGGGTGCCAAAAATGTCGATGCAACCATCGCAGGCGCGGAAGCTGGTATTGGATATCAATTTACCGACCATATTCAGGCAGATTTGAGTGCGATGTATGCATGGGGTAAAAACACCACTGATGACAAACCGCTACCTCAAATTTCCCCTTTAGAAGGTCGTTTAAATATTCGCTATGTGGCTGATAAATATAACTTCGGTCTGTTGTGGCGAGCTGTTGCTGAGCAAAACCGTGTGAGTCTCCATCAAGGTAACATCGTGGGGTATGACCTCAAATCAAGTAAAGGTTTTTCAACTCTTTCTTTAAACGGAAGTTACAACCTTCGTAAAGATATTGATGTCTCTGTTGGTGTCGATAACGTATTAGATAAAACCTATACCGAACACTTAAATAAAGCCGGTAGTGCAGGCTTTGGATTTGCGAGCGAAGAGCAGTTTAACAATATTGGAAGAAATTACTGGGTTCGTATGAGCATGAAGTTTTAATAAGCTATAGCGAATGAAATGAACTGAAAATATTAATTGAATGAGAGAAATGAAATGACAAATAAATTATCGCCTGAACAATCGTGGTGGGGATGGAAGTCACTTATTGTGGCTTGTATCTTGAGCTTATTGTTTATGATTATTTTTTACTTGGCGATCAACAATGAGCCTGACTACATGCCAAGTCAAAAAAATAAGCAAATGATGGAGACACCTGAGCAAATGAATCACGCTGAAATGCATAGTTCATCGTCTCAATAAGCATCTTAATATTTGAAAAAGGAAGTCTGGTTAACAGGCTTCCTTTTTTATTTTTAGGTTTAGAAAATTATTGATGCATACTCGCCAATTTTTTTGCCTTACCTTGATTCTGATAAAGCGTTAAGCCAAGCTTTTGTATATTGCGACCTGATTTGGATAAAAAAATTTCAACTTTTGGTGAAAGCTTTGCCCCACTATAAAGTAATGAATTACGCACAATTAGATAATAAGCAAACCATGAGGCAGACTGCGGAGGCAATCCGAGTAGTTTCATTCTTTTCTTGCCAATAAAAAATTGGGTAAGTTCTAAATGTTGTCGGTAAGCAAGCTTCTGCTGCAAAGAGCGTAAATGTAGATATTTTCTCTCAAAAGGCTCTTTAGATAAGCTTGAACCTAATTCAACACTGCTGTGATCGGAGCGAGGATGAGCAAACTGCATCCAGTAAAGTAACCGCCAACCTTCGGATTCAGATTGAATAAGCCATTTTTCATCAATACCCATCAACCAGCCAACATAGCGCCAAAAATGTAAAAAACTCTTAGCTTCTTGTTTCGTTGGCCATACACCTAAAGCTCTAATACCGAGTAAAACTACACTGCTAAAAGCTAAATTAGTCATTGCTAAATCAAATTGATTAAGTGGAATTCCCCAAATTTCACTATCCCAACGATCAGACTTTTTTAATTGTCGGCGAACAAGTGCATGAATAAAGCGAACATAAATCGTTGACGTGAAACCTGAGCTTAAAAGAGAAAGCCCCTGAGGTTCAGTAATATCAACCCACCATTTTGTAGTTTCTGCTAAACGAGTACCCGCCTGTTTCTTTAATGCGCCCGTTAAAATTAGGGGCTGATTAAATCCCGGATATAAGTATCCTGCCATTAAAGATAAATCTCTAAGAATAAAACCATTATTTATTCCTAAACGATGAGTAAATTTAATAGCCTCATCAATTTGGCGCTGGTCTAACCATTGAGGCTTTTGTTCAATGTAATTAAAGAAATTCTCTAACTCTGTAGGTACTGGCTCAAATAGGTTATCGCGGCCTTGAAATAATATCTTCTCAAAAATCATGCGATGATCTTTGGGATTTTGCATAATCCAATCAATCACCTTATCCATTTCAACGTCCCCTTCACAAAGAGCACGTTGTAAAGATACATATTCTGTATAGTTCGGTTGAGCTGGTTTTTCGCAACAGATATTTAAAAACTGAGTAAAGAAATTACTGTCTTGCATGTCATTAAAAGAAGCAAGTCGAGTCGGGCTAATCGTTTGCATATCGTTACTTACTTATTGAACTGAATAACAAATAGGCTAATATGAATAATTATTCGCATTCAATTCGCATTTAAAGAATAAAAAACTGATGAGAAAAGCCCCACAGCAACAGCGTTCAAAAATTATTGTTGACCATATTTTAGAGGCGACACAACACTGTATTGCCCAATATGGGTTACTACATACCACGACTCCTAAAATTGCAGAAAAATCTGGAGTAAGTGTAGGTTCGATTTACCAATACTTTGAGAATAAAGATCAAATCATAGAAGAACTATTACGCCGTAAAAGCGAACTATTGGGAAATCAACTCAAAGAACTGGTTATGCAGCAGGGAAATATTCCTTTAGACCTGCTCATCCCCTTAGCGATAGAGTTAGGGTTTAATGCATTAAAAGCCGATCATGGTTTTTTTATAGAGGTACTGAAACATTGGCATAACTATAGCCATTCGCAAGCTGCTCAGATTTTAGAAAAGCATTTTTTTGAAGTCGGGCTATATACATTTAGTAGAAATCCTCATCAGTGGGACTTCGAACAGGTGAAGCATAAATCCTTTGTAATTATTAATAGTACGCTTTTTACAATGATGAGATATGTGAGTCAGAACAATTTTCTTATATCAGAACAACAACTTAAGCGCGAATTGTCGAGCATGATACTGGCTTATTTAGATCAAAAATAAATAATTAAAATAATTATTGATATAAAACAATATGTTAATGTGGTGTTTGATTCAAAAGTGAACGCTCAAGTCATAAGTTTCTAATTTTCGC